>CAMBZU010000044.1 GCA_945872355.1 Chitinophaga pinensis
CAATTATGGATACTTTGACTACAAGCGCCCACCTCTTCCATTAAGGCTCTTTTTGAGATGCCTAAATCTCCCATTTTCTTTATAGAAATTAGCATTTTCAATCGAGGATGAAGCATTGGTGTTGATGTTTTTAGCAACAGACGCAACTCAGTGATTGATTCCTTTACTGGTATAAATAATGAATTTGACATAGTGAATTATATTTGAGACCAAAGATAAAACAAAAAAACCAATATACAAAATATTGGTCTAATTAATATTTCACTTTAGTATCACTTATAATTGGTGAATTTTTAAACCTGATTATCCTTAGATAGTGGATGTATTCAATTGGTGATTGCAATGCTATTTATTGGGATTATATGGTTTCTAAATTAATCGATTGTTTCTTTTAAATTGGATTATGTCGCAATTTGGACAATTAGATTTCAGATTCAGTTAATAAGTGAGCGATATATTGAATCCAGCATTTGTATTACCAACTCTACATTTTGAATAGGTTCACAATTATAAAACACTTCTTTATTGAAGTAGGCTTTAATACTCCATGGTCATGAGCCAAATTGCACATTGTAGATATGCTCATGCAATAAACAGATTCATCCTTTACAAATTATGCCATGGAAAATACCTAATCGTCAAACCAACTATATTTCAATTTAAAAATCCTCTTGCAGATTGCATTGGTATTTAGCAAGAAATTGATCGAAAGGATTTATTTTAGTTTGATCAACGTCTTTATAGATCAAAATTTAAGAAGGTGGTGCCTAGAAAGGAATAATTGGGGTTTAGTAGGGAGAATTTTTTTCTAAAAAAATATAACAAGTGTAAATTATAATTTAAAATTATTATAATTCTTAATAAAAAAAGTGGAGCCGAGGGGATTCGAACCCCTGTCCAAACAAAGAATCAAAAAGCTTTCTACATGTTTAGCAAACAATTTCTCAAGTTGCCTTGAATTTCAACAAATTTAGGTTTGTTAGCACACCAACAATTTGCCTGAGCTTCTTTATCTCATTAAACAGCGAAGCATTGTTTAACTAGCTCATTATTTTCGATGCCGAATCAAAACGCCAATGAGCGGGGCTTTTTGGTCGACACTGCATATTAATACCTAGTATTAAGCTGCAAGGGCGTAGTTATACTCGCCATATAAAAGTTTTGAGAATTAGATTTAGCGTGCTCCATTCACAATACACGACATGCTTACAATTCAATTTCATTCGCTGTCAAAACCGGTCGGCCCCATTTTGATATTTGCAAATATATAAAAACATCGCGAGTTAAAATAAAAAATAAAAGCCCTTTGAAAATCAAAGGGCTTTTATAATCTTAATGTTCTTCCTCACCAGGTGAAAGCGGAACCGTTTGAGGCACAAAATCTACATCTTTACCAGGCTTGCTATAATCATATGGCCAACGATAAACAGTAGGTAATTCACCTGGCCAATTCCCATGCAAATGCTCCACAGGAGCGGTCCATTCCAAAGTGTTACTTTCCCATGGATTTTGTAATGATTTTTTACCTCTATACATGCTATAGAAGAAATTGAAGATAAACAAACCTTGTGCTAAAGCACCTATAATTGCAAATACTGTAATTAATATATTGATGCTTTGAAGATTTTCGAAAAGGGCAAAAGCTTCATTGCTATAATATCTTCTTGGCACACCAGTTAAGCCAATAAAATGCATTGGAAAAAATACTCCATAAACAGCAATGAATGTTATCCAAAAGTGGGCATACCCAAGTTTATTATTCATCATTCTACCAAACATTCTAGGAAACCAATGATAAACACCACAAAACATTCCAAAAATAGCTGAAGCTCCCATCACAATATGAAAATGTGCAACTACGAAATAAGTATCGTGAACATTAATGTCCAAAGCAGAATCTGCAAGTATAATTCCTGTAACACCACCAGTTACGAAAGTAGAAACTAATCCGATTGCAAAAAGCATTGCAGGGGATAATTTGAGGTTCCCTTTCCAAAGTGTGGTAACATAGTTAAATGCTTTAACTGCAGATGGAATTGCAATTAATAAAGTTGTAAAAACAAATACGGACCCTAAAAAAGGGTTCATACCTGTAATGAACATATGATGTCCCCATACAATAAATGAAAGGAATCCAATAGCTAAGATAGAGCCAATCATAGCGCGGTAACCGAAAATAGGCTTTCTACTCATTGTTGAAATAACTTCAGAAGTAATACCCAATGCAGGCAAGAGCACGATGTAAACTTCAGGATGGCCTAAAAACCAAAATAGATGTTGAAATAATACCGGACTACCGCCAGTTTGTTCCATTGCCTGTCCACTTATAAAGATATCTGACAAATAAAAACTAGTACCAAAAGATCTATCAAAAATTAATAATAGCACAGCAGCAAATAGCACAGGAAAAGAAAGAACTCCCAATATAGCAGTAACGAAGAATGCCCATATTGTTAGTGGCAATCTTGTCATGGTCATTCCTTTGGTTCTTAAGTTTAAAACAGTAACAATATAATTTATTGATCCTAATAATGAACCAGCTACAAACAGCGTCATGCTCACCAACCATAATGTCATACCTAAACCTGAACCTGGTATTGCTTCTTGTAAAGCACTTAACGGAGGATATATTGTCCATCCGGCTGAAGCTGGACCAGTTTCAATGAACATTGAATAAAACATAATTAAACTAGACACGGCAAAAAACCAAAATGATAACATATTTAAGAAACCAGAAGCCATATCTCTAGCACCAATTTGCAGAGGAATTAATAGATTACTAAACGTTCCACTTAGTCCACCTGTTAATACGAAGAAAACCATAATAGTTCCATGTATTGTAACTAAAGCAAGATACATATTAGAATCAAGGACGCCATTTGGTGCCCACTTTTTACCAAGGAAGTATTCAAGAATACTGAAGCTTTGACCTGGCCAAGCTAATTGCAATCTAAAGAAAATAGAAAGCATCATTGCCACAACACCCATAAAAATTGCAGTAATTAAAAACTGCTTGGAAATCATTTTATGGTCGGTACTAAAAATATATTTTGACCAAAAACTTTGCTCGTGATGATCATGCGAATGATCGTGATTGTCATGCGCATGTGTAGCGTGATCTACTGTATTTGAATGCGAACTCATAGATATATTATTTTATATTTTTATTTCTTTTAAATTATAACAACTAAACAAAATTTTTAGTTTAATAAACTAATGATTTATTGCAACTTTATTTTCAATTGCTGTTTGAGCCATACTTTTTTCTTTAAAAGTTTTTTGCTCTGCTAACCATTTTTTATAATCATCTTCAGTATCAACAACAATTTTCATTTGCATATTCCAATGCGTGGCTCCACAAATTTTATTACACAATAAAACATATTCGAATTCTGGATTGTTAGTTTTTACTTTCATCTCAGCAGTAGTAATGGTAGGTGTAAAATGAAATTCTGTTCTCATTCCCGGTACACAATTCATTTGCGCTCTAAAATGAGGCATATAAGCACTATGTAATACATCCTTTGATCTAAAATACATTAATACAACTTTATTTACTGGGATATGAAATTCTCCATTTGAAATTTTATCATCCCAAGCATTTTTATCGGTTGTATCAATAGCCAATGGATTCATGTCAGCAGTTAATTTATAATTAGTTTCACCCAAAACATTATCAGCGCCTCCATATCTGGCAGTCCACTTAAACTGTTCTGCGAAAAGCTCCATGACCACGGCTTTATTGGAATCAATAGGCGAAGTAATTTTGTTCCAAACTGCTAGTCCATAAATAATAATTACGGCTAAAAAAACTGCTGGTACAACAGTCCAAATCATTTCTAGTTTGGTACTGTGTGCAAAATATGTTGCTTTTAAGCCTTTGCGAGAATAATATTTATAGGCAAAATAAAACAGTAAAATATTTACTGCAATAAATACTATTCCAATTATTAATAAATTGAAATTAAATAAAGAATCAATTTCAACACCATGTTCTGAAGCAGCCTCAGGGAGCAAATTATCTTTATAGGAGATTACTAAATAAATACAAAATGCAAAGAATGCAAAAAGAAAAACCATCATTAATCTTGCATTAAATTTATTATCTGAATAACTAACAGCATCTTCTTGCTCGTTCCCTTTGAGTGTTGCTGACAATTCGTAAACTTTAAGCAATCTTGCAATTGCAACTATACCTAGTATAATTGCTGCGTATGTTAATAGTGAAATCATATTTGAATTAAATAACTGTTATAAATAATTTTACAATTGGAAATGATAGCTTTCTTCAATCATTGGATGGTTTTCAGCTACGATTGGCGCCTTAGATAATGAATTGAAGAATACCCAAAGGAATACGCCTGCAAAGAATGATGTTGCAGCAATTTCTACAAATCCGATGTGTGCGTGTGTTCCCATGATCCCAGGCATAACGATTAACCAAACATCTAACCAGTGCCCAATAATCATAAGCACACCTGCAACAATAATAGCATTCTCTTTTCTTTTAGCATCTCTTGTCATTAGTGTTAAGAAAGGAACAAAGAAATTAATTAAAAAATTGATTATAAATATTGGTTTAAAATGAGGTGTTTGTCTTAATGCATAATAAGCTACTTCTTCAGGTAAGTTCGCATACCATATAAGCATGAATTGAGAGAACCAAAGGTATGTCCAAAATATACTGAAGGCAAACATAAACTTACCAATATCTTGAATATGATTTTCGTTAACCTTGGGCAAGTATCCATTTCTTTTCAAATAGATTGTTAGAAGTCCCATTACAGTCATTCCTGTTACAAATAACCCAGCAAAAGTATACCAACCGAAAAGCGTACTAAACCAATGAGCATCAATAGACATAAGAATATCCCAAGCACCAGTTGAAGAAGTAACTGCAAAAAGAACTAAAAATACGTGCGCTAATTTTGAAGACTTCCAATAATTTTCTGTTCCACCTATTCTATCCTCTTCCATTGCATATTTACGCAACATTAATGCTGAACCGGCCCAAATTAAACCATATAGAGTCAAACGTATAATAAAAAATGGAATATTTAAAAATGCTTTTTTACCGTAAAGAATTTTATCAAATTCAGGAGAGCTTTTGTCATATAATTCTGGATGCGTCCAGTGATATATATCATGGTGCCCGAAAATAAAAATTAGAATTAAAAAACCACAAGCATATGGTAAGTATTGTGCCATAGCTAAGGGAATCCTAAGTATTACAGCACTCCATCCAACTTCGGCTGCAAATTGTAATGCGTAAAAGAATAAACCAGCCAAGGCAATAGCTAATAAATAAAAATTACTTTGTAATAAGCTTGCCCAAACTCTGGTATGATCGGTTGCAAAACCATAGGCAATACCTGCAATCCCAAAGGCTATTAAACCTATAGAGAGCATTTTATTATTTTTGGTTACAGAATAGTTCATCATAACTTTATCTTATCAGTGCTGGAATTAAATTATTTTTTTATTGTATCGTTAGCAGCTGTTGAAATTACAGCTGGATTTGCTTTTTTAATTAGATCGTTGATATGGTGAATTACCAACCATCTTTCTTCTTTAGTAATTTGAGAAGCATGCTGCCCCATCAAATTCTTGCCATAAGTAATTGAATGAAACATCTTACCTTCATTTAGCCCTGTTGCAGCAACTTTATCCCAATATTTACCAGGAGAAGGGAATTTGCCATTTGCTACAATTGATCCATTTCCATCACCTGCTTCTCCATGACAAGGCGTGCAAAACTTAGTATAAACAGCCTTACCTTTCTCTAGATTGACAGTATTAAGTTCAATAGGATTTTTAAGGTTTAGTCCTGCTGATTCGTATCCTTCTGGCGTATTAGGAAAAGGATAAATTGCATTGTTAATTCCCCAAACAGAGTTAGGAAATTCACCCTGTGAAATTGTTCCGGTCACTGGAGGTCTGGCACCCAACATATCTTTAAAATTGGGGTTTTCTTCGTAGGGTTTATATGCTACAGAACGATACATATCAGGCATGAATTCTATCCCTGGGCTAAGCGGATCAGATGTGCAACTATTTAACAACATGATAGTTGAAGTTGCAAGAGATAATCCTATAAGTACTTTATGCTTAAAAATTTTCATCTTATAATGAGACGTTTAAAAATCTTGTTATTTACCGTATTCTTTAACTTCTTCTGCACCGTGCTTCATCAGTAAAGCTGTAAGTTCTGCTTTCTTTGAGTTATCATTGCATTCAACTTGCATAACGAATTTATCATCTGTCATGCGTGTATCAGGCACAAATGCTGTAACACCTGGCAATGTTTTACTTCTTAGGTAAAAGGTGATAACCATGCCGTGTGCGGCGCAAAAAATTGTAGATTCAAAAATGACTGGCACAAACGCAGGCAAGTTTTTATAAAATGCAAAACTTGGTTTACCTCCAATGTCCATAGGCCAATCAGTAATCATCATGTAGTTTGTCATAATTAAAGCGAGACAGCAACCAATAATTCCGTAAATAAAGGCACAGATAGAAATCCTAGTTCTTTTGTGACCTATAATTTGATCCATTCCATGTACAGGAAATGGACTGAATACTTCTTTAATCCTAACTCCATTGTTACGGAGAGGCTTTATGTTTTGCATTAAAACATCTTCATCATTGTAAATTGCAAAAATATATTTACTCATATTACTTAATATTATATTTATTAATGGTGTGCTGCGTGAGAATGACCATGCTCTAATGCTGCACGTTTAGCTTGAGTACTTGATGTTTTAGTTATTGTTTTCAATTCGCTCATTGCAATAACAGGGAAGAACCTTGCAAACAATAAGAAACAAGTAAAGAACAATCCTAAAGAACCGATGAAAATTCCAACCTCAACCCAAGAAGGGTGATATGTGCCCCACTCTGAAGGTAAATAAGCCCTATGCAGTGAAGAAACTATAATTACAAAACGTTCGAACCACATACCAATGTTTACCACAATACTTAATATGAATGTGAAAGTTACATTTGTTCTAAGACTCTTTACCCAAAATAATTGCGGGGAAATTACATTACAAGTCATCATACTTGCATAAGCCCACCAATAGTAACCAGTTGCTCGGTTTATGAAAGCGTAACTTTCATATTCGACACCTGAATACCAAGCAATAAAAAATTCGGTAATATATGCAATACCAACGATAGAGCCAGTTACTAAAATAATTCGATTCATCATATCAATGTGAAGCGTTGTGATATAATTCTCAAGGCTTAACACTTTTCTTACAATAATTAATAGTGTTTGCACCATAGCGAAACCTGAAAATATAGCTCCTGCAACGAAATATGGAGGAAAAATTGTTGTATGCCATCCAGGAAGTATTGAAGTAGCGAAGTCCATTGATACAATTGTATGAACTGACAATACAAGGGGTGTAGACATACCAGCTAATACAAGTGAAACTTCTTCGAAACGTTGCCAATTTTTAGATGAACCTGTCCAACCAAATGCTAACAAACCATACCAAAATTTCATTGCTTTAGTTTTTGCTCTGTCTCTAACTACTGCAAAATCGGGTATTAAACCAGTGTACCAAAAAACCAAAGAAACTGTAAAGTATGTTGAAACAGCGAAAGTATCCCAAACAAGTGGAGAGTTAAAATTAACCCATAATGAACCAAATTGATTAGGAAGTGGTAATAACCAATAAGGAAGCCAAGGCCTACCAATGTGCGTTAATAAAAAGGTTGCAGCGCAGATTACTGCAAAGATTGTCATAGCCTCAGCAGATCTATTGATTGAAAGGCGCCATTTTTGGCGGAACAATAACAATACTGCAGAAATAAGTGTTCCAGCATGACCAATACCAACCCACCAAACAAAGTTAGTGATATCCCAACCCCAATCTACGATGTTGTTTATACCCCACATTCCAATTCCTTGGCCAACAGTAATGGATACACAAAGCACCCACCAAAGGAGCGCAGCAACTGATGCAATAAAGCACCACCACCAATATTTGTTTGCCTTTCCTTCGATTGGTCTACATATATCTTCAGTGATTTCGTGATTAGTTTTGTCACCCAGTATTAATGGTTCTCTTATCGGGGCTTCGTACATAATTTATAGGCTATTTTGTGATTAAAAAATTGTTTATTTAAAATTTATGCATGATGTTTTGCACCAGCATCTTCAATGTTTCTTACTTTAACTTGATAAAAAACTGAAGGTTGAACATTAAGTTCTTCTAACATATAGTATGAACGATCTTCTTCCTTCATTTTTGACACCATACTGTTTTTATCGGCAATATTACCGAAAGTGATTGCATTGGTTGGACAAGATTGTGCACAAGCTGTTTCGATTTCTCCATCTTTAATTTCGCGGCCATCTTTTTTAGCTGTTAACTTACCTTCTTGAATCCTTTGAATACACATTGAGCATTTTTCCATAACTCCACGAGAGCGCACGGTAACATCTGGATTTAAAACCATTTTACCAAGGTCGGTATTCATATGGAAATCGAATTGATCGTTCTCAAAATATTTAAACCAATTAAATCTTCTTACCTTGTATGGGCAGTTGTTTGCACAATATTTGGTTCCAACACAACGGTTATAAGTCATTTGATTTAAACCTTCGTTACTATGTGAGGTGGCTAATACCGGACAAACAGTTTCGCAAGGAGCATGGTTACAATGCATACACATTAATGGTTGAAACACTACCTGTGGATTCTCTTCAGGCACTTCCATTTCATGATACATATCAACTAATCCTGTGCCATCAGTTTCAGCTTTGCTCTTACTCATTCCACTAGAATAATAACGATCTATTCTAATCCAATGCATTTCACGGTTCATTCTAACCTCATCTTTACCAACTACTGAAACATTATTTTCAGCTTGACAAGAGACAAGACAGTTTCCGCAACCAATACAAGAATTCAAATCGATACCCATGCTCCACTGCAATCCTGGCTTAGAAAAACCAGGATTTTCCTCAGTAGCCCATAAATCGACAGTATGCGCAGGTACTTTTTTATGTTCATGACCATCAGCAATGAATAACATTTCAGTATGATTACCAGCTTTTCCATTTTTTTGAAATTCGCTCAAGGTAGTTTCTTTTACCATTTCTCTGCCCATCAAAGTTTGATGAGTTTGAGTGGTAACGATCATATGTTTCTCTGTGTTATCAGCAATACTCGCTTTTGAGCTATGATAGCTTATTAATCCACTGCTGTTTAGTCCTAGAATAGCAAATGCATTAACACCAACATTATTGGCTACTTTACCAGCCATTGTTCTTCCGTAACCTAAGGCTAAACCTAATGTACCTTCTGGTTGTCCTGGTTGAGGAAAAACAGGCACTTTCTCTAAAGTAACACCATTAACAGTTAAGTTAACAGTATTCATTTCTTCTTCTTTCTCGTGCAATATGTTATAACCTCTTTTCTCCATTTCTTTGGGAGACATTGTTATGTAATTATCCCATGTTACTTTGGAAATTGGATCAGGCATTTCTTGTAACCAAGGATTGTTAGCCTGACTACCATTACCTAAACCTATTTTTTGATATATGGTTATTTCTAATTCGCTTCCTGTTTCTTTGCTAATTTCTGCAGCTGATGAAGTGAGGTCGAATGTCCAGTTTAATGGCGTTGCATTTGACATTGTTGATTCGAAAATACCATCGTGTAGGCTTTTCATCCAAAAATTCTCGAACATCAATTCTGCTGACTGCATAGGGAACATTTTCTTTTCCCAAACTGATTTTACATAATCTTGATATTTAATTGAACTTTTCATCCAAGTTAACATACTATCACCAAAGGACCTAGTATTAAAAAGTGGATAAATTGTAGGTTGTATTAATGCATAAGAATTTGCTTTAGGACTTGCATCGCTCCAAGACTCTAAATAATGATTATCAGGACAAATGTATTTGCACTTAGAAGCCGTTTCATCTATTCTTTCCGAAGTAGAGATTGTTGTTTGAACTTTAGCTAAAGCAGCTTCAAAACCTAAAGCTTTGGGGGCAGTGTAAACAGGGTTACAATTAAGCATGATTAAAACTGCAACTTTACCTTCTTTCATCTCAGAAACAAGCGAAACGAATTCTTTATCATTTCCTTGTGCTAAATTTAAAGGATTAGCCATATCGATAGTTGTTCCATAATTACCTAACATGTAATTAATTCCGTTAACTAAAGATTGGATATTAGTATCATTTGCACCACAAACAACTAAACACTTTCCTTTACTAGCCCATAAAGCCTCGGCAGTTTTAGCAATACTTTTTTCAAAACTAACTTTTGCAGCGTTAAGCGCCGGCATGCCAGCCTTATTGGCGATAGCATTGTATAAATTGGTTACTGCAGCACCCGTTTGAGAAGGCTTGACCCCCACTCTAACATCGGCGTTAGCACCAGAAAGAGACATAATACTTTCAAATTGAAAGTGCTTACTCATTTCTTTTTTGTCTTTATTTAGTTTCCTGGTTTGTCCGTATTGACGAGCGAATTGAATTGGAGAGATCCAATTACCTAAAAAATCAGCACCGAAACTTACAATGACATTGGCTTTACTAAAGTCATAGGAAGGAACGACAGCGGCATTAAATGTTAGTTGATTTGCATTTCTAATAGCAGCGTAAGAGATAGCATCATATGAAACTTGTTTTGCAGAAGGATATTTAGCCATAAACTCACTCGTTAAAGTATTTAACGAAGGGCTAGTTACAGATGAAGTTAATAGTCTGATGGGCGCTCCTGCAGCAACGGCAGCTTCGATTTTACTTTCGATTTCTGCATCAACATCTTTCCAGTTCGTTGCCTTCCCATCTTTTGTTGGACCTTGTAATCTTTCATTATCATAAAGCGACAAAACAGAAGCCTGAACTCTAGCATTAGTTCCGCCTGAAGTAAAGGTTGACAATTTATTTCCTTCAATTTTAATAGGTCTTCCTTCACGCGTTTTTACTAATACGCTACAAAATTCGGCACCATCATCATAAGTAGAAGCATACCAATTTGAAACTCCAATTGTTATTTCTTCGGGTTTAATAAGGTATGGAACTGTTTTTCTTACAGGGGTTTCACAAGCTGCTAAAGAGGCAGCAGTGACTGAGAAACCTAAGAATTTCAAAAAGTCTCTTCTTGGAGTTTTAGAATTGCTCAAAGAGTCGTTGTTGCCTAAAAAAGCCTCTAAAGGAATTTCTTGGGCAAACTCATTTTGTGCCTTTTTTAAAATCTCAGGACTATTATTAAGATCTTCTAGCGATTTCCAATATTTTTTGTTGCTCATATTATTTATTACTTGCTCCTAGAGTATAGGGATTGGTTATATGCTTTTTTTATTTGATATTCTCTAATTTTTAGTAATGGCACTTACCACATTCAATACCGCCCATCATGCTGACTGTAATTGGCTTTTTGCCATATTTCTTTTTCAATTCTTCATGTAGCTTATTGTAATAAGGATTTCCTTCCATTTTCACTTCGGTTTTACGATGACAATCGATACACCAGCCCATAGTTAATGGCGTAAATTGGCGGACTGTATCCATCTCTGCTATGGGACCATGGCAGGTTGTACACTCTTGTTTTCCTACTGTTACGTGTTGAGAATGGTTAAAATAGGCGTGTTCTGGCAATTGGTGTACTTTTATCCATTTAATTGGTTTTGGATTTGGGCCATAAGTATCTTTAGCTGGATCATAATCAAGCGCGGCATATATTTTAGCAATTTCTTTTTTACCTGCTACCGGACCTTCCTGAATAGCTTTGTGGCAATTCATACAAACGTTTGCAGAAGGGACATTTGATATTTTACTTTTTTCGACTCCAGAATGGCAATAAACACAGTTGATAGCATTTTGACCAGCATGGATTTTATGGCTAAAGTTAATGGGTTGTTCTGGAGCATATCCCTCGTAAATACCAATTCCCATCATACCATACCATGCAGCTTTAGAAGTATAGCTTACTATAACTATTAAACCTAATGCTACTAATTTTTTGTGGGTTCTTACCCAATGCTTAAAAAAGACTTTGTTGTATGATACGGGAACTGTTTCAGGTAAACCTTCTTTTTCATTAACTAAATGTTGCAATGATTTTTTAACTCCATTTAATACACTAATAAGAATTAGAAATAATGTTATTAGACCTAATAAGAAATATAATACAGTTGTTGAATCTGTTTTTGATGCTACATTTGAATCAACAGCAGTTTTAGCCTCAGCTTTGGCATCTACTGGAGGGTTAGCTATATAGGCTAAAACAGATTTAATTTCATCATCACTTAAAGCCTGTGAAGGCATTACAGATTTATTATACTCAGTAAAAATTTTAACTGCATAAGCATCTCCACCTTTAACGAGCGATTGAGAATTTTTAATCCATTTGATTAACCATTGCTCAGCAGGCTGTGGGACTCTAGCAGCAACGCCTTTTAAACCAGGTCCAACCAACTTTTGGTCGGTAACTTTATGGCATGAAGCGCAATTAATTTTAAATAGTTTTTCACCCGCAGCAACATCTTGACTAAATATATGGTCAGAATTGAAGAGGAAGAAAGCAGCAATAAGAATTAGCTTTTTTAAATAAACTTTAAATGCTTTGTTAATTGTATGCATATATGTTGATTTTTCTTTTGTCACAAAAATGTCAGAGGGCTTTATTTTCACGCGGCAAAATTATAAGAATACCTATTTCATCGGCAAATTATATTTACATTTTTTTAAGAAATATACAATTTAAAAAGATTCTAAACAAATGATTTATGTATATGATTTTCATAAGATTAAACTTTAAAGGAGTTCAGCTAAGCGCAAAAGTGTTAGTAACAAGGCCATTTTATCAACAAGATTTGGTGTGAATGAAGGGAATTATTGCACATTAATTTTTGAAATCGGGCAAGTTGTTGTTAGAAATTTAGTTGACATATTATCTTAATAATTTAAGATTTGAATATCATTGAATTATTAAAAGTTACGTTAGCAATTTAAGAAGTTGTTCTCTATTAAAATGTTTTGGTCTAGTTGTGGCTTTTATACTTTTCGGGCACAGGGAATAATCGTTTAAATTCATCTAAAGTTAGCGCATCATCTAAGTTGAAATTTCCTATTTTAGTTCTAACAAGGTTTGTTAGGTATGCCACATTGTTTAGTTTCAATCCAAAATCACGTGCTATAGCTCTAATGTAAGTTCCTTTTGAACATAATACCCTAAAGTTAATATTAAGTAAGGCCTCCTTTCTTTCGATACAGGTAATTTCAAACTCAATAATATTAATTTCCCGGGCCTTTATTTCTGCATTTTCTCCTCTCCTGGCTTTCAAATAAGCACGCTCGCCATCAATTTTCTTAGCCGAATATATTGGAGCGATTTGATTTTGAAGGCCAATAAAATTATGGGCCAACTCAATTATTTCTTCATTGCTAATGTTACTGCTATTTATTGTTTCAGATAGCTCAGTTTCTAGGTCAAATGAGGGTGTTGTTTGCCCCAAAACGATGGTGCCCGTATATTCCTTATCCAAACCTTGATAATTATCAATTTGCTTGGTCATTTTACCAGAACATAATATTAATAAACCAGTTGCTAAGGGATCTAGCGTGCCGGCATGTCCAAGTTTTACATTAATAGATTTACGAATATAATTGACCACATCAAACGATGTCCATTTGATTGGTTTATCAATTAATAAAATAGATCCGTCTTTGAGCGCATCTAATGTTAATTCTTCTTTGTTCAAAATACTAAAGCATTCCTAATTTAATGCCCATGAAATGAAGAATTAAAATGGTTAAGCCTATTACAATTCTGTAATACCCAAACACTTTAAAACCGTATTTTGTGAGATAGCCAATAAAGTATTTCATTGCGAGCACGCCAACTAAAAATGCAACAACATTTCCGAGCACAAGCAAATGTACTTGATTAGAATGAAAACTAGTACCATCTTTTATATAGGAGAAAAGTTTATAAACTGAGGCGCTAAAAATAGTAGGAACAGCTAATAGGAATGAAAACTCAGCAGCTTTTTTACGAGTTAACTTTTGAGAAAGGCCGCCGATAATTGTGGCAGCAGATCTTGACACACCCGGTATCATGGAAATTGTTTGAAACAGCCCTATTTTTAGTGCTTTTTTATTATCCAGTGCTTCTTCATCTTCTTCTTTCACTTCGAACCATTTATCTACAAAAAGTAAAAGAACTCCGCCAATTACCAGGGAAATGGCCACTGTAATTACATTTTCTAAAAAGCCATCGATGGTATGTTCAAATAAAAAGTAAAAAATTGGCGCAGGAATAAAAGCGATAAAAAGTTTAAAATAAAAATCAATGCTTTGAAAAAAGTCTTTCCAATAGAGTACCATAACGGATAGAATACATCCAAATTGAATGCTGACTAAAAAAAACTTTGTGAATTTTGTTGTAGATTGATCTTGAATAAGGCCCATAATTGAGGAACCTATGATAAGATGACCTGTAGAAGAAACCGGTAAAAATTCGGTTAGTCCTTCAATGATGGCCAAAATTAAAGCATGGATAATTGTCATTCTGTTGTATATTTGTGATATTTATCTATTTATCCTTTGGCTTACGCATGATTGCGATAATCTCAATGATAAATCCAGCCAAGATTACCAAAGGTGCGATTGTTAGTCTGCGAGAACTAAAAATTTCATCGTCAAAAACCGTTATATCATCCGATCCTCCACCAATCATTAGGATATTCCCAGTAATGATTACGATAATCCCTATCACCATTAAACGGTAGTTTTGTTTCCCAAAGGCAAAACCTTCCTTCTTAATTGCTACTTCTTGTGTTTTGTTTGACATTGTATTTTTTTTATAACTGATATAATTCGTCTGTTTGAATTTTTAGAAATCTTTTTACTGCAAAGTAAGTACTGATAAATGTAATTCCCACACCTGCTAGCATAACCATAATAAATAGCTCAATAAAAAGATTAATATCTTGAAGTTCTATGAGTTCTGGGAAATTATTTTGTGCAGTAACGATTAATGCCATCAACAAAGCTATAGTGATTAGTGCACTATAAAATCCATTCCACATGCTTCTTATAATGAAAGGCTTACTGATAAATGCATGAGTAGCGCCAACCAATTGCATGGTTTTAATAATAAATCTTTTAGAATAAATATATAACCTAATTGTATTATCGATTAATGCAATAGAAATTACACTTAACAGTATACAAAAAGCAAGCAAAACAAAACTAATTTTTCTAACATTCTCATTAATTACATTTACCAACGATTTTTGATAATATACTTCCTTTATGTTGGTATTTTGCATCAATCTTTTTTCAATAGCAGCTAGGCTATCATTATTGGCGAATTCGGCTTTTAGTTTAATGTCGAACGAAGAAAGTAGCGGATTATAACCTAAAAACTTAACAAAATCTTCACCTAAATCTTTTTGTAAAGATGCAGCAGCTTGCTCTTTTGTAACAAACGTTGCTTCCTTAACAAAAGGTGCAATATCAAGCTGTTTTCTTAACAACATCATTTCAGCATCTTTGATACTATCATTCAAAATAATACTTAAGCCAATATTTTCTTTCACATAATCAGACAATCGTTTTGCATTAAGCACCACTAAACCAAGCAGACCGAGCACAAATAAAACAAGTGACAGACTTATGATTGTTGAAAAAAAGGATGACCTAATTTTTCTATGCGAATATTTTTCGTTGTTTTTGTACATTATGCAGGTTTGCAAAAGTATATTTTTTTTTGAAAAAACAAGCCTTTGAAAAGCTCGATTAACGGCGCTTTAACTATTAGTAACAATTTAATATTAAATCTAAATTTGAATTAAAAGATTAATTTTGCTGTCTTTTAAAAATTAAGGATCAAAATATGGAATACAATTTCAGAGAAATAGAGCAAAAATGGCAGGCATATTGGGCTAAGTATAAAACATTTAAAACGGAAAACAAATCAAATAAACCTAAATATTATGTACTTGATATGTTTCCCTATCCAAGTGGCGCTGGTTTGCATGTAGGGCACCCACTAGGATATATAGCTTCAGACATTTTTGCAAGGTATAAACGCTTGAAAGGTTTTAACGTGTTGCATCCTATGGGTTACGATTCATTTGGATTACCAGCAGAACAATATGCAATTCAAACAGGACAACATCCAGAAATTACTACAAAAACGAATATTGCAAGATATCGTGAACAATTAGATAAAATAGGTTTTTCGTATGATTGGGATAGAGAGGTTCGCACTTCAGATCCAAATTATTACAAATGGACACAATGGATTTTTATTCAGTTGTTTAATAGCTGGTATAACCCAAAAACAGACAAAGCTGAGCCAATTAGCACCTTTATTAGTACCATAACTAATTTTGAAAAACTTTCAGAAAAAGAGCAATCAGATTTATTATTAGAACATAGATTAGCCTATTTGAGCAATACCATGGTAAATTGGTGTCCTCAATTAGGAACTGTTTTGGCCAATGAAGAAGTTAAAGATGGTTTAAGTGAGCGCGGTGGTTATCCAGTTGAGCGCAAGTTAATGAAACAATGGTGTTTACGAATTACCTCTTATGCTGATAGATTGCTGAATGATTTAGAAGGCATTGATTGGACAGAGAGTATAAAAGAGGCTCAGCGCAATTGGATTGGAAAATCAGAGGGTACATCACTTCAATTTAAAGTTGAAAATAGCAATGAAACAATTGAGGTATTTACAACCCGTCCTGATACCATATTTGGAGTTTCATTTGTTACTTTGGCGCCAGAGCATAATTTGGTGAGTACAATAACTTCAGCATCTCAAAAAGCAAGTGTTGAAACATATGTTAGCTCAGCGAAGCAAAGAAGTGAGCGTGAGCGCATGGCAGATGTAAAAAAAATAAGTGGTGTATTTACTGGTGCTTATGTTCTTCATCCGTTTACAGGCCGTCAAATTCCTATTTGGATTGGAGATTATGTGTTGGCTGGTTATGGTACAGGAGCAGTTATGGCAGTGCCTGGGCATGATGCACGTGACTATGCTTTTGCAAAACACTTTGAATTGCCCATTTTAGAAGTAGTTTTTGGTGGTGATTTATCAAAAGAATCTTATGATGCGAAAGATGGCAAGCTTATTAATTCTGATTTTTTAGATGGTTTGGAAGTAAAAACAGCCATTAAAAAAGCCATTTCTATTATTGAATCTCAAGGTATTGGAAAAGGCAAGACCAATTATCGCTTGCGCGATGCTATTTTTGGTCGTCAGCGTTATTGGGGAGAGCCAATACCAATATATTACAATAATGAAATTCCCAATGTGTTGGATGAAAAAGATTTACCATTAGTTCTGCCAGAAGTAGACAAATATTTGCCCACAGAATCAGGCGAACCACCTTTAGCAAGGGCAGTTTCAAGTTGGAAAAAAGATGGATTGCTTGAATATGAATACAGCACTATGCCAGGTTGGGCTGGAAGTAGTTGGTATTTTTTACGTTATATGGATGCGCACAATGCCGATGAATTTATCAGTAAAGAAGCAGCATCTTATTGGCAAAATGTTGACTTGTATATTGGTGGAGCAGAGCATGCTACTGGACATTTATTGTATGTTCGTTTTTGGACTAAATTTTTGTTTGATTTAGGGTTAATTCCAGTTATTGAGCCAGCGAAGAAGTTGATAAATCAAGGAATGATACAGGGTGTAAGTAGTTTTGTTTATAGATCTAATTTAAATAATTCATTTATATCCTATCACCTGGTGAAAGATCAATTTGAAAAAATTTCAATAGAAGAATTAGCAAGTGAAGCTAAGAAAAGCAATGCGAAAAAAGAAAGTATTGACGCTTGGGAAAAATCATCCTTTCATAAATTCGGGAAAGTTGTTCCCTTGCATGTTGATGTCAATTTGGTTGACAACAATGTATTAAATATTGAGGCATTTAAAATCTGGAGAGAAGAATATCATAATGCTGTATTTATTTTGGAGGATGGCAAATATTATTGTGGAAGTGAGGTTGAAAAAATGTCGAAATCGAAGTGGAATGTTGTTTCTCCTGATGACATGGTATTGCAGTATGGGGCTGACTGTTTACGTTTGTATGAAATGTTTTTGGGTCCTTTAGAATTGAGTAAACCATGGAACACTAATGGTATAACAGGAGTTTCAAACTTTATGCGTAAACTTTGGCGTTTATATCATGTAGGAGATGTATTTAATGTGAATGATGAGGCTGCATCAAAAACAGAGTTAAAAGTATTGCATAGAACAATCAAGAAAATTAACTATGATATTGAAAACTTTTCTTTTAATACATCGGTAAGTAATTTTATGATTTGTGTGAATGAACTTACTGAATTAAAATGTAATAAGCGGGAAATTTTATCGTCTTTAGCAATACTTATTGCCCCTTATGCGCCTCATATTTCTGAAGAATTATGGAATAAGCTTGGTAATTCTGAGAGTATTACCTATGCGGAATTTCCTGTATGCAATGAAGCTTATTTAATTGAGACTTCATTCAATTACCCCATATCTTTTAATGGTAAAACCAAATTTAATTATGAATTTGAATTAGCTTTTACTAAAGAACAACTAGAAGAGGCAGTTATGCAATTAGACCAAACACAGCAGTTTTTAGAAGGCAAAACGCCTAAAAAGGTAATTGTGGTTCACGGAAAGATTGTGAATATTGTAGTATAAGGTATCATAACTATTTCACGTCTTCGTGCACTATTCTATAATAGTGACCAGAAGCCATAAAGTGGGGTAGTTTTTGAGCTAGCCAATTATCGAACTTTGAAAATGATTTCAAGGGAATAAAGGGCAAATAAGTTTCGAAAATGGGTGCTAAAAAGTAGGCATTTTTCACTTCAATCACTTTCATTCCCATTGTTTTAAGTTCACGTTTTAAGCGTGGTACAGTAAAAAAATTCACATGCGGCGTATCGTAATTTTGTGAATAAGGTTCTTTTTTTCCGAGTAGTTTTTTCACTTTCCAAATAAAACCATTTAAACCCATTTTACGCATGAGGTATAAGGGTTGCATTCCTATTTCAAATGGACCAAAGCCATTAGGAACAGTAATTAAGAGTTGCATTCCTTTTTTGCCATGCTTCGCTGCATATTCAAGAATCTCGGTATAGTTTGGTATATGCTCTAATACTTCGGTAAGAATGATATAATCAAATTTTGTGATATCACCTTTTTCAAAGTATAAAAATTCTAATTTTAAATTTGAGAACTTGTTTTTACTTGCGGTAATGTCGAGGTTTCCTTGATGCACATCAATACCAGTAACTTGGGCATTTTCAATGATGCAAAGCGGTAAAGTAACGTTACCTGTACCACAACCTACATCCAAAATATGAACTGGATTTTTTTGCGCCTTTTTTATGGTAGTGTATATCCAATTAAGTCTTTCATAATGACAAGGAAAATCTACGTACTCTGTATATTGATCAAATTCGGCCATACAATTTTTATTAATGCTTTCTTTAAAACTTAATGCCCAATTTAAGCATTGTTCTTTTGATGTTATTTTTAAGCGTTTCTTTCACATTAGTTTTAATCTTTTTCATCGTTCCTTCCTCAGGTCTAGCTTTAAACACAGTGTCGTGGTATTTACCTTTATAATCGCCCACAGGTGTATAGAAATAGGAATAAAAAGATTTACGTGTTTCACCTTCAGGCACCTTGATTGTGGAATAACCATGGTAACTTATTTCGCTGGTTTCGAAAATTACGCAACGATTAAAACTTGGTAGGTATGCTTGTCCTAATTTGGTAACATCTTCGTTCCAAAGTTCAACTTTTCCCCCATATTCTTCTTTCCAATGTTTGTTTAAGAAAACAAGTAAATTTAAGCGGCGATGTATTTTTTGAACATGATGGATATTAAAATCGATATGTACATCTAAATAGCTTCCGTTTTTTCCTTGATGCACACCTGAACCAAGATTATCATTGGTTGTGAATAAACCTTTGATACCTGTTATTTCTTCGAGTGCGGCTGTCATTTCTGGTGTTGAAACTGCCTCTTTTAATTGTTGAAAGCAAGGATCAAATTGCTCGAAATTGCTTCCTTCAGATTTATTTTC
Source organism: Chitinophaga pinensis (assembly GCA_945872355.1). Classification (GTDB taxonomy): domain Bacteria; phylum Bacteroidota; class Bacteroidia; order UBA4408; family UBA4408; genus CAIKXD01. The sequence continues at coordinate 20,081 of CAMBZU010000044.1, forward strand.
ATTTAAGCCATGATAATGTTTATTCAATACCTCGAGTGGAGGAAACTGCGTATACATTTTATCTGCAAATTCGGGCGTTAAAAAATTATCAATTGCCAAGTGCCTGTATGGTAAAGCTGTATCGAATTGCTTTTTAAGATTTGCAATATTTTCCTCTGTAAAAAAATCTTTTCTAATGATATTTTCCATGGTGTTATTCTTTAAAATTTTTCAAAATTAGCAATTAGATTTATTTATTATTATTATTGGAATAAAGCATCATTGTTTCAAAAATGGTAAAACAGGTATAATGGAGTAAAAACCAAAGAATAAATGTTCGTGCCATTTCTTTATTAAACAAAAAGAAAAAAACAATAATTGCCAGGTATAACATTAACTTGAGTGTGGTGGCCAACATAAATTTTCTAACAAATGCATTTGCTTTATTGTTGGTACCTGAAGTTAAGAAAAGGTGCATTAATAAAGTGGTGACCACAAAAAGTGCATAAATGGACCAGGTTAATTTGTTAAGTGCTAAGCTAGGAACATTGCTGCTAATTGCAATTAACAAAGCAATAAAACAGACATTAAAAATAGCAAATACAATAGGATATCTTTTAAGCATAAAGTAAAACCTATTTGTTTTTTATTAGATCTCTTATGGTTAGGTAAACTGCAATTATTACAGCAAGTATTGTTAAGATAGCTGTAAAGGTGTTGTTTTTAATTCCAAAATGTTTATCAATTTGTATTCCACCCCAAGCACCAAAAATCATGATTGCTGCCATTTGCAAACCCATACCACTGTATCGCAGTATGCTGTTTGAATGATTATTATCAGGCTGTTTTTTCGATTTTTTTATCTCTTCCTTCTGCATGCTTCAAGTCTTTTACTACGCCACCCATGCTGCATGAACCACTAAAATTAGCGCCCGGTTCAATTGATAGTTTATTGGTAACAATTTCACCTTTAATATTTGCTGTTACTTTAAGTGCTAACAATTCTGCTACAGTAATATTTCCAATAATTGCACCTGAGATATCAGCATTTTGACAAAATATTTCTCCTTCTACACTGCCAGTACTGCCAATCACAACTTTACCTTTTGTATTTACCGAACCTACTAATGTTCCATCAATTCTAACATCACCATTAGATTTGATTTCACCATTGATACTTGTTCCAACACCAATTAGATTGATGCTACCTGTATCAATATCTTGATTTTTAGTCATAAAGTTTGTTTTGGTTTTATTAAACATTTCAAATGGTTTTTATGAATTAAAATAAACTATGAAAGGCAAATGTACACATAATTTAAAAAGTCAAGTTTTTTTGCTTCGCTACAAAAGTTAAAAACATATAAATCAATATCTTGCATTTTTCTAATTGCTATAAATAAGAATTTTGTCTGCTAATTTCATAAATACTCGATTCTTTTGAAGACGAATTTGGCTGATGCCCTGTTGCGGTAATTCAATTTCATTTTGTTGCAATAACTCGGGGTTAAAACTTCCAAAACCATTTCCATCAATAAAGTATAAAATATTATTTTCTACTTGTAAATCACTAATTGACTTTATGGGAATTGTTTTTATGTATGTGCCAAACACATCAAAAATGAGCACTCCCGTTAAAGTATCACATAAATATACCTGATTGTTATTTTCAAAAAGCACTGTAGGTTTAATAGGATTGCCAGTTAATTGGGCAATATTTCCACTTTGATTTGAAATTTTAAGTGAAGGATCCATCCTCACTAATTCGAAATTAAGACTATTAAAAAGCCAAATGCCATTATCGTGCGAAGTGCAAGCCAAAGTAGCTTGATCAAAACCAATAGCAGATAAATCTATTGTGCTTCCCGAAGGAGCAAGCATATTATCTAAGAAAAGTACTTTATTATAATCCTTGTAAAAAGCTAATATTTTCATTGGATTGCTAACATCGATAGCACCTATATTTCCTAAACTTTTTAGCGAATTTTTCTGTAATAATTTACCATTGGAATCATACTTAAAAACCTCTTGCTTGTTTACTGCATATAGATTACCAAGTTTATCAGTAGCAATAAGTTCAGTTTGAATTTCAATGGTATTTATTAAATTGAGTTTATTCAATGAACTTTGGGCTACACAAATAGTGCAATAGAGAGAAATAAAGGAAAAAAATACGATTGATTTATTAAGCACTTTCATTCATTTGTAATAAAACTTCGTTAATAATTGTGCGTTCATTTGACAAACGGGGCACTTTAAATTGTCCTCCTAATTTGTTTTTACTTTTTAACCAGTTAAAGAAGGTTCCTTTTTTTGCTTGAACAATCACAGGTGGTTTCAAAAGTATATCTCGATAACGCTTGGCTTCATAATCGGAATTTAGATTCTTTAAAGCATTATCAAGTAATTCAGTAAAAAACTGCAAGTCATAGGGTGTTTTTTCGAATTCAATTAACCATTGATGGCTGCCACTTTCATTGTTATCAAAATAAATTGGCGCTGCCGTATATTCAATGATGGAAGCATCCGTTTTTTCGCAAGCAATTATGAGCGCTTGCTCGGCATTATCAATCATTAATTCCTCACCAAAGGCGTTGATAAAATGTTTCGTTCTTCCAACAATTTTAAAGCGATAAGGATTAAGATTTGTAAATTGAATGGTGTCACCAATTTGGTAACGCCACAATCCACCATTTGTTGAAATTACAACAGCATAATCTTTATTTAATTCAACATCTTGCAGTAAAACTGTTTTATTTTCAGCATTATTTAATTGTAATAAAGGGATGAATTCGTAGTAAATACCATAATCGAGCATCAATAAAAAATCCTTTGAATGAATTTGATCTTGAATACCAAAAAAGCCTTCGGATGCATTGTATGTTTCTAAATAAAAAACATCACTCGATAATATGTTTTTAAAATGTTGCAAATATGGATTGAAGTTGATGCCTCCATGAAAGTAAACTTCTAAATTTGGCCAGACTTCTTGAATACTTTTCTTTTTTGTTTTTAAAAGTACATGTCTTAACAAAATAAGCATCCAAGAAGGAACGCCAGCAAGGCTTGTTACATTCTCGTTGATGGTTGCCTCAGCCAATTTTTCAATTTTTTCATCCCAGCCATCCATGAGTGTAATTTCTGAATTTGGTGTTCTTGCCAATTCAGCGAGCAATGGTAAATTTTGCACAATCACAGCGGATAAGTCGCCATCGAAAGCTGTTTCAAAGCCTTTAACAGCTCTTAAACTTCCGGCAAGGGTAAGTGATTTACCAGTAAAAAGTTGTGTCTCGGGAAAGTTGTTACAATAAATGCTCAACATATCCTTACCACCTTTAAAATGACATTCTTCTAGTGATTCATTGCTAATAGGAATGAATTTACTTTTATCATTTGTGGTGCCCGATGACTTAGCAAACCATTTTATTTCAGAATGCCATAAGACTTGCTGCTCGCCTTTTCGCATTTTATCGATGTATGGTTTTATACTTTCATAATCTTGCAGCGGCACCCTTTCGGCAAATTGTTTTAGGTTTTCAATATCTTTATATTTATGCTCTTTGCCCCACTGTGTATCAGCAGCAGCTTTCAAAAGTTTAGAAAGGCCTTCTCTTTGCACCTCATGAGGATACTTCATAAAAAGCTCAATTTGATGCATGCGCTTTTTCATGAGCCAAGAAGCTATTGAATTTATTATTGCCAAAATCTAAATAAATTTAAATGTAAATTTAGTACCATTTTTTTTTACAAATTATGACTTTACCCACCTAATGATTAAAGGTAAGTTATTTTTTCGAACGGAATAATAGTTCACTTGCTTAGCACCGAAACCCAAATAAAATCTAGCTAATTTTTTATTGTTTGAGCCCTCAAAATCGAGTAAATATTTTGATTGTGCATTTGTTTTTATAAAACTATCAATTAATAAACTCATTGCTCCGCTGGCTTTAGCTTCGGTATTTGCACCAGAAAATAAAAAAATAGCATTGTCATAAAACTTAATAAAAACAGCTCCAGCAATGTATGTTCCTGAATTATTTTTTACTCCTAAGCAGGCAATAGCCTTATTATCGAATAATGTTTTGGTAATATTTAGGAGCAAGTTGTAGGTAGCGGTTTTAAAGTTTTTGATGGTTTTACCCTTAGTTGATTTAAATAAATCGATAATGTTTTGCACACTGATATCACTGTGTACCGATAAATTATTCTTTTCAGCTTTTTTTAAATTTCTTAAAATTTGTTGGGTATAGTTCTTAGTTAATTCTTGATAGTTTTTAGATAATTCAAGATGGCAGGTTACATTAGAAGCTATTGTAAAGCTTGGATTTGACGGGATGTTGTAGGTGTTTAAATTGATCTCTACAAGTTTAAATTTATCGGGAATAGCAGCTAAAAAGTCATTAGTGGCATGCATGTGTTGTAAGTTGGTATAAAAAACACCTAATTGCTGTGTAAATGAAGGTTGCGCCAAATATGAGAATGTAAATCTTTTACGATTTGGAAGCGGCATCACTGCTTCATAATTTCCTAAGACTAATGCATCCCAATCAGGAGAAACTACATCAAGAAACCAAGAATAGGCATAAACCATTGGGTTAACTGCATTATCAATACAATGATCCCATGCTTCTTTATTTAATTCTTTATGAGGTATGTATTTTATTAATTTCAACAGGCAATGAATTAAAGAACAAAATAAGGATTAATTTGCACTAGCTGCTTTTTTTTGTGAAATTACAATATTAAAAATTAAACAATCATTTTGATTCATTTAAAGTAATTTCGAAAATAAAATTATCTTCGATGAGGAATTTCTTTGTTGCCTTAACTTGCATACCTAAACCATTAATAGCAGCTATTTCATCAATTTTAATTAAATTGCATTGGTTAGAAAGCACCATAATAATTTTACTTTTTACAGTCATAAAATTAACTACCTGCTTAAAAAAGCGTGTAAAATATTCATGTTCTTCTCCACAGTTCCAAGCCAATTCAAGCTCATTATTTACTTTTTTTGGATAGTATGGAGGATTTACAATAATATAGTCATAAAAGTTGGGAGTTAATGATATAAACAAATCACTTTCTACCACACTAAGTACGTTGGTTGGCAGCAGTTTACTATTGCGCTGTAGATTTAAATTTAATCCTTTGATTGCAATTTTGCTAATTTCTAAAGCCACTACTTTATGAGCACGCAGTGCAGCATTAAAAGCAATGAGTCCGTTTCCGGCACCTACCTCAACAACTGACTTTTGATATAAGTTTAATTGATTAACATAATGCAATAAAAATTTGGTGCTATAAAAAAAAGCGGGATGAAAAACACCAGGAAGAATAGTAAATTCAAAAGGTTTATAACTATATTTTCTTGGCTTTTTGAGATAATGAGCCAGTAATGGTTTATAAAAAAAGGTGATGAATTTTCTGTAAAACTTTTGCAACAAAATAACTATACTTTTTTGAGTGTAAATATAAAGGTTGTTTTTTCACCTTCAGTACTTTTTACATCTATCGTTTGATTATGTGCTTCAATAATGTGTTTAACGATGGCCAAACCGAGTCCGGTTCCGCCATGATCTCTTGAACGACCTTTATCGACCCTGTAAAATCTTTCGAAAATACGTGGCAAATGATGCTTTGCAATGCCCATTCCATTATCACTTATTTCAATAACGAGATGTTGATAAAGGTCGGTAAATTTTATTTGTGTAGTTCCATCTTGTTTGCCGTATTTGATTGAATTTACAATGAGGTTTGTAATTACTTGTCGGATGTGATGTTTATCAGCAGAAACATAGATTGGTCGGTTATAATTTTCTGAAAATTTGAGATTAATATTTCTGCCAGAGGCCTTCATTTCTAATCCAATAAACAATTCTTGAACTAAGCTTACAATATCAAACTTTTCAAAATAAAGACTTAATTCACCAGATTCCATTTGAGAAATGGTATCCAAATCCTCTACAATAGAAATCATTCTTTCTACACTTTTAGAAGCCCTGGTAAGGTAATCAACATTTATATTTTCATCTTGTAAACCACCATCTAACAGAGTAAGTATATAACCTTGAATATTAAAAATTGGTGTTTTGAGTTCGTGGGAAACGTTGCCAACAAACTCTCTTCTATAAGCTTCTAATTTTTTAAGTTGTTCAATTTCGTTTTTATTGCTCACCGCCCATTGCTGCACATCCATATTTATTTCCTTAAAAATATCTTCTCCAAGATCAAGATTTTCCATACTAAAATCTTTTGAAGCTTTCAGATCATGCACTGTGGTATAGATACTTTTTATTTTATCGTAAATTAATATTTTTAGCGATGCAAATAGCAATAAATAGGAAACAGCCATTGTTCCAAATCCAACAAAAAAGAGTTGAATGTGATTGCTTTCTTCAAAAGGAACTGGATTTGTAATTATAGAAAGCAATACTACAATAATTGATATCATTATAGAAACTGCTAGCGCAATATTTCGTGGGGTAAATTTGTTCAAGATTAAAATTATTACTTAACAAATATAATAAACAAAACTCAAACTATGTAAGGACTATTTGATTATTGTTAAAGAATTTTACAAATCGAATTTGTAACCTACACCTTTAATGGTTTTAATGTAGTTATCGCCTAGCTTCTCTCTTAATTTTCTTATGTGCACATCAATTGTTCTATCCCCTACCACAACATCACCGCCCCAAACTTTATCTAATATTTCATCACGCAAAAATACTTTACCAGGTTTTGACATGAGCAATGCCATTAGCTCAAATTCCTTTTTGGGCAGGCTTACAGGTAAACCATCTTTAAGTACAATAAATTTTTCTCTATCCAATACCAATCCACCTATTTCAACATCTATGTCTTTCTCATTTGAAAGGAAACGTCTTAAAATACCTGAAATTCTACTTAATAAAACTCTCGGCTTAATTGGCTTATTAATATAATCATCAGCACCAGCATCAAAGCCTGCTATTTGCGAATAATCTTCATTACGCGCAGTAAGAAAAGCAACCAATGTATCGGAAAGAACTTTTTCATTTCTTATTTGACGGCACGTTTCAATACCATCTAATTCGGGCATCATCACGTCGAGTAAAATTAAATGAGGAAGAATTTCCTTTGCTTTGCTGATTGCATCTTTTCCATTATCGCATATTGCTACTTGATACCCTTCGCGTTTTAGGTTGTAGCTCAAGAACTCTAAGATATCATTTTCATCATCGACAATTAAAATTTTAATATCTTCTTTATTCATATTTTTGAATTTATTCTTGCAACGGTTGGTTTAATTTGAGAACAAAGCTATCAGAAATAGCACATTCTTTGCGAATTATTATAGTCATTTAACTATTTCTTAATACTGAAACAGCTAAGATCCATGACATCAAACGAATAAATATACGATAGGAAAACCTCAATAAATAGTGCTTATTAGCCATTTTAAATTGACATCCATAAATATGATATTTTAAACATTAATCACACTAAAATTCATAAAAAACAGCGCTTGTTAATACAATCTTAATATTGAAGATACAACATACGCCGAAGCAATTTTATTTCTAAAGTAAGTTCATTATAGGTTTAGGTATTTTGTTGTTTGGCCAAAAATAATTAATCATATCTGACCAATAAACTAATACTTTAAATACATAAATTGGGGCTGTTACTTGCTCTTTAACCATTTTATTTTTGTACAATGCCAAACGCAAGCCCATTTCGGCACCAACTGCAACAAAAGGAACTAATCTATAATTAACGCTTAAACAAGGTTCGTATAAAATTATAAGCTTGCCAGCTGATTGATAATGATTATTTGGGTCATTTAAAGCTACATATTTTGTTGAGCCAATTCCTAATTGCACTGGCACCGTTAATTCCCATTTTTTTTCTCGATAGTAAACATACTCGGCATAAAGGCTAACGTAGCGCATACGCAACCTCGTGTTTATTGCCGCTCCAGTTTCGGGTGAAATTAAATTAACATTGGCAGGAAGTCTTGATTTTAGGTAATTGTAACCAATTCCAAACCTTATTTTTTTGTTATAACCTAAACCAATTTTGATTCCCCAAACATTAGCATTTCGATTTCCAATAAAAGCGCTCCTACTATCAAACTTATAGTGAAATACAGGCTTATGCTTTAAATCGGCTTTAACTGTATCAATAAATTGTGCACTTCCCTTTTGAGCAAGGCTGCTCAACATGAAGAGTACAATTGTTTTTTTTAGAAATGATGAAATACTATTTTTCAATGCCAATGATGAGCAACAAAAATAACTATAAACCACACCCCATTTTAAAAGGATCTTGGATGTTATTCACTTTTTAATGGTGATATACTTTAAAACTAAAGTGAAATTTTGTATTAATATTGTCACAAAATCTAGTACATTAACTATGAGTAAAGAAATTCAAATAGAGGAAAGTTGGAAAAGCATTTTAGATGCTGAATTTAAAGAAGCATACTTTGAGCAGATAAAATCATTTATTTTAAATGAAAAAGCAAATGGGAAAGTTGTTTACCCGCCA
>CAMBZU010000045.1 GCA_945872355.1 Chitinophaga pinensis
TTTACTTTAGCGCCATTCCACAATTACAGTGGGGTACACAATATAAAATTGCAGTAAGAGCTAAAATTAGCACTACTTGGGGCGTTTTTGGAACAGCATGTACCATTGGGTTTATTTGCAATCCAGCAGTTTGCGGCGTGCCAACTACAACTTTAAGAACTACAGATTGTGGAAAAATTAATTTTAATTTAAGCACAGGTTATGCAGTAGCTAATACGGTTGCAGGCGCTACATTGTATGAGTTTCAAATTACTGATATTTTAACTAATACCATAGTGAGTAACCAATCAAGAACTTCAGTAAACTTATACTTTAATACCATTACACCTGCTTTATTAAGCACTAAACAATACAGTGTTAAAGTAAGAGCAACTATTTCTGGTGTTGTAGGAGTTTACGGAAGCGCTTGTACAATTGGCTTTGTAAGTATCAGCAGAGATGGCAACGAAACTATTGTTGAAAATGAAATCATAATGGATGCTTCCATCAACGAAAGTATATTTAACCTATCTGTTTATCCTAATCCATTCAATCAGCAGGCTACCTTATTTATCCAATCATCAAAAAGTGATAAAGCACAAGTTCAAATTTTTGATATGGTGGGTAATTTAGTTTGGAATGAGCAAGTAAATACCAACACAAATGTTACTATTGGCAACGATTTTGCCACCGGCACATACATTGTTAAAGTATTAAGTGAAAGCGGAGAACAAGCTATACACCGAATGGTAAAGTTGAATGATTAATTTAAATTTGAACTTTCTTTTATTGTTACAATAACAGGAAACAAAAAGTACTACCTGTTTTATACGGTACTAAAAAGATCAAATAATTTAGGTTAGTATGCAGAAAGGGATTAAGTTCATTTGAACTTAATCCCTTTCTTTTTTGAGTAATTTAATTTTTTCTTATGCCAATTATACCGATTACACTTTCAAATGGTAGTGTTCAAAAAAGTGTGTATTTCAATGAAACGATTTAATCATTTTCTTTTGAAGGAAGCCTAGTTTAATCAATTATGGCGTCGCCTCGTTTTACTAATTTCAATTAGTGTTGGAATTAAACATTGCAAATTATTTTTTAGTTGGCCTAAAAATAAATGCAATTGCTGTTACTTGTAAAATTAGAATAGGGCTGGCGCTTTTAAGATTGCTGCGCTAACTTTTTTAAAAGTTCTTGCTTATAGTTTGTTGAGAGCTTCAAAGATAAATCTTGCAGTAATATGTTATTTTTTTGAACCTCTTCTATAAAAGATATATTAACAATACACGCGCGATTAATGCGGCAAAATTTATCTGCTGGCAAGCGATTAATCATTTCTGAAATAGTTGAGCGAATGCTAATCTGTTTTTCATCAGTGGTATAAACATTTATGTAATTTAATACGCTTTCAAAAAAAATAATTTCATTTAAAGGTACTTTAATTAATTGGTAGCCCTGTTTAAATATGATTGAGGAAGTTTTAATATCTTTTTGTCCTTCCGATTTATTATAATTACTTAATGCAATTTCTACAGCAGCAAATAAATTTTCGGTTGTGAAGGGTTTAATTAAAAAGGCTTCTGGATTAATTTTCTTGGCTCTTTCAATGGTATTTTTGTCGCTATTTGCGGTAAGAAAAATGATAGGCATATTGTAGTGCTCCCTTATATATTCAGCCAAATCAATGCCATCTTTTTTACTTGACAATTGAATGTCTAAAAAAATAATATCGGGACAATTTTCTTGAAGTAACTCAATAGCTTCGGTATAATTTACCACTGATCCTACAACATGATAGCCCAGCTTTTCGAGATTTTTATGAAGAAGTGAAGCAATGATGACTTCGTCTTCTACAATCGCAATTTTAATAGGATGCATAAACTATTTCAGTTAAATTGTCACTTTTAGGAAATGGCCACTAAAATAATCATTATAGCTCAACACCTAAAATATTTTTTTAATACAAATTCCGCATAAGAAAATTAGAAATCATTAAACCAGCAGTAATTCAATTGATCCAGTCCCAAACCTATGCTTATGCCCTTACTGAGAAATCAACCTAAAACTTCATAAATACAAGTTCCCCAATAAAAAGTCCCAAGTCTCAATACCAAAATCTCAAAGTCTCAATACCAATATCTCAAAATCTCAATACAAAAATCCCAATCTAAAAATCCCAAAATCTCAAAGTCTCAATACCCAAATCCCAAAGTCCCAATACCAAAAATCCCGAATTCCCCAATTCTCAATACCAAAGTCCCAAGTCTCAATACCAAAAGTCCCAATACCCAAATCCCCAATTCTCAATACCAAAGTCCCAATACCAATAGTCCAAAATCTCAATACCAATAGTCCCAAATCTCAATACCAAAATCTCAATACCAAAATCTCAATACCAAAAGTCCCAATACCCAAATCTCAATACCAATAGTCCCAAATCTCAATACCAAAAGTCCCAATACCAAAATCCCAATACCAAAAGTCCCAATACCCAATACCAAAATCCCAATACCAAAAGTCCCAATCTCAAAATCCCAAAGTCCCAATACCAAAATCTCAATACCAAAAGTCCCAATACCCAATACCAAAATCCCAATACCAAAAGTCCCAATACCCAATACCAAAATCTCAATACAAAAATCCCAATCTAAAAATCCCAAAATCTCAAAATCCCAATACCCAAAGTCCCAAATCTCATTCCCCAAACCCCCTCTGCCTTCCCACCTCAAACATCATTATAGCGCAGCTCCCCGAAACATTCAATGAATCTATCTTCCCACGCATGGGTATTTTAATTTGCTTATCGGCTTTATTCAACCAAAAATCAGTTAATCCATCTGCTTCTGTTCCAAATACAAGGGCTGTAGGCTTTTTAAAATCTTGCTCATGATAAAATTCACTGGCGGTTAAAGCAGCGGCATAAGTATTAATTCCTTGCGCTGTTAGCCATCTTAAGCATTCATCGTTACTACAACACACCACTTGGTTGGTGAATATACAACCCAAACTACTTCTTATTGCATTGGGATTAAAAATATCAGTTTTTTTATCACAGACAATTACTGCATCAACTTTAGCAGCATCTGCCGAACGCAAAATTGCTCCTAGGTTGCCAGGCTTTTCTACAGCTTCTAAAATAACAATGAGTGGCGTTTTTGATAACTGCAATTGAGCTAAGGTTTTATAATTGGTTTTGGCCACAGCAAAATAACCATCCCTACCTTCACGATAAGCAATTTTCTCAAAAACAGCTATGCTTATTTCAATAAGTTGTGCAGCTTTAAATAATGCATTTTGTATAAGACTATTATCTTTTACAATTTCAGGACAATAATATAACTCTGTAATGTGATAACCTGCTGCGGCACATAATAAAATTTCTTTTTTTCCTTCTACTGTAAACAAGCCAAGTTCTGTTCTGTGTCCCGATTTTTCTAACTTAATCAATGCCTTTATTTTAGGATTGCTTACACTAGAAATTTGTATCATTATGATAAGTTAAAATTGTTTATAAATAAAAAAAGGATTGAAATAATTCAACCCTTTTAGCTTGTTTTCTTATTCGTATTATAATCCTAAAAGGATCTCCTCTGGCGACTTTGCGCTAAACAACATCTTAGCAGGATTTTCTAACATCTCTTTTACTTTCACTAAAAATCCAACCGATTCTCTACCATCAATAATACGATGATCGTAGGAGAGCGCCACATACATAATGGGTCTGATTTTAACTTCTCCATTAATGGCAACCGGTCGTTCAACAACATTGTGCATTCCTAAAATAGCACTTTGCGGTGGATTAATAATTGGTGTGCTCATCATGCTTCCAAACACACCTCCGTTGGTAATTGTAAAAGTACCTCCAGTCATGTCGTCAATTGTAATTTTATTGTCTCTGGCCTTTAAGGCTAAATTTTTAATTCCACCTTCAATTTCCGCCAAGTTCATTGCTTCTGCATTTCTTAATACAGGCACCACCAAACCTTTTGGAGCACTCACAGCAATACCAATATCACAATATTTATGATATATAATTTCATCTCCGTCTATCATTGCATTTACGGCAGGGAAAAGTTGAAGTGCTTCAGTAACTGCTTTGGTAAAAAAGCTCATAAAGCCAATATTTACACCATGTTTTTCTTTGAATGCATCTTTATATTTTGCTCTGATAGCCATAATGGCACTCATGTCAACTTCGTTAAAGGTAGTAAGCATGGCAGTTTCGCTTTTTACAGCTACTAATCGCTGGGCCAACTTCTTACGCAGTGAACTCATTTTCTGACGGTCGCTATCTCTGCTAATTGCTGAGGAACTATTTGGTTTAAAACCTTTCGCCATTAAATCCAGTACATCGCCTTTGGTAATTCTTCCATCTTTGCCTGTGCCACTAATCGCATTTGCTGGAATTTTATTTTCTTCCATCATTTTTTTAGCAGCAGGTGCAGGTGTGCCTTTGGCATAAGAATCTGCATTTGGTGCAGCAACAGGAGCAGTTTTACTTGCTTCTGCAACTTTTACCGCCGCTGCCGGAGCAACAACGTTATCAGCTTTTTCAGCCTTTGGCGATGGCGCAACAGAAGTGTCAATCTTACAAACAATATCGCCAACTTTTACTGTATCTCCTTCCTTTGCTAAAATACTTATTTGACCTGCTTCTTCAGCATTCACAGTTAAAGTTGCTTTGTCTGAATCAATTTCACAAAGTTCTTCATCTTTCTCAACTACATCACCTTCTTTTTTTAACCAACGTGCAATTTGAACTTCTGTAATTGATTCTCCTGGGCTTGGAACTTTTATTTCTACAATCATATAATTGTTATTAATATTTTTAAAATTAGTTTATGCCTTAGTTTGGGCTGATGCGAATGCTCTGTCAACAATATCTTTTTGTTGCTTCACGTGCGTTTTTGAAGAACCTGTTGCCGGACTTGCACTGGCATTTCTTGAAATTAGTTGTAAATCAATTTTTCTTAAGGTGCGCAACATATATGCCCATGCACCCATATTTTCTGGTTCTTCCTGAACCCAAGTATACGTTTTTGCTTTTTTATATTTAGCCAATAAATCATCTATTTGATTTTTTGGAAAAGGATATAACTGCTCTAATCTGATGATAGCAATATGCGCTGCGTTTACCTGTTCCTGACGTTCAGCCAATTCATAATAAATTTTACCTGTGCAAAACAATACCTCAGTAATCTCAGAAGCTTTTGCATTTTGATCATCAATAACCTCTTTAAAGCCACCCGTTGTAAAATCTATGATTGGAGAAACGCATTTTGGATGCCTTAATAAACTCTTAGGTGTGAAGGCAATTAATGGTTTTCTAAAAGAGCTGTGAAGCTGTCTGCGTATGCAATGAAAGAAATTAGCAGGAGTTGTTACATCTACAATATACATATTGTTTTGGGCGCACAAATGTAAAAAACGCTCCATGCGCGCGCTGCTATGCTCAGCACCTTGACCTTCATAACCATGCGGTAAGAAAACACAAATACCATTCATTCTTCTCCACTTATCTTCTGCACTTGCTAAGTATTGGTCAAAAATTACTTGAGCACAATTATTAAAATCGCCAAATTGCGCTTCCCAAATGGTTAATCCAAAAGGGGTAGCCATCGAATAACCATATTCAAAACCCAATACACCATACTCAGAAAGCAGTGAGTTATAGATGTCAAATTTTGCCTGTATTCTATCTAAATTATTGAGTGGTACATATTCTTCTTCGCTGTCTTCTAACTTAATAACTGCATGTCGATGAGAAAAAGTTCCTCGTTCAACATCTTGTCCACTAAAACGAATAGGGTAATTCTCACTAAGCAGGGTTCCATAGGCTAATAACTCACCCATCGCCCAATCTAATCGTCCTTCGCCTTCAAGCATTTTTTGACGATCTTTTAAAATACTTTCAATTTTACTGAAAAACTTCATATCCGATGGGATACTAGAAATTTTAGCCCCAATGCTTAATAATAGATCTTTTTTTACTGCAGTATCAGGCGATTTGTCAAAATCATGTTCATCGTCCATTCTAACTCCTTTCCAAACTCCATCAAGAAAAGAGGTAATTTTCGACACCCTAATTTGCTTTGCATCATCTAACCTGTCTTGAAGCAACTTCTTAAAATTCTTTTCAATTTCTTTAGATTTTCCTTCATCAACAGAACCTTCAGCAAGCAATTTGTTTACATAAATCTCTCTTGGATTGGCATGGCTAGATATGGCTTTGTATAAAATAGGTTGCGTAAAACGTGGCTCATCACCTTCGTTATGACCGTATTTTCTATAACACAACAAATCAATAAAAACATCTTTGTGAAATTTTTGACGAAACTCAACGGCCAAACGAATTGAATAAACTAAGGCTTCTACATCATCACCATTTACATGAAACACCGGTGATTGCACAACTTTTGCAATATCTGTACAATAGGTACTTGAGCGTGCATCATGATAATTTGTGGTAAAACCTATTTGATTATTAATTACTAAATGTATTGTTCCACCAGTTTTATATCCATCTAATTTCGACATTTGAATTACTTCATAAACCACTCCTTGAGCTGCAATAGCGGCATCTCCATGTATTAAGATGGGAGCTAATTTATTGTAATCTCCTTGATAAGCTGCATCAATTTTTGCTCTTGAAATTCCTTCAACAACAGGTCCTACAGTTTCTAAATGCGATGGGTTGGGCGTAAGGCTTAAATGCACTTTTTTACCACTGTCCGTTTTAATATCGGCACTATAACCTTGATGGTATTTTACATCGCCATCAAACAAAGAATCTTCATATTCTTTACCTTCAAATTCACTAAAAATATCTTCATAGGTTTTGTGTAAAATGTTAGCTAAAACATTTAATCTACCTCTATGGGCCATGCCTATCACAAATTCTTCAATACCAATTTCTGCACCTTTTTCTATTACAGCATCTAAAGCAGGAATTAGTGATTCAGCACCTTCTAATGAAAACCTTTTTTGTCCTACAAACTTGGTATGTAAAAAGTTTTCGAATACTACTGCCTTACTTATGTTTTCTAAAAGTCTTAATTTTTCAGTTTGGGTTAAATGAGGCGTATTTTGTGTGCTCTCCATTTTTTTTTGCAACCATTCTAATATTTTTTGGTTACGGATATATTTGTATTCTACGCCTACAGAGTTGCAATAAGTTTTCTTTAAAAATGCAATAATATCTTTCAACTTAGCTGGGCCTAAGCCCACTTGATTACCAGCTTGAAACTCAGTTTCCATATCCATTTCACCCAAGCCAATCAAATGCAAATCATCAAGCGTTGGCGAATATTTTCTGCGCTCTCGAACAGGGTTTGTTTTGGTAAACAAATGGCCTGTACTTCTATAAAGGTTTATTAAATTTACCACCTGAAACTCTTTGGTGATGTTATCTGGAACTTCATTTTGAGTGTCATAATTTTTTCGGGCAAATTCAAAACCTTCAAAAAAACTTCTCCATCCTGGTTCTACCGATTCAGGGTTCACTAAATATTCATTGTAGCTGTCTTCAATAGCAGCAGCATGTCCATTACTCAAATAAGAAAACTTATCCATATTTTATATCTTAACGAGTTGCAAAGTTATAATTTACACCTATTAAAAAAACAAAAAAAAGTAAAGCTTTTCAAAAACTAATTGTATTGAATGAAGATACACTGATACCAAATAGATAAAGCTACACACTGTTTTAGTTTTTTTAATTTGTTTTTTATATGGATATTATTTAATAACTAATGCTCCTAAGTGCCGTACTTTTAATAATTTAGCGCACTCAATATCGCAAACATTATGGCAGGAAATACTTTTGGAACATTGTTTAAACTAACAAGCTTTGGAGAAAGCCATGGTGTTGCTATTGGTGGTATTATTGATGGATGCCCTCCAGGACTTGTGATTGATTTTGATTTTATTCAATTGCAATTAAATAAAAGAAGACCGGGTCAATCAACGATAGTTACACCAAGAAATGAAAAAGATAAATTAATTTTTTTATCGGGTATTTATGAAGGTAAAACAACGGGTGCGCCTATTGCCTTTATGGTAAATAATGAAGATCAACAATCAAAGGATTATGAAAGTTTAAAAGATGTGTATAGGCCTTCGCATGCTGATTATACCTATACTGCCAAGTACAGCCATCGAGATTATAGAGGCAGCGGCAGAGCATCTGCCAGAGAAACTTTAAGTAGGGTAGTGGCAGGTGCAATTGCACAACTTTGGTTAAAACAATATGAAATTTCTTTTGTAGCCTACGTTGCTCAAATTGGTAGTGTAAAGTTGCCAAATGAGGTTAATGAGATTGATTGGAACGAAATAGAAAATAATTTAGTGAGATGCCCCAATCAAACAGTGGCTTCAAAAATGCTTGAATTAATTGCGTTGACCGAAAAAGAAGGAGATACATTAGGTGGTAAAATAACTTGCCATATCAATGGAGTTCCTGCAGGAATTGGTGAGCCGGTATTTGATAAATTGCATGCAGAATTAGGTAAAGCCATGCTCAGTATTAATGCAGTGAAAGGTTTTGAATTTGGTTCAGGATTCGAGGGCATTAGCATGAAAGGATCAGCGCACAACGATGCAATGGAGATTGATAAGGATAAAATAAATTTTTTAACTAATTATTCAGGCGGTATTCAAGGTGGTATTAGCAATGGAGCGCCAATATATTTTAATGTTGCTTTTAAGCCAGTTTCATCAATTAAAAAAAGTCAAACAACAATTGATAATAAAAATAATAAAGTAAATATTGAAGTAAAAGGCAGGCATGATGTTTGCGTGGTGCCAAGGGCTGTGCCAATTGTAGAGGCAATGGCCGCAATAGTTATTATGGACTTTATCTTGCGTCAAAAAGCAAATAACTAATCCTTATTTTCCCAATTAATTTTACCTTGATAATTCATTAGCCGAACAATTTTTTGTTGTTTTTTAAATAGTTTTTTGCTAGGCGTTAATGGACTCATAACTCTTGGATTTGGAAAACATACAGCAATAAGTGCAGCCTCGCCTCTGCTTAATTTTTTGCAAGATTTATTATAATAAGTTTGTGTTGCTGCCTCCGCGCCATAAATACCATCTCCCATTTCAATTACATTGAGGTAAACTTCCATTATTCTTTGTTTTGTCCAAAATAATTCAATTAAAAAGGTAAAGTAAACCTCCAGTCCTTTCCTAAGATAGGTGCGTCCTTGCCACAAAAAAACATTTTTTGCCACTTGCTGTGAAATTGTGCTACCTCCCTTCATTGGTTTTTTGTCGCCATGTTTATTATTATATTTCCATGCCTTTTCCATCGCATCAAAATCAAATCCATGATGGTTTAAAAAATTACCATCTTCAGCACACATTGCGGCTAAAGGCATTTCCTTCGACATTTCATCAAGCGAAATCCATGTCTTTTTTAGTTTTGGAACTTTGCCATCCAGCATGTGTGTTATTGATCTACTGATCATTAATGGCGTAAAAGGAACCATCACATATTTGAACAACAAAACCGAAAGAATACTAGCCAATAGTCCAAAAAAGATAATTTTTTTTATCCATGACCAAATAACTTTTAAAACTACCATTACACCTAAAAACATAAAGCAAATTTACATTTGGTGTTTAATTGAATTCAATCACATTCATCTATCTATGAACATAATTCTTTTAATAACTATGTCACAGTTTTTTTTTCAATGCGCTATAAACTTAAATTTTTATCAAAAAAACAGGTCGCCAAAAAATCACAACAACACAACTAATACTTCAAAAAAACGATTTAAACAATCAAGTGGTAATTAGATATCTTTTATTCAGTAATTTAAACAACTAAGTTAATTATTTTTGATAGCTAAAATTGACAGTAAATGGAAACAGTAGAAAAGTTAGAAGAAGTAAAGGAAAAGAAAGCCAATGCTAAGAAAAATACTGCTGAGTCTAAGCCTAAAAAGACCACTAAACCCAATGAAGATTTTTCTAATAAGTCTTTTAATGAAGCGCCTAACCTAAAAGAAAAAAGAGTAAAACTAATTGGAGGTGCTTTTTTATTATTGTTTTCAACTTATCTTTTTGTAGCACTAATTTCTTTTATTTTTACTTGGTCTATCGATCAAGATAAAGTTATTGATGGCTATTGGGCCTTATTAAGTAACAATGAAATTAAAGTAGCAAATTGGTTAGGTAAAACAGGGGCTATCTTATCTCATTGGTTTATGCATAGAGGTTTTGGCATAGCTTCACTTTTTTTTGTACCTGTTATTTTTGCCTTGGGTTTTAAGCTCGTTTTCAAAATAAAATTAATTTCATTTCGCAAAACAATGAAACATACATTTGTACTTTTAGTACTTGTGTCTGTCATGTCTTCTTTCATTTTTATTCATTTATTAAAAACTGACTGGTTTTTTATTGGTGGAAATTTTGGGTTTCAAGTGAATGTTTGGCTTATCTCTTTTTTTGGAGCTATTGGAACTGCTCTGATGTTAGTGGCCTTAGCAGCTGGATACACTTATTTAGGTTTTAATTGGACAGGCTTTGGTAAGAAAATTGAAACAGCTGTAGAGGATTTACAGAATAATGCCATTAGCACAATCAACAATCTTGAAACTGAATCAGCACCTATTATTAAAGAAAATAACGGAAGAAATTGGAACGAATTTCAAATTGAAGAAGAAATAAAACTTTCTGAAACCATCAATAAACAGCCACTTAATGATGATGCTGAAAATACTGAGGATGTGGCCACAACAAAGCAAAACGATTTTGTTCAAGAATTCGAAATTAATGTGAATGGAAAAATTGAAAAAAATACCCCAAAAGCAGAGGGAGATTTAGAATTAATTGTTGAGCCTCAGGTAAATGAAGAGCCTGAATTTGTTGCTGCTGTGATTAATAATGATGAACTAGCTGAAGATGGATTTGTACATGCCAAGGGCGAATATGACCCAAAAGCTGATTTATCTGCTTATGTTTTTCCAGAAATTGATCTTCTCGAAAAGCACGGTAACGACTCAATTACCATCAACAATGAAGAGTTACAAGCCAACAAAGACAGAATTTTAGATACCTTGAAAAATTACAGTATCGAAATAGAAAAAATAAAGGCTACAATTGGCCCCACAGTTACACTTTATGAAATAATTCCTGCACCTGGTGTTAGAATTTCTAAAATAAAAAACCTAGAAGATGATATCGCTTTAAGTCTTTCTGCATTAGGAATAAGAATAATTGCCCCTATGCCAGGAAAAGGAACAATAGGGATTGAAGTGCCAAACCAGAAACCAGAGGTCGTAAGCATGAGAAGTATTATAGCTTCCGAAAAATTCCAAAATACTGCCTTCGATTTACCCATTGCTTTGGGTAAAACAATTACGAATGAAACCTATATTGCAGATTTAGCTAAAATGCCACATTTATTGATGGCAGGAGCTACTGGACAAGGAAAATCTGTAGGTTTAAACGCAATTTTAGTTTCCTTATTATACAAAAAACATCCTTCGCAAATTAAATTTGTTTTAGTAGATCCTAAAAAAGTAGAGTTAACTTTATTCAACACCATCGAACGACACTTCCTTGCCAAATTACCCAATGCAGAGGAAAGTATTATTACAGATACTAAAAAAGTAATTCACACCTTAAATTCTCTCTGTATTTTAATGGATGCGCGTTATGAGTTGCTTAAAAATGCAATGGTGAGAAATATTAAAGAATACAATGCAAAATTTATTAGCCGCAAATTAAATCCCTTAGAAGGTCATCACTATATGCCTTATATAGTGCTGGTTGTTGATGAGTTTGCAGATTTAATTATGACCGCAGGAAAAGAAGTTGAAATGCCTATTGCACGTTTAGCACAGCTCGCCCGCGCTATTGGGATTCATTTGATTATTGCTACACAAAGACCATCAGTAAATATTATCACAGGTACAATCAAGGCCAATTTTCCTGCACGTATAGCTTTTAGGGTTTCTTCAAAAATAGATTCACGAACAATTTTAGATGCAGGAGGAGCAGAGCAGTTAATAGGAAGAGGCGATATGTTATTGTCAACAGGTAACGATTTAATCAGAATTCAATGTGCTTTTGTTGATACACCTGAAGTTGATAAAATTACTGAATTTATTGGTGCGCAAAGAGCTTACCCACAACCGTATTTATTACCCGAGTATGTTGATGAAAATGACACATCAGATAAAGAAAGTATTGATCTATCGCAAAGAGACAGCTTTTTTGAAGAAGCAGCCAGAATAATTGTGCAGCATCAACAAGGTTCTACTTCATTAATTCAAAGAAGATTAAAACTTGGCTATAATCGTGCAGGACGTATAGTTGATCAATTAGAGGCTGCAGGAATTATTGGACCATTCGAAGGCAGTAAAGCAAGGCAAGTATTAATAAAGGACGAACATAGTTTGGAACAAATTTTGAAAGGAATATAAACTTCAATTTAAACCATTTGTTTAAACCTATGTCTGAAATAAAAATATGTTTATGAAAAAAATAATAGTAGCATGCAGTTTACTGTTTGTTAATTACACAACACAAGCTCAAATTGATGCAAAAGCAAAAAAAATATTGGATGATGTATCTGCTAAAACTAAAACCTATACAACCATCAATGCCGAATTTAGCATAACCATTGAAAACAAAAAAAATAAAACAACTGATGCTCAAAATGGAAAATTAACCTTAAAAGGAAGTAAATATAAATTAGAGGTTAATAATCAAACTATAATTAGCGATAGCAAAACAAGCTGGACCATTTTAAAGGATGCATCAGAGGTTCAGATTAACACCATTGATGCAAAAGAAAACGAAACAGGATTAAATCCTTCTAATATTTTTACCATGCATGAAAGAGGATTCAAATATGAATTTGTTAAGGATGAAACACAAAAAAATGGGACAGTAAATCAAATCGTAAAACTTTATCCCGACGATGTAAAAAAGAAAAATTATCACACAGCCATTCTTACAATCAATAAACAAAAATCACAAATTGTAAGTATAAAAATCATGGGCAAAGATGGCACTGATATGACTTATCTTGTAAAAAGCTTCACAACAAATGGAAATGTGCCAGAATCATCATTTGTTTTTAATGATAAAAATTACCCTGGTTATGAGGTAATCGATCTCCGTTAATAATTAGTAAATAAAATAAAAATTATAATATGACAGCTGAAATTATTACAGATAAAGGAACAATGAGTGTGGAATTCTTTGAGAAGGACGCTCCATTAACAGTGAAAAACTTCACTGATTTAGCCAGCAAAGGATTTTATAATGGACTAACTTTCCATAGAGTGATTCCTAATTTTGTAATTCAAGGAGGTTGCCCCAAAGGCAATGGTGCTGGCGGACCCGGCTATGAAATTAAGTGTGAATTAAATGGTGAAAATCAACGCCACGAAAAAGGCGTTTTATCTATGGCTCACGCAGGAAGAGATACAGGCGGTTCTCAGTTTTTTATTGTTTTAGATAGAAACAATACAGCTCATTTAGATAGAAATCATACTTGTTTCGGGAAAGTGGTTGAAGGAATTGATGTTATTGATAAAATAAAAATGGGCGACCACATTCAAAAGATAAATATTATTGCCTAAAAATACTAAGTAAATTGAAGCGCTATTAATTCCATGAGTTCTTTGATTTACTTCTATTTTTATTCAAAAACGCAATAATTGAGCTCATGAGCGTGCCGAATATGAAAGTTCCAATAATGGATTTTATCAGGTAGTAGTTAAAACTAAAATATGTTGATGCCTCTGCTATTGCCTTTTGCTCGTCATGACCTTCTAGCAATGCATTCTTTTTTGCTTCATTAATCATTGCGCTCGTCCAATCTGGATTTATAAAATTATAAAGTAGATAAATAATTGGAATAGTTAATACGGCATTCATTAAAGTGATTCTAAAACCAATTCCAAAGCCTTTTGGAAAGGTATATTTTGAAACTTTAGTTTGTTTATACTCACTAATAGCAAGCCAAATACCAATAATTGGAATTATTAAACTGAAGTTTGTAACAATGCTATGCCACCCAATATATTCATCCTGCAAGCCCAGCAATTGCTCAAAAACAATCCAAATTAAGTTGAAAATTGAAATTAATAAAGCATATTTAATTTCAAGGAAACTTGTACTTTTCATTTTACAAATATAATTAGTTTTATCAAAAAACCTATTTTAATATAAATTAGCCAATTAATAGGGTAGTGAATATTATGTTTTTTACCAGTCGAATTATTAAAAACCTTTTTTTTGAAATTTACTTTTAAAATTTATCTTTGACAAGAATTAATTGAAATTATGAATAGAATAATACTTCTCTCGATCTTTTTTTTGTCATTTCTACTTAATGTTAATGCACAAAACAAAGAATTTAATGCTACTAATTTTCCAAACAAACCATTGGAGCTTTATCAGGCACAAAAAGATTTAGCGGAAGGAATGAAACTGTTTAAAGAAGGTGTAGTTAGATACAAAAGAGCTATGCCATTTTTAGAGAAAGCCAACGAATTTAACCCAAATAATGCAGCCTTAAATTATACTATTGGCATGTGCTACATGTTTAGTAGTTTTAAAAATAAAGCAAAAGAAAATTTCGAAAAAGCTTTCGAATTAGATAATAAAGTTGCTGAGGATATTCACTATTGGTTAGGAATGAGCAATCATTTAAGTAACAACTGGGATAAAGCCAGAAATGAATACCAACTTCACAAAGAATTTATAGTAAGTTCAAAAAATGAGGGAGAATTAAAAAAAATAAACAAAAGATTAGAAGAAGTTAATATTGGTCAAGAAAGAGTTAAAAAGCCCGTTAAAGTAAAGATAGAGAACTTAGGTCCCGAAATTAATTCACCCTATACTGATTATGGTCCAATTATCTCTGCAGAGGAAGATGTTTTAATGTTTACAAGCAGAAGACCGGGCACAACTTCTGGTCCAGAGGGTGATAAAGATGATTACATTGATGAATATTACGAAGATATTTATCAAAGTTTTAGTTTCGGAAATAAGTGGACAAAATCTAAAAATATTGGCCCGCCTGTAAATACAGATGTGCATGATGCTACAAATAATCTTTCTCCAAGTGGAGAAAAGCTTTTTATCAACATTGACGACCAGGGGCAAGGAGATATATACGAGTGTGATTTAGTAAATCTTCAATGGAGTAAACCTTCAAGAATGAGAGATCCCATTAACACAAAATCACATGAAAGTTCAGCAACAATTAACAAGGGGCTTGATACATTGTATTTTATTAGCGAAAGGATAGGGGGCTTAGGCGGAAGAGATATTTATATGGTTGCAAAAGATCCTAAAAGCAATAGGTGGGGTTCACTTACCAATGTTGGACCTGTTTTAAATACAGAATATGATGAAGAGGGCGTCTTTTTAAAGCCCGACGGCAAAACAATGTATTTTAGTTCTCAAGGGCATACTTCAATGGGAGGTTTTGATATATTTAAAACAACAAAAATAAATGGCATTTGGTCAAAGCCCGAAAATATTGGTTCTCCTATCAATACCAGTGATGATGATGTTTTCTTTGTGATCTCAGAAAATGGATTGCATGGTTACTATGCCTCCTATAAAAATGAAGGTTTTGGCGAAAAAGATATTTATTTAATTAATTTTTTAGACGCAGATGCACCGTCTGATGCTGTTGATGTAAAAGATCAAGAAGGCCCTTTAGTTATTCATGGTAATAAAACGCCTACAAGTGCTTTATTAAAAGGATTAGTGGTTGATCAATACAATCAAAATCCTATAGAAAATGCTACCATAGAGCTCTTCGATGCTGAATCAAATACAGTTATTGAGAAATTTACAACTGAAGAATTGTCGGGCTACTATGGTGTTTGGGTTAATTCAGGAAAAAACATAATTGCATCAGTTTCTGCCCCCAGCTATAAATCAAAAATAGATACAATAAAGGTTCCTATTTCTAATGGAGATTTGCAAATCAATAGAAATTTTGCCCTCAATACTAAAAGTGATGTAACGGCTATTGTAAAAGGTAAAGTATATGATGCCCTAAGTAAAAAATCATTACAAGCAAGTTTAAAAATAGTTGATAATATATCAAGCAATGAAGTGATAACTGTAAATACCAATGAAGAAGGTAATTATGAGGTTGCTGTGCCTACAGGAAAAAAATACGAATTAATTGTAAAATCGGCCGACTATCAAACTGCCTACGAATTTGTTGATGTGCCTGTATCGCAAAAAAATCAGGAAATAAATAAAGATTTCGCATTAAATAATCTTGCAGTTGGTTCAAAAATTATTTTGAAAAATATATTTTATGATTTTGACAAAGCCACTTTAAGGGCGCAATCTATTGTTGAACTCGACCATTTAATTCAATTGTTAAAAGATTATCCAAGTATGCGAATCGAGTTATCTAGTCATACTGATAATAAAGGGACCGCCGACTATAATGTTTATTTATCTAATGCAAGATCAAAATCTTGTGTTGATTATTTAATATTTAAGGGCATTGATAAACAAAGGCTAGAGTATAAAGGTTATGGTTTAACACAGCCAATTGTGGCAAACGATACTGATGCAGGAAGGCAATTAAATAGAAGAACAGAATTTAAAATATTAAGTAAATAATAGTTGTCCCATTTTTTAAAGTATAATTTAGGCAAAAAGAAGTGAATATATACTTATGTGTGGAATAGCTGGTGTGTATGCCTTCAATAACGAAGGAAAAAAAAAGATTAACTTCATAGAGCAATCAATTAATGCGCTTCATCTAAGAGGTCCAGATGCTTATGGAATATATAAAGACGATGAACTTGCCCTGGCACACGCAAGATTAGCTATTATTGATACCAGCAGCGCAGCTAACCAGCCATTTGTTCATGAATCGGGCAATTTTACTATTGTTTTTAACGGTGAAATATTTAACTACAAACAACTAAGAGAAGAATTAATACATAAAGGCGTTCAATTCAAATCAGAAAGCGATACCGAGGTGTTGTTAAAACTATTTATTGCTGAAGGATCATCTTGTTTGAATAAACTAAATGGTTTTTTTTCTTTCGCTATTTTTAATCATTCAAATAAAGAGCTTTTTTTTGCTAGAGATAGGTACGGTATTAAACCCTTTCTTTACGCTATGCAAGAGGATTTTTTCTGCTTTGCATCAGAATTAAAAGCACTTTTAAAATTTGAAATTCCTAAAAGAATCAATAAGGCTGCCTTGTTGCAATATTTTCACCTAAATTATTTGGCCGGAAATCATAGTATTTTAGAAGATGTTCACAAACTTCCTGCTGGTCACTTTGCGGTGCTTAAAAATCAAGAATTTAAAATTCAATGTTATTACCAAATTGAACAATCAGCGCCTTTAAGTGCTAAAAGTTTAAACTTTGAAGAGAGCTGTAAAAAGCTACATTTTTTGCTCGATGATGCTGTAAAATTAAGAATGATAGCTGATGTACCTTTAGGTGCATTTTTAAGTGGCGGTATCGATTCATCAATTGTTACTGCGCTAGCCGCCAAACATACCAACCAGCTAAACACTTTCTCAATTGGTTTTAAAGATGAACCCATGTTTGATGAAACTGCTTATGCTAAACTTGTGGCCAAAAAATGTAATACAAATCACACTGTATTCTCCTTAACCAACAATGATTTATATGCAAATTTGCATGATATGCTCAATTATATTGATGAGCCTTTTGCTGATTCTTCTGCATTAAATGTATTTATTCTTAGCCAGCAAACAAGAAAAAAAGTAACAGTTGCTTTGTCGGGCGATGGCGCTGATGAGATGTTTGCAGGTTATAATAAACATGCTGCAGCTTATGCAGTGCTCAATAATCAATACCAGGTAAATAATTTAAAGCATATTTCACCCATTTTCTCCTTATTGCCGCAATCCAGAAATTCTAAGTTTGGCAATTTGGTAAGACAGTTTGATAAGCTAACTTCTGGCGCAAAACTTAATGATGCAGAACGATATTGGCGCTGGGCTGGCTTTTACAAAGAAAATCAATTGTTCGGCTTATTTAATCCTGGTTTTATTGGAACTCAAGATATTGATGGCTATCAAAATAGTAAAACAAGCTTGCTTTCTGCCTTCAACACCAATCAATCACAATCAATGAATCAGGTTTTACTAACTGATATGAAAATGGTTTTGGCCGGAGATATGCTCACCAAGGTGGACAGTATGAGTATGGCAAATAGTCTTGAAGTAAGAGTGCCTTTTCTCGATTATCGCATGGTTGATTTTGCCTTTAGCTTGCCAGATAATTTTAAAATAACAGCAAACAATAGAAAATTAATCTTAAAGGAAACATTTAAAAGTTACTTGCCAGATGAAATTTTTCACCGATCGAAAAAAGGATTTGAAGTGCCTTTATTAAAATGGTTTAAAACAGATTTAAAGTCACTAATTGTTGATGATTTATTGTCTGAAAAATTAATAATTGAACAACAAATTTTCAACTATAGTGCTATTCAGCATTTATTAAAAACTCTTTTTTCTGCAAACCCAGGCGATGCTGTGGCTAAGGTTTGGGCATTAATTGTGTTTCAAAATTGGTATAAAAAATATTATCTATAATTATATATGCCCAAAGTTTTACGTATTATTAATAGATTCAATTTAGGGGGGCCAACTTACAATGTAGCCTATCTTTCAAAATATATCGATGGTTATGAAACGCTTCTTGTTGGTGGCGAGAAAGATGAATCGGAAGATAGTTCTACCTTTATCACCAGTAGCTTAGGTTTAAAACCAGTGATCATTGAAGAAATGAAACGTAAAATTGATCCAGTTCAAGATTTAGCGGCCTTCAAGAAAATAAAAAATATCATAAACGATTTTAAACCTGATATCGTACATACTCATGCCTCTAAAGCAGGTACACTCGGCCGTTTAGCGGCATTTTCATGTAAAGTGCCAAAAGTGGTTCATACCTTTCATGGCCACGTGTTTCATTCCTATTTTGGTTTAGTAACGACTACTTTTTATAAAAATATTGAACGTTATCTTGCGCGAAGAAGTGACGCAATTATTGCAATTAGCGATAAGCAAAAAGTTGAATTGTCTGAAATTCATAAAATTTGTAGTCCTGACAAAATTAAAGTAATTCCGCTTGGCTTTGATTTAATAAAGTTTAATAGTAATATCGAAAGTAAAAGAATTAATTTTAGAAATAAGTATTCCCTTTCTTCTGATGAAATTTGTATCGGCATTATTGGCCGACTTGTCCCAGTTAAAAATCACAACTTATTTATTCAAGCGTTTTTCAATTTGACTAAGAAATCCAATAAAAAGGTAAAAGCATTTATTATTGGTGATGGTGAATTAAGAGATAATTTATTTGCCTTATGCAAATCTTTAGGGCTCAGCTATAGTTATATTGATCAACCAGATTATGCGGCGCAAGTAATTTTTACTTCATGGATTCAAGAAGTTGATCAAATATTAGCGGGCATCGACATTGTTGCCTTGACTTCTTTCAACGAGGGAACACCAGTTAGTTTAATCGAAGCTCAGGCCTGCAATAAACCAATTGTTACAACCAATGTGGGAGGTATTGAGAATGTGGTTAAAACAAATAAAACTGCGTTGTTGTGCGAAAATAATAACCTAGAATCATTTACAAATGCACTGGTTAAAATGGTTGATGATGATGAATTAAGAATCAAAATGGGCACTGATGGCTGGGCTTTTGTGAAAGATAACTTCCACTATACAAGACTTTGTAATGATATGAAAGCCTTGTATGATGATTTATTGAAATAAAAATCATAATAAAATTTAATTAAATTATGTCTTTCTTATGTTTCGCAATTTAATTTTAGCTTTGTACAAAATTATCTTTTCAACAATGTTAAAGCAACTTGTATTTTTTGTAATGATTGCACTGCTTATAAGCAGTTGTAAGTTTTTGAATCCAAGTCAAATGTTAAAGGCACCTAAAGATTATGTTTATGAGCCCTTGCCTAAAGTTAAAGATTTAGAAACCAGGCTTAATCCCAATGACCAATTAAGCATGATTCTCTTAACCAATGATGGTTTTAAATTATTAGATTTGGTTGGTGAAGATAGAATTAGTAATAACCAATTGGCCAATACTTTAACCTATCGAATTGAATTTGATGGCTTGGCAAATATTCCCATTATTGGAAGGGTTAAATTAGGTGGATTAACCATGCGAGAAGCAGAAATGTTTTTAGAGGAAGAGTTTTCAAAATATTATATTCAACCTTTTGTAGTATTAAAAATAACCAACAGAAAAGTGATGGTATTTAATGGCAGCGATGGACAGGCTCAGGTTGTTCAACTAGTTGATGAAAACACAAATTTATTAAGAGTAATAGCACAAAGCGGCGGAATCACCAAAACAGGTAGAGCCTACGATATTAAAGTTATTAGAGGAGAGTTTAGCGAACCTAAGGTTTTTCATTTTAATATCAGAAAAATTGATGGATTAAAGGAAGCAGATTTTATGATGCAGTCCAATGATATTGTTTATGTTACCCCATCTCCTCAAGTTGCAAGAACTTTATTGGTTGAAGTCGGACCCTATTTATCTCTAGTGACTACCCTATTGCTTGTACTTAATTTTTTTAAATAATGGCCAATCAAAAGAATAAAGCCACATCCTCAATGGATGGATTTGATTTTGGGCTTTTATATCACATTTTTCAAAAAAATTTGATATACATCATCTTGTTTTTTTTGATTGCCCTAATGAGTGCAATGCTGTACATACGCTATCAGCGAGAAATTTATAAAAGTAGTGCCGTAATTCAAATTAGCAACAATAGCGGTAATGCCAAAATTTTAGAGGTAGGCAATGTGCTAGAAACTGAGAATGGTCTTGATGGGGCGGTAGAGCTCATGAGATCAAAAATTTTCTTGAGAAAATCTATTTCTCAGCTCCCAATTCAAGTAGGTTATTTCGTAAAAGGTACCTTTAAAATTAATGAACACTATAAAAGTAGTCCTTATGAAATTGTTGATTTTAAAGTAAAAAATAAAGGTTTATTTGGCAAATCAATTTTTCTTAAATTTAAATCTAAAGATGCTATTGAAGTTTCTTACATTTTAAATGATACTAGGCAAGTTAAAATAGTAAAGCCAAATAAATTAGTGGATTTACCAGATCTTCAACTTAAGATCTCAATAAATAATTTTAGCACCATTCAAGATTATCAAACAAACCTAAAAAAGGATGTTTTTTTCTTTGTTATCAATGATTCTGAAACTATGGCTGATCCATATTGCAATAAACTTGAGATTACTGTATTAAATTATTATGCAAAAACCATTAGAATTTCAATAGAAGAAAATGATGCAAAGAAATCGGCTGACATAGTAAATCAAGTGGCATCAGATTTTATTAATTATGATGTAATAAA
Organism: Chitinophaga pinensis; assembly: GCA_945872355.1. GTDB lineage: Bacteria > Bacteroidota > Bacteroidia > UBA4408 > UBA4408 > CAIKXD01. The sequence goes on from CAMBZU010000045.1 coordinate 21,382, forward strand.
GAAATCTGAAAGTGCTCAAAAAACAATCGACTTTATTGATAAGCAATTGTCATTTGTTTCTACCGACTTAAGGAATTATGAATCCCAAATTCAAAACTATCGCAGAGAAACAAAAACCACTGCCAGTAGAGATTTTTCTTCAACTTACTTTTTAAAATTAGATCTATTACAAAAAGATATTCTGAGCCTGAATTATCAGTTAAATGTGATAAGAGAAATGAAGGATCAGTTTGCTGTGAACGATAAATTTGATATTAGTAACCTCTTGTTTTTGGGTTCAGGCACTGTATCAGAAGGTTTTATAATTGATAAGGTTAAAGAAATTGAAACGCTGCAAATGAAAAGGGATAAACTATTAGCTGAAGCAACTTCAGATAATAGAGTTGTTAAAGAAGTTGAAAAATCAATTTTAAAGGAAAAAAATGCCCTTTATCAAGGATTATTGACGATGGAAGAAAGTTTCAAATCGAGAATTGTTGAGACTAAAGAAAAGCAAGATGCTACCGAATTGGAGATTGGCGAGATACCTGCCATAGAAATTGAATTCAATAGATTGAAACAACTTTATGGAATAAATGAGAACTTTTATAATATGCTGCTCAATAAAAAGGCAGAATACTCTATAGCAATTGCGGGGTTTGTGCCGCATAATTCTATTTTAGAGCAAGCTTTAGAGCCTACTTTACCAATATATCCCAATAGAAATACTATTCTACTCACAGCGCTTGGTCTTGCAACCGTTTTATCAATTGCTTTAGTGGCGCTCCGTTTTTTAATGTTTAATAATATCACAACAATTAATGAAATAAAGAAATTTACAGATATGGCAATCCTTGGAATTGTGCCTAAATACAAAAAAGACATTCCTGTTTCGCAATTGTTAGTTGATAAAAATCCAAAATCATCTATTTCTGAAGCTTTTAGGTCAATAAGAGCCAATTTGCAGTTTATTTCTAATGAAGGTGGGGCAAAAGTAGTTGCAATTACTTCCTCAATTTCTGGTGAAGGGAAAACATTTGTTGCTATTAATTTGGCAGGTATTATTGCTTATGCAGGTAAAAAAGTAATTGTGCTAGATTTGGACATGCGAAAACCCAAAATTCATATCGGTTTTGATGCACCAAATACACATGGGATGAGTACTATTTTAATTGGCAAAGATCAATATAAAGATTGCATCCAAAAAAGCGCCTTGCCAAATTTGCAGTTTATTACTGCAGGCCCAATTCCTCCTAATCCAGCTGAGTTAATTATTTCACCTCGAATGGATGAATTTATTCTTGAACTTAAAGCAATCTATGATATTATTATTATTGATAATCCTCCAATAGGTATTGTTTCGGATGGAATTCCAAATATTCAAAATTCAGACTACCCAATTTTTATTTTTAGAGCCAATTACTCCAAAAAAGTGTTTTTCGAAAATATCAATTCTTTAGTAGAAGAAAAAAATATTAAAAACCTATCAATTATTCTGAATGGTGTAGAAAATAATGGTAGTCAATACGGCTACAATTACAGTTCATCTTATGGTTATGGATACGGTTATGGATACGGTTATGGATACGGCTACGGTTATGGCTACGGCTATGGATATTATGAGGAAGATGAGCCGCCAAAACCTTCATTCATTAAAAGATTCTTTACACGCGGATAATAATTATGATAATTAGTGAAGTGTCTATTAATGGACTAAAAATTATAGAGCCTAAGGTGATTAAAGATGAAAGAGGTGTCTTCTTTGAATCTTATAATCAGGCGCAATTGCTCAAAGAAGGTATCGCTGATAATTTTCTTCAAGATAACCAATCTGTTTCTAACAAAGGTGTTTTAAGAGGCCTACATTTTCAGCGTGGAAATTATGCACAAGCAAAACTCGTGAGGGTAATAAAAGGAAGTGTGCTTGATATTGCCGTTGACTTAAGAAAGGATTCAGAAACTTTTGGAAAACACTTTTCCATTGAATTAAACGATCGAAATAATTTGATGTTCTATATTCCTGTAGGCTTTGCACATGGGTTTATAGCACTTGAAGACAATACCATTTTTGTATATAAATGCAGCGCATTGTACAACAAGGAATCCGAAGGTGGTATCATTTGGAACGATCCCACTTTAGCCATTAATTGGGGGGTAACATTGCCTATTATTTCTGAAAAAGATGCGCTACTGCCTACATTTAATGCCGAAATGTATTTTTTTTAAACACTTTTTAACTATATTTGCCCTCCAATTCAAGGAACGATATCATGTATGAAAAATATAGTATGATTATTTTTTACCTCATTTTCGGGTTTTTGTCTTTAGTATTTTCTCTTTTATTGAACAGCTTATTCATAAAGTTTTCAAAAAATTTGGGAATGAGGAATGTTGATGAAAATGCTATTAGATGGGGAAGTCGCTCTAAACCTGCCATTGGTGGTATCTCATTTTTTCTAAATTTTCTTTTTGCCATCACATTTTATTTTATGCTTTCTGAACAGCATAGTATATTAGAAAATGTTAAATTCACAGGTTTAATGTTCGCTGTTACAGTAGGCTTTTTAGTTGGACTTGCTGATGATGCCTATAATACCAAACCAATTCTTAAGTTTTCTGCACAGGTTTTTTGTGGAATTGTATTGTGTTTAACTGGCACTTATATTCAATTGTTTTCCTCTGATGTTTTAAATTATTTTATCACCGTATTTTGGATTGTTGGCATAATGAACTCAATTAATATGCTCGATAATATGGATGCAATTACAACTACTGTTTCTATTTCAATAATTATTTCTGCACTAATCGTGCTTTCTGCAATCAATACCTTCGAAAGTATCGAATTCATTGTGCTAATTGGGGTATTAGCGTCATTACTCGGATTTTTGTTTTACAATTGGAATCCATCAAAAATTTATATGGGCGATACTGGAAGCCAATTTTTAGGTGTTTTGCTTGGTGCTATGGCCATAACTTGTTTCTGGAACACCCCATTTGATAGCAACAGTCATTCTCAAACTAAGCAAGTAATTCTCACAATAATTGTATTTATTATTCCAATTATTGATACAACCACGGTTACAATTAATAGACTGGGAAGAGGGCAATCTCCTTTTGTTGGAGGCAAGGACCATACTACGCATCATCTTTCTTATGCAGGCTTTTCTGATAAACAAGTGGCGGTTATAATTGGTCTTATTTCTATGTTTTCATGCTTAATTACTATTTATGTATTAAGTATCGAGGATTGGTCATTTTATGACGCTGGTCTTTTGTCAGCTTACTTTTTGTCTGTTTTTGGGGTGCTATTTTACATATCAAAAACTAAAAAGGCGCCATCTGCAAAATAATAGTCATTCATACACTATTATTAGATTTAAAAATTCATGAATCAATTAAACAAAAACAAATATTTAACAGCGGCCATTATACTAATGACTTTGTTGCTTTGTGTGAATCTCATTGTTTTTTCTAATAAGCGTGATACAGATGATTATTATAAAAACGAGTTCAATAAAAATTATAAAGTTTACTCTTTAAATATGCCCGCTAAACTCAACTTTGCAGGTGAGTCGGTGCCAATGGATCAATTTGATGTAAGAGAGTCTTTAGACAGAGAATTGCTCTTAAATACATATTGGCAATCTCAAAGTATTTTACTGCACAAAAGAGCTTATCGTTGGTTTCAAAAAATAGCTCCAATACTTAAAAAAAATGGTATTCCAGATGATTTTAAATATATTGCGCTTATTGAAAGTGGTTTTACGAATGCTGTTTCACCTTCGGGAGCCTCAGGTTTTTGGCAATTTTTAGATAAAACAGCTGTAAATTATGGTTTGGTAGTTAACGAAAACATAGATGAAAGATACCACACAGAAAAGGCTACGGAAGCGGCCTGTAAGTATTTTAAAGAGGCATACGCTAAATTTGGAAATTGGACGCTGGTGGCTGCTTCCTATAATATGGGAATTACCGGTCTTAATAAGCAAATTGAAAATCAGCAAGTGAAAAGTTATTATGATTTGCTATTAAACCAAGAAACTTCTCGGTATTTATATAGAGTACTTGCCTTAAAAGAGATCTTTGAATCACCTCAAAAATATGGTTTTATTATTCGCAAAAAAGACTTATATCCGCAGATACCCAATGATCAATTAACTATTGATACTTCAATTACAAATATTGCTGAATTTGCTTTAAAATTGGGTGTTAATTATAAGATAATTAAAATTTTAAACCCTTGGTTAAGACAAAATTTTCTCGAAAATAAGCAACATTTATTGTATTTAATAGATATACCAAAAAAGAATTTTGATGAAATGATGCTCACAGAAATTTACCTTGGAAATCCAACTTTTAGTATTGATAATGATAGCTTAGGATATATGTACGGTATCAATAATGATACAATTTCCTCAGAAAAATAAAAAACATTTAACTTCAATAAAATAATGAGTGAGGAAGAGGAGCAATTAGAAATTATTGGAGCAAGGGTTCATAATTTAAAAAATATTGATGTTTTAATTCCTAGAAATAAATTAGTTGTGATCACCGGTTTGAGTGGGAGTGGAAAATCATCTCTGGCTTTTGATACTATTTTTGCAGAAGGACAAAGAAGATATATTGAAAGCTTCTCGATTTATGCACGCCAGTTTTTAGGAAATTTAGAAAGACCAGATGTTGATAGAATTACTGGTTTAAGCCCTGTGATTTCTATAGAACAAAAAACAACCAATAAAAATCCAAGGTCTACAGTTGGAACCATTACTGAGATCTATGACTTTTTAAGATTATTGTTTGCCCGTGCTTCAACTGCCTATTCCTATGTAAGCGGAAAGCCTATGGTGAAGTACACCGATGATCAAATTATAAATATAATTCTCGAAAAATATAATGAAAAGAAAATTTCTATTCTTGCCCCTATGGTTAAAGGCCGTAAAGGGCACTATAGAGAATTGTTTGAACAAATCATTAAGCAAGGATTTATTAGAGCCCGTATTGATGGAGAAGTAACTGAATTAAAGGCAAGAATGCAGCTCGATAGATACAAAATTCATAATATTGAAATTGTAATCGACAGATTTACGGTTAACGAGGAAATAAAAACAAGATTGTTTAGCTCTTTGCAACTGGCTATGAGAATGGCAAAAGGATCAATTGCTGTGCTCGATAACGATAGCAATGAAATGAGCTTTTTTAGCAGGGCACTTATGTGTGCAGATTCAGGTATATCCTACGATGATCCGGCACCCAATTTATTCTCTTTTAACTCGCCTTTTGGAGCTTGCCCCAAATGTAATGGCCTTGGTGTTATTAGTCAAATAGATCAAAAAAAACTTATTCCTAATCCTAAATTAAGTATCAAAAAAGGGGGCATCCTTGCCCTTGGAGAAGCTAGAAATAGTTGGATATTTGAACAAATTAATGCCTTAGGAACCCAACATGGCTTTACTTTAGATACGCCAATTGAAGATATTTCAGACGAAGTGATGGATATCATTTTATATGGTAGCAATGAACTTGTGAGGGTTAAAAATCATCATTCAGGAGGTACGCATGCTGCACAATTTGAAGGAATAGTTAATTTCATTGCCCGTCAGCAAGAAGAACTAGGTTCAAAAAGCATTGAAAAATGGGCTGAGAGTTTTATGAATAAAGTTGTGTGTCCTAAATGCAATGGCGCCAGACTAAAACAAGAATCACTTTATTTTAAAATTGATTCAAAAAATATTTCTGAACTCAGCACAATGAATTTGAAAAACCTGAAATTATGGTTTGAAAATATTGAACTTAGAATGGAGCAGAAACAAAACCTAATTGCTGCTGAGGTGTTAAAAGAAATAAGACCAAGAATTCAATTTTTACTTGATGTTGGATTGGGATACTTAGAACTTAATAGAACTTCTCAATCGCTCTCTGGTGGTGAGTCGCAGCGCATTCGACTAGCTACTCAAATTGGATCTCAATTGGTTGGAGTACTCTATATTTTAGATGAGCCCAGCATTGGATTACATCAAAAAGATAATACCCGACTTATAAAATCTTTAATAAATTTAAGGGATACAGGTAATTCTGTAATTGTGGTGGAGCATGACAGAGAAATGATTGAGCAAGCTGATTATGTGCTTGATATTGGTCCAAAGGCTGGTATTCATGGCGGAAAAGTAGTTGCTTCGGGAACACCAGCGCAATTGCTAAAACAAAATTCAATTACAGCAAAATACCTTCGTAATGAAATGCAAATTGCTATTCCTGTAAAAAGGAGGGAAGGCACAGGGCAATACCTTTCTATTACTGGTGCCAAAGGTCATAATTTAAAAAATGTAAGTATAAAAATTCCATTAGGACAGCTCGTTTGTATCACAGGAGTTTCTGGCAGTGGAAAATCATCGCTCATTAAAGAAACGCTATATCCTATATTAAATAAGCATTTTTATAGAAGCCATCAAACCCCTCTTTCATACGAAAGTATTGAAGGCTTGAAACACATTGATAAAATTATTGAAATAGATCAATCACCAATTGGAAGAACACCAAGAAGCAATCCTGCTACCTACACAAATGTTTTTGGCGAAATCAGAAATTTATTTGCAGAGTTGCCTGAAGCAAAAATAAGAGGATATAAACCAGGCCGATTTTCTTTCAATGTTAAAGGTGGAAGGTGCGAAACCTGTCAGGGGGCTGGCATAGTAACCATTGAAATGAACTTTTTACCAGATGTTTATGTAAATTGTAACGAATGTAATGGTAAAAGATACAACAGAGAAACGCTAGAAATTAGGTATAAAGGAAAGTCAATAAGTGATATTTTAAACCTCACCATTGAAGATGCTGTTGAGTTTTTTAGTGGCATTCCTTCCATCCTTCAAAAAATTAAAACGATGAACGATGTAGGTTTGGGCTATATTACGCTGGGTCAATCGAGCACAACTTTATCAGGTGGTGAAGCGCAGCGCATTAAATTAGCAGCTGAGTTATCAAAAAGAGATACTGGAAATACATTTTATATTTTAGATGAACCTAGCACCGGACTTCATTTTGAGGACATTAGAATATTCCTTGAAGTAATTAATAAATTGGTTGATAGTGGAAATTCTGTGTTGATTATTGAACACAATATGGACATCATTAAAGTTGCAGATTATATAATTGATATGGGGCCTGAAGGT
>CAMBZU010000046.1 GCA_945872355.1 Chitinophaga pinensis
TGGCGCATTTTAACCCAGCTAAAACCTTGGATTATATTTTAATAAACTCCATCATACCCAATAGGGTGGCAATTCATATAGCCATTTTTGATACTTATAAATTTGACCGTAAAATTTATATCGGAGAAGATACTATTTTGTGGGCGCAAATTACCAATAGCTTTCCAATGTTTCATGTAAACGATTATACAGTTAAATATCATGTTCATGATGATAATTCAGTTAATTTAAAAAACAATGTTTACAAAAACCGTTTAGCTGGTTTAGTGCAACTATTTAATGAAAAGGAAATAAAAACAAGACTTTCCAAGCAATTAAAAAATCAAATTATTAGTGTTTGTTATTTTGGGATGGCTCGGCATTTTGAGCTAAAACGTAAGTTCTTTAAAATGACTATACACGCTTTGCTGTCTATATTTTATGATATTAAAAGTCCATTAAATAAGGCAAAAATTTATATGATATATAGTTTTTTTAAGCACAAATCTATTTAGTAATAAGGAGTTAGTTAAATAATAAATAGGTTATGAGGCTTTATTTTATTACTTTTGCGCCTTAATTTAAAAAGATTAATGACTAACTTTGAAGAACTTGGACTAGATAAGAGAATTATTGAGGCCATAAAATCCATGGGTTTTGAAAACCCAACCCCTATTCAACAACAAGCAATACCGCAGCTTTTAACAGAAAAACGAGATTTAGTAGGATTAGCACAAACAGGCACTGGTAAAACAGCCGCTTTTGGTCTACCTTTGGTTCATTTTACTGACTTCAGCAAAAAACATACGCAAGCTTTAATCATTTGCCCAACGCGTGAACTTTGTTTGCAGATTACAAGAGATATAACTAACTTTTCTTCTAATTATGATAATGCGAATGTAGTAGCCATATACGGAGGTGCAAGCATTGAAACCCAAATACGTGAAATCAATAGAGGTGCACAAATTATAGTTGCAACACCGGGTAGAATGGTTGATATGATCGATCGTGGTCGTATTAAACTGAATGCCGTAACAACTGTTGTTCTTGATGAAGCTGATGAAATGCTTAACATGGGTTTCAAAGAAGATTTAGATAGTATTTTATCTGAAACGCCGGAAGAAAAAAATACATGGTTGTTTAGCGCCACAATGCCAAACGAAGTTGCTCGTATTGCCAAAAATTACATGAGCAATCCTATTGAAGTTACTGTAGGAAAGCAAAATCAAGGAGCTGAAAATATTGAGCACAAATATTATATGGTGCATGCTAGAGATAAATATGCTGCACTAAAACGTATTGCCGATTTTAATCCAGATATATTTGGTATTGTGTTTTGCAGAACAAGAATGGAAACACAAGAAATTGCCGAACATTTGATTAAAGATGGTTACAACGCAGATTCTTTACATGGTGATTTATCTCAACAACAAAGAGATAATGTAATGAAACGTTATAGAAATAGAACACTTCAAATGCTAGTAGCTACTGATGTTGCAGCGCGTGGTATTGATGTTGATAGTGTAACTCACGTTATCAATTATAATTTACCTGATGATCCAGAAGTATATACGCACAGAAGTGGTAGAACAGCAAGAGCAGGTAAATCTGGTGTTTCTATTGCCATTGTGAATATGAAAGAAATAGGTAAAATCAGGGACATTGAACGTAAAATTGGGAAACAATTTGTAAAAGATAAACTGCCAACAGGCGTTCAAGTTTGTGAAAAACAATTGATTAATTTGGTGAATAAAATTCACGATGCTGAGGTTAACGAGACAGAAATTGAGAAGTTTTTACCTCAAGTGCATGAAATGCTTAAAGACTTAACCAAAGAAGAATTGATTAAAAGAATGTTGTCTGAAGAGTTTAACCGCTTTTTAGATTATTATAGAAATGCGCCTGATTTAAATGCCGATGATAGAGGTAGAGACAGAGATAGAAATACTTCGCCAATGGGCCAAGGAAATACTGAGCCTTCAGGCAGGTTCTTTATTAATTTAGGTGAAATGGATGGCATGGATCAAGATACCTTTAGGGCTTATGCTGCAGAGGTTTCTGGTCTTAATCCTTTCGATTTCAAAAGAATAAATATCAAAGGATCATTCTCGTTTTTTGATGTTGATCCAAAGCAAGCAATAGCTGTGTATGATAGTTTTCAATTCAAGAAGTTTAATGGACGTAAAATACGCATAGACCATAGCGATAGCAAAGGACCATCATCAGGTGGTGGTGGCGGACAATACGGTGGAAAATCTGATGGCGGTTTCGGAGGCCGCAGCCGAGAAAGAAGCTCTGGTGGTGGAGGTGGAAAAGAATCTTGGGGCTTTAAAGGAAAGTCATCGGGCGAAAGCGGTGGAGGTGCAAGAAGCGGAGGAAGAAGCAGCTCTGACGGTGAAAAAAAACGTGAGTTTAAACGAAGAAGAAATTAATAAATTTCAATCATTTAAAACAAAAAAAAATCTCAAATTTACTTTTGAGATTTTTTTTGCCTTTTAATACCAATGTGAAATAAGTAATACCAATGTGATTTATAAATTATGCCAATAATTTAAAATCTTACAATGGTAAATGCCGATCGGAAAAAAGTTTGGGACAAATGTGGTGAAACAAATTTGGGCCATTACTTATTTCACATCGGTATAATGGCCCAAACTTTTTTCTAATGAGGAACCAGGGTTAACTTGTTTTTTTTTGTTAGTATTGGCAAAACATTATATATTTGTAAATTGAATCAAAATAATTAATTAAAACCAACAATAATCTAAATTTTATGAAAAAAATCTATTTGTTATTATTAGTCACGGTGCTCGCCTTTGCGGGAAACACAAAAACTGCCTTTGCTGGCAATTGTGCAATAGTTGATTCTTGGGTTGTAACTGATCCTACCAGTTCATTATATCCATATGGCATTGTTGAAGGAACATATTCTGGTACTGCTACATTAAATGGAGTTTTAAATTATGAAGGAAGTTTTTTGCAAGATTTTTCATCATCAGATGGAACAATATTTATATTTGATTTGCTGCCAGGCAGCTACGAATTTGTTTATTGTGGAGGTACAATAATACCATTTACAGTAAATCCAATTGCTTGTGATATTTCTATATTAAACATAAGCGCAACTGATATTGCTGGTGCAGGTTGTGCCGCAAATGGTGCTATTGATTTAACTGTAACCAGTTCTACCCAAGGCCAAATCTACTACTACAATTTAACTGAATTAAACACATCAGCTGTATACACGGGTCAAGATGATGGATTCGGTATCATTTCAATTACAAATTTACCTGCAGGTGATTATGCTATTATAATTGCTACAACTGATGATGTATTAAGTGCAACTTGTTTTGCATCTGATTTAATAACTATTACTGAGCCAAGTTGTGATATGGCCATCCCAACTTTTGGAAGTACAAATGCTACGGTTCAAGGAGCTGCTGATGGTACATTATATGTAACAGTAACAGGTGGCTCATGCGTTCCTACAGCGCCGGGCGGCAATCCAATTTACAATGTTTACGCTGAAATTAATGGCAGCTATTATGCTGATTTAATTTTTAATGCCATTAATGGAAATTACGAACTTTCTGGCTTATTGGCCGGAACTTATACAGTAGTTGCCGATAATGGAGGTACTACATGCTTCGCATCAAAAGATATCACAGTGGGAGGTGGTGTTCCACCTACGCAACTGGCAAATGGCGTTTGTGGAAATTTAACGTACGTTAAAACCTCGGCCATTTATTGTGGATCAGTAGCCGGTGCAACTAAATATGAATGGCAATTTAGCAATGCTAATGGAGTTTTTGCAACAAAATTAACAACATATAATTATATTACTTTGCATAGTGTTTCTCCTACCTTAGTTTGGGGAACAACTTGGACTTTAAAAGTTAGAGCTCTAATAGGAACAAATGCTGGTGTTTATAGCGCGGGTTGTACAATAGGAATAATTGCTGACCCTGCTATTACAGGTGTGCCAACTACACAATTAAGAGCTCAAGACTGCGGTAAATTAAATTATCGTATAAATGCTAATAATCGTTTGATATCAACTCCTGTGAATGGTGCTACACAATATGAATTTCAATTTACTATAGTTGGAACAAGCACTGTAGTTGCCTCTGTAATTAAATCAAGCAATGCACTTTATTTTAATACAATGAATCCGCTATTGACATTTCCAGCGCAATACGATGTTAGAACAAGAGCTAAAGTTGGTTCAACTTGGGGGGCTTTTGGTAACGTTTGCTTAATTGGAATTATTGGTTTAAATCGTGATGAAGCACCAGTTGCTGAAGAGTTACAAAACGATGCCGATGGTAATTTAATTGCTGAAGCTTCTTATTTTGATTTAACAGCTATGCCAAATCCTTACAGTGACATTACCTCAATTGTTATAAATTCTAATATAAATGAAAATGTTTATATTCAGTTTTTTGATATGACAGGAAGTTTAGTGGAAGATATTAAAGTTACAACAAACGCACGTTTTAACGTAGGAACTAGCTTAAGCCAAGGTATTTATTTATTAAAAGCGCGTAGCGAAAGTGGTAATGAAGTTACTACTAGACTCATTAAGACAAATTAAAAGAATTCAATTTATAAAAAAGAGCCTGAGTAATATACTCAGGCTCTTTTTTTTATACACCCAATTATACCAATGTGATTGATAAATTGTGCCAATAATTTAAAATCTTACATCGGTATTACAAAAATATACTCCCAAATTACGCATTCGTTTTTATAGGATTACAATAATAAAATAACTGGTTCATCACAGAGGGACTTCCTACTGAATAATTAGGGTTTTATTATGCATACTTTCAACAACAATAAATACTGCAGAGAATAATATAAATATTTTATCTTAACTACAATTTTATTAAGCTTGATTGCGCTTTTTTACCATTGTTAATATGGTAGCAATAGCAACAGTTTCTCCAGTTTCATCATACACATCTACCAACCATTTTACTATCCCTTTTGCAATGTCCTCTTCATTCTTTTTCTCTTGGTCAACTTTTTCTTTACAAGTAAATCTAACGCCAATTGTTGCGCCTGGGTAAACTGGTTTTACAAAACGACACTCATCAAGACCATAGTTTAATAACACAGGACCTTTTTTAGCATCTACAAATAGACCTGCAGCTTTACTTAAAATGAAGTAACCGTGAGCCACTCTTCCTGTAAATATAGTCCCATCTAAAGAGGTTGCATCCATATGCGCATAAAAGTTATCGCCACTAACATTTGCAAAATTCACGATATCTGCTTCGTGTACTGTGTGTTTGGCAGTAATCAATGTTTCTCCAATTTCTAAGTCTTCAAAATAACGTTTAAACGGATGTATGTCTTTTTCAATATATTTTCCACCATATTGATATTGTCCCATAATGTTAGAAAGGGTAGTAGGGGAACCCTGAATGGCTGTGCGCTGTAGATAATGAAATACCCCTCTTTTTCCTCCCATTTCTTCGCCACCACCAGCCCTGCCTGGGCCTCCGTGGGTTAACAAAGGCATTGGTGAACCGTGACCTGTGCTTTCTTTGGCACAATCTGCGTTAAGCACTAAAATACGACCATGCATGCAGGCTGCACCAATTACAAAATCGCGTGCTATTTTATCATTTGCAGTAACAATTGAACATACTAAAGAACCTTTGCCCATTTTGGCTAATTCAACGGCTTCTTCAATGTTTTGATAAGGCATAATGGTACTCACTGGACCAAAAGCTTCAATATTGTGGCAATCTTGATTTTTAAATGGATTATTATTTAAGAATAATATGGGTGACATAAAAGCTCCTTTCAATTTATCGGCACCTTTAACTTCAAAATTATTTAAATCACCAAATACAATTTCTTGCGTTTTTGCAAGTTCAAGCACTTTTTCGGTAACTTCCTTTAGCTGTGCAGCGCCTGCTAAAGCACCCATGCGCACACCTTCAACATTTGGATCGCCAATAATAGTAGTAGCGAGGCGCTTTCCTAAAGAAATTTGAACATCTTCAAGCAAATTTTGAGGAACAATAATCCTGCGCACAGCAGTACATTTTTGACCCGCTTTGGTTGTCATTTCACGTTGGACTTCTTTAATGAAAATTTCAAATTCAGGGGTGCCAGGCGTGGCGTCTGGCCCTAGCACACAGCAGTTTAAAGAATCGGCTTCCATATTAAAAGGAACAGCTTCTTCGATTAAGCGTGGATGCGATTTTAATTTTTTTCCAGTAAATGCTGAACCTGTAAAAGTAACAACATCTTGACTCGATACATGATCTAAAATACCGTTTGCACTTCCGCAAATCAATTGCAATGCGCCTTCAGGAAGAATACCAGATGCTGCAATTTCCTTTACAACTGCTTCAGTAAGAAAAGAAGTTACAGTTGCAGGTTTAACAATGGCTGGCACTCCTGCCAATAAATTAACGGCAATTTTTTCGAGCATTCCCCATACAGGGAAGTTAAAGGCGTTGATGTGAATAGCCACGCCTTCTTTAGGCACGCAAATATGATGACCAATAAAAGTACCACCTTTGCTTAGTTTTGCTATATCGCCATCGTAACAAAATGTTTCATCAGGAAATTGTCTGCGCAAGCTAGCATATGAAAATAGGTTGCCAATGCCACCTTCAATATCTACCCAGCTATCGTTTCTGGTGGCTCCTGTTGCCCAACTTAACTTATAAAAGATTTCTTTTTTTTCTTGTAAATGCAATGCTAAAGCTTTAATCATTCTTCCTCTTTCTTGGAAAGTCATTTTTCTTAAAGCAGGGCCGCCAGTTTTTCTGGCATAATTCATCATTTCAGCAAAATCTAAACCTTTGCTGCTTGCAGTTGCAACTTCTTCTCCGGTAATTGCATTAAATAGTGTTTGTCCTTGCTCAGCACCAGCTGTCCATTGCCCAAGTGCATAATTTTTTAATTGCATATATGTTCTCTTAATAAATTATTATTTGATTTTCTAACATTGAGTTTACTTTTTCAAAACTCTTTTCGCTTCAAAACTAATAATTAGAATAGACTTTGCCTAATAGATAAAGAGCGTTATAGTTTTTAAAATTTAATAATGTAGAACTGTGTTTACGATTAACCTAATTACGTTTAAAAATACCTCACAGCCTTAGCTATTGTATTTCAAGGTATTTCATAAATGATGAAGTACTTGAAAAGCACTATTTTTCTCATAAGAACAATTATACCGATGTGATTTATAAATTATGCCAATAATTTAAAATCTTACAGTGGTATATGCCGATTAGAAAAAAGTTTGGGACAAATGCCGTGAAACAAATTTGGGCCATTACTTATTTTACATCGGTAAAACTTCAACAGCTGGTTTTTTCTGCTGATTCCCTATCAAGCTCTTATATTATAAGCGGCATAAAAAAAGCGAGAATCAATTTGAATCTCGCTTTTTTTATTGATTTATATTATAATTATCTTTTAATAAATTTCTTATTTGATTGAATAGCGCCATCTGTTACAAGCATTGTGTATATGCCAGTAGACAAACTATTAATATCTAAAGTTTGCAGTTTTGCTTGTAATCCATTGATATGTAAAACCTCTTGGCCTAAAGCGTTCATCACTGATATGTTTAATTTATGCGTTTCAAAAGCAGAAAGATTTAAGGTAATTTTATCATTAGCGGGATTAGGATACAGTGACCAAAATGGTGAATTTATTAGATCTTCATTTATTCCTGCACCAACAGCATTTACAATACTTCCATTATAATTACAATTGAGTGGTGTACCGCAAACAAAATGGTTTAAAAATGTTCTAATTTTTACAATGGTAGTGTCATAATAAGATGCATTTCCAACTTCTGGCACATGGTCTTGTCCTTCATAAATTTCGAAACAAGAAGGAATACCAACTTCAATAGCCTTTGCATTTACAGAAAAACTACCATCTACTTCAAGTAATGGAAATAAACCTAAAAGGGTTATTTCTGATGAACCATAAGGAACGGTGCCATCATTTGTGCCATGGAAACTTATAAGCGGCTCATCGCCGGGCTTTATCCATGCTGTATCACCAAGTGCGCCGCAAATATTAATTATTGCTTTTACCTCCGAAGAATAACCAGGATTTCCACTATTGCCTTCAATACCACCAGTTAGACCTGCTTGCCCAACAAAATCTATATAAGAAGGTATTTCTGATACTTCATCTAAGTATGCCATTTGCAGTGCAATAAATCCACCTGCAGATACACCACCAAAGAAAATATTATTGGTGTCAATTTTAAAGATATTTGTACTGTCAACAGCAGCTAGTTTTCTGAAGTATCTCACAGCTGCCCGACCGTCATGAACTCCTCTCATTACTGCTTCAGTGGCATCAGAAGAATCTGGTCCAGGAAAAGGCAGACCGCCCATTCCAACTCTATATTCAATAGAAACTGCCACATAACCTAATTTTGCTAAGTCTTTACAAATAGGCACAACATCAGTTCCTGTTTTAGATCCACCAAGAAAACTTCCTCCATGCGCAATAATAACAAGTGGCCTGTTAACAGCTGTATCACCGTTTGGCTCATATACATCTAACAACAATTGTTGTGTTGCACCATCAACTTTAATATTGCTACCATAATTAACGTTTGACGTAATGACCGGATTTGCAGGAAAAACATAATTAAAGTATCTTTCACCAGGGCATTGAGCGCTCGCAGTGGGTGAAGCGCCTAATAGCGCAATTGAAAATAATGAAAGGTAAAATTTCTTCATAGTTGATTTTTTTTGTAAATATAATCTTATTAGATTGAATAGTTTAAAATTTTACGCCTAAGTTAAAGCCTGGTATAACTGCCTTGCTCTTATAAATAGCTTCAAATTGAGTTTCAATATTGGTGTCGACTC
The DNA here is from genome assembly GCA_945872355.1 of Chitinophaga pinensis. Lineage (GTDB taxonomy): Bacteria > Bacteroidota > Bacteroidia > UBA4408 > UBA4408 > CAIKXD01. The sequence continues at coordinate 8,853 of CAMBZU010000046.1, forward strand.
TTTTTAAGCCCTCAGTATAAATTAATGATGCATCAACATACAAGTATTTATTGAAAGTAATTGTGAAGCCAGTAGTTAATCCAATTTTATCACTATCAGGTGTTTCGGGTGTTAAATAACCATCTTTTACTGGCGATTGGTCGTAATAAGCGCCTGCTCTGATGCAAAAGATTTCGCTGATTTGGTATTGTAATCCTGTTCTAAATATAAAAGTGTTTTTATATAATCGGGGAGAGGCTACATCTGATAATTTATCACTGTTTTGAGCAAAATCTATATTAAGTGAATCATAACTTTTCCAACCAACATAATTTATGTCTAAAGCAATTTTCATTTTTTCATTTAGTAGATATCCCAGACCAATACCTGAATTAAAAGGCAAATTAAGTTGCGTATTGAAAGTTGTATTTTTGAAATATTGGCTTACTGCATTTGCACTAACAAAATCTGCTGCACCATTTTGCACTTTTACTTTTACAGCAGATCTATAGTTTAAACCTATTGAAAATTTATTATTTAATTTATAATAAACACCAATGTTAAAGCCTTTTCCAGTGGCTTTTCCGGCTAAAGAAGCTTCGCCGTAATTACCTAAACTGTCTTGAATAGGTAAAGCTTTTCGCAAACTAAAATCACCATTGGCAAAAATATAACCTACACCAATGCCTAGTTTTTCTGTAATTTTATAAGATAAAGTAGGTTGATAAAAGAATGTTTTTAAACTTATTTCTCTCAATAAAAATTGGCCTTTCCAATCATCATCCCACTGCACACGGCTTCCAAAGGGATTGTAAATGCCAATTCCAAAAGTTATGGGTGAGTTTTTTTTAAATTTAAAGTTGCCGTATATGCACAAAGGCGTGCCTGTATGATTAACAGTTTGAGCCAAATAAGTGCTATTGGGGTCTAAATAAACTGTACGAGGTATAATAAAAGATACACCTGAAGAAAAGGAACCTAAAGAATCAACAAAAATTAATGCACCAGGATTGAATTGTAATGAAGCATTATCGAGTGCTAAACCAATTCCTGTATGTCCCATTCCCGCTTGTTTTTGCCCTTGAAGATTTACTTGAAAACCACCAGCAAGCAATAGGCATTTACTGCTAATGATAACGCAAAGGAGCAAAGAGATTTTTTTCATAAATGTTAAACGGATGTTTAATTTTATCCAAATGAACAAAAAAATATCCAACAATAAAATCAATATGATGTTTTAAAATTAACGTTGATGAAAAATTACTAATTTCGCCTTTATTATTTTTTTATGGAACTAACAGCATTACATAATATTTCGGCAGTTGATGGAAGGTATTGGAATCAAACTGAAGAGTTGGGTCATTATTTTTCTGAGTTTGCACTTATAAGGTATCGTTTGCATATTGAGGTTGAATATTTCATTGCTTTATGCGAATTACCCTTGCCGCAATTACAATTAATAGACAAGTCGGTTTATGCTGGCTTGAGAAGTATTGTAAGTGAATTTAATGATAAAGATGCAGCCGCCATTAAAGTGATTGAAAAAGTAACCAATCATGATGTTAAAGCAGTGGAGTATTTTTTAAGAGATAAATTTGATGCACAAGGCATTTCGCAATACAAAGAATTTATACACTTTGGATTAACTTCTCAAGATATAAATAATACAGCAGTTCCACTATCTTATAAAGTAGCTTTAAATGTTACCATTATTCCTGCTATAGAAAAAACGGTTGGATTAATTTGTCATTCAGCGCAAGCTTGGAAGGAAGTTGCACTGTTGGCGCATACACATGGCCAGCCGGCCTCTCCAACCAAATTAGGAAAAGAACTTTTGGTGTTTGCAGAAAGGGTACATAATCAAATAACCCAATTGAAAGCGATTCCTTTTGGAGCAAAATTTGGAGGTGCAACCGGCAATTTTAATGCGCATCATGTGGCATATCCAGCTATTGATTGGGTAAGTTTTGCCAATAAATTTGTGAATAATAATCTAGGTTTGAAGCGTCAGCATTATACCACACAAATTGAACATTATGATAATCTAGCAGCTTCCTTTGATGCTTTAAAAAGGATTAATACTATTTTGGTGGATTTTAGTAGAGATATCTGGAGTTATATTTCGATGAATTATTTCAAACAAAAATTGAAAGATGGCGAAGTTGGTTCATCAGCAATGCCACACAAAGTAAATCCAATTGATTTTGAAAATGCAGAAGGCAATTTGGGTATAGCGAATGCTTTATTTGAATTTTTATCTGCTAAGTTGCCTGTATCTCGCTTGCAGCGTGATTTAACAGATTCAACTGTGTTAAGAAATGTTGGACTTCCTTTGGCTCACACATTAATTGCTTTAAATTCACTTCAAAAAGGAATCAATAAGTTGATTATTAATAACGATGCTATTGCGCAAGATTTAGAAAATAATTGGGCTGTTGTTGCCGAAGCATTGCAAACTATTTTGAGAAGAGAAAATTTTCCTCATCCCTATGAAGCATTGAAAAATTTAACAAGGGTAAATGCTGTGATTAATAAAGCATCTTTACACCAATTTATTGACCAGTTAGCAGTGAGCGATGATATTAAAAATGAAATGAAAGCTATCAGTCCACACAACTATACAGGTGTATTTTAAATGCTAAATACTAATTGGGAAAAAGTGGAGGAGGCTGACGGAAAGTCATATCTCATCAAAGCATTTAATTTTAAAAATTTTATTGATGCTTTTGCATTTATGACTAAAGTGGCTTTACTCGCAGAAAAAATGAATCATCATCCCGATTGGGCTAATATTTACAATAAAGTAGTAATCAAATTAAGCACCCACGATGAGGGCTATACAGTTACTGCAAAAGATTTGGCCTTGTCGGAAATTATAGACCAAATTAAACTTTAGTGATGTTTTTTACAATTTTAAGTTATCTCAAAAAGGTTTCTACAACCTTAATATCATTTAAAGATAACAATTCAATTAAACTACTATTAGCAGTTGATGTGTAATTTTGTAGTTTTGAATTACATATAAATTTAAAGCTATCAACCTTTTTTTCTACTGCGCTTAATCCGTTTAATAAAACACCAAATTTTCTTTGGCCATCGTTCATAAAAATTTTTACTTCAATTGATTCATCTGTCATCATAACATGTTTTATTTTATGGTACAAATTTAGTGTAAGCAAACCTTGTAAGTGTTAAGTATAGATTAAATGCAAGTTAAATATGAATGAATATCGAGAAATAGCTGCGGCCGAAAAAAGCAAAATGTTTCATACATTTTTCTTTCCTGTACTGTTTATTATTTTACTTTGGTTAGTGAAACTTTGCGAGATAGTTTTTGATTACCCGCTATATAATTTAGGCGTTTACCCGAGGCATCTTAAAGGTATTGTTGGCGTTTTAACTGCGCCATTAATACATGCTGATTTTGGACATCTATTGTCTAACTCAATTCCTTTATTTGTATTAGGTTCAGGCTTATTTTATTATTTTAGATCAGTTGCATACAGCATTTTCTTTTTAATATTATTTGCCACAGGGTTTTGGGTTTGGGTTGCTGCAAGACCTTCCTACCATATTGGCGCAAGCGGTGTAGTTTATGGTTTGGCAACATTTATGTTTGTAAGTGGCGCCATTAAAAAGAACATGAGTTTAGCGGCATTTTCTTTGGTAGTTGTATTTTTATATGGCAATATGATTTGGGGTGTTTTACCTGTAATGCCACATATTTCATGGGAAAGCCATTTGATGGGCGCAATCGCAGGTATTGTGATGGCTATTTATTATAAAGAACTTGGGCCTCAAAAAACTACGTATCAGTGGGAAACAGAAGAAGAAAATAGTGATGACGAAAATATTATACCAATTGATATAATTGATTACACAGTTGAGGATGTGCCAATTGTGAATGCATCTAACCAAGAAGATTCAATAATTAATCCTGTTTATAATTACACCTTTAAACCTAAAAATGAAGCGTAATTTAATTTTTAGCCTTTTAGATTTGAGCGCTATTTAATACCATTTTTTTCTTTGAAATGAGATAAAGACCTAAAAAGGTAAGTAAGCCATTAAGCAATAGCAGCTCATAACCAAATTTATAACCAGCAAACCAAGTCGCCGAGTTTTCGCTTAATACATAGCAAATTAAAGGCGCAGCAATGCTTATAATCCAAACATATTTATCAGTTATATTAATTTTGGTAAATATGCCAAAGGCAAAAAGTCCTAATAAAGGACCATAAGTATACGATGCAATCATAAGTATGGTATCAATAATTGCTTTGCTGTTTAATGCTCTAAAAACTAAAATTACAATCAATAAAATAAGTGCAAAACCAAGATGCACTTTTTTGCGAATACTGGTTTTTTCTTTTTCTGTTTTAGTTGATTTTTCAATATTTAAAAAATCAATATAAAAAGAAGTGGTTAATGTAGTAAGCACAGAATCAGCGCTGCTAAAAGTAGCTGCAGTAAGCCCTACAATAAAAACTAATCCTGCGCCTGAGCCCAAATATTGAAGAGCTAACATAGGAAATAATTTATCAGTATCTGCCTTGCCAGAAATTGGATTGCTAGGAATTGCAATCCCTTTTTGCTCAGCATAAATATACAAAAGCGCGCCTAAAGAAAGGAAGAACACATTCACTAAAACCATAACTAAGCTAAAGCTTTCCATATTTTTTTGTGCATCACCTAAACTTTTGCACGATAAGTTTTTTTGCATCATGTTTTGATCTAGCCCGGTCATAGCAATTGTTATAAATGCGCCACCCAAAAACTGTTTAAAGAAATTAGTTTTATTGAACCAGTTAAAATCAAAAACTTGTGCATATTGACTATGACTTACAGCGCTAAATAAATCAGCAGGACCGTAGTTTAAATCTTGTGCAATAAAAACAATAGAAAAAATTACACCAAGCAATAAAAATCCACTTTGTAAGGTATCTGTCCAAACCAAAGTTTTAATGCCACCTTTATAAGTATATAATAGCATTAATGAAATAATGATTGCAACTGATAACGCAAAAGGAACTCCAAAAGCATCGAAAACAAAAAGCTGAATCACTGAGGCTGCCAAATATAATCTTCCTGCAGCGCCCAGCACGCGCGAAAGAATAAAGAAAAATGCGCCTGTTTTTTGTGATACAACACCAAATCGTTCAAACAAATAAGTGTAAATAGAAACCAAATTCATTTTGTAATAAACAGGAAGCAATACTCTAGAAACTACGAAATAGCCCGCAAAATAGCCTAGTACAAGTTGTAGGTAATAAAAGTTATTTTGCCCCACCTGCCCTGGCACAGAAATAAAAGTTACCCCAGAAAGCGAATCGCCAATCATACCAAAGGCAACGGCAAGCCAAGGCGAAACATGATTTCCTGTAAAGTAACTTTCGTTAGTAGCTTTCTTTGAAGTAAACCAAGCTATTAGAAGGAGCAATGAAAAGTATAGACCAATACAAGTAATGATGAACCAAGGTGACATGTTGTTTTATTTTAGATACAATTTTAAGATGAATATTGCTTTGGCTAATTGAAAATAGATTTACTTATTAACTATTTAATTTGAATAAAGTAAATAGTTATAGCTATTTATGTGATCACCTCTTTTGATGGCTTTGCTAACTCAACAAAATGCTGCTGCGTCAAATAGCCCCTTTATTTCCGCCAAATTATGATGGATATCAGATAAAAAGTTGGCTTGCGTAGCACTTCTAAAAACCATTACTGACGAGGAATTGGTGGAGGATATTAAATTTTAAAATCCGTTTTAGGCCTGCTAAATGTCCAGTAGAAATACCTTTACTCATCATCGTTTGTAAAGTGAAGGTTATTGTAATAATGCCTGCCATGGAGCAGGGAAAACATGAAACAGATTTTTTGCCATTAAACCTAATCAAATAATATTCACTTCTCTTTCTAATTCAATTCCAAAAGTGTTCATTACTTTTTCAATCACCAAACTCGATAAATCAAAAATTTGATTGCCGCTTGCTGCACCATAGTTTACCAGCACTAATGCTTGCATTTGATGAACGCCAGCATCCTCTTTTCTAAATCCTTTTAAGCCGCATTTTTCTATTAAATAACCGGCTGCTGTTTTAATACTTTCTTCTCCTGCAGGATAGCCAGGTAAATCTATAAATTGTTTTTTTAGTGTTTCATAATGCGCCATTGAAATGGTTGGATTTTTAAAGAAACTACCAGCATTACCTAGTTCTTTTGGATTGGGCAATTTGCTGCTTCTAATTGCAATAACAGCATCACTGATGGTTTTTATTGAAGCTTGAACTTTCATTTTTTGTAATTCTTGTTCAATAGCGCCATAACTTGTGTTGAGTTGGTGCTTGGTACTTAATTGAAAAGTAACTTCTAAAATAATAAATTTTCCTTTGCCTTCTCTTTTAAAAAAGCTTTCGCGATAACCAAAAAAACATTCTTCCTTGGTAAAGGTTTTAATCAGCCCTGTAGCTATTTCCATGGCTTTAAGACTCACAAAAATATCTTTGATTTCAACACCATAAGCCCCAATATTTTGCATAGGACTTGCTCCAACAAAACCTGGAATTAAACTCAAATTCTCCATGCCTCCTAAATTATTAGCAATGGCATATAAAACGAGTTGGTGCCAAACTTCACCTGCTGCCGCTGAAACGTGGTACTCAGTTTCGCTTATTTGAGTTTTTGAAATGCCTTTCAGTTGATTATGCAAAACAATACCATCAATTTTTTTTGTAAATAATATATTGCTTCCGCCACCTAAAATAAGCTGTTTATTTTGTTGAAAGATAGCTGAATCAAGTATTTCGCCTAATTCATGCACTGTATTAAAGCCAGCAAAATAATTGGCAGCTACATCAATCCCAAATGTATTATAGGCCTTTAAAGATTGGTTTTGTATTATTGCATTCACATTTACAAAAATAACGCGCTTTCGCTTGCTTTTAAATGTATTAGTAAGATGTTATTAAGTGGCTAATGTTGAGAACTGTAATTCAATAAAAAAAATAAAAAAACGTTTGTTAAGTAATTAATTAAAATTTGAAAAAGCGAGTCATATTAAGTGTAACCAACGATTTAGCCACTGACCAAAGGGTACAAAAGGTAGCGCAAACATTGCTTGATATGGGCTTTGATGTGTTACTTGTTGGTAGGTTATTAAAGGGGAGCCTGCCGGTTATGCATTACAAACATCATCGTATGAAACTCATTTTTACAAAAGGTGTAGCTTTCTATACTGAATACCATATCCGCTTGTTTTTATTTTTACTTTTTAATAATGCGGAGGTATTGGTGGCAAATGATTTGGATACTTTATTGCCAAACTATCTGATCAGTAAAATTAAAGGGATAAGCCTGGTTTATGACTCACATGAATATTATACAGAAGTGCCTGAGTTGCAAAACAATCTTTTTAAGAAGCGCATTTGGAGCGCTGTTGAAAGCTTTATTTTTCCTAAATTAAAACATGTGTTTACAGTTAATGCATCTATTGCTGAAATATATTCAGATAAATATCATGTAAAAGTGAATGTGTTGAGAAATGTGCCTCGCAAAAGCAATTTTAAATTTGAATCTAAAGAGCATCTTAGAAATCAATTAGGTATTTCAACTGAAAAGAAAATTATTTTATTGCAAGGCGCTGGTATCAATGTGAGTAGGGGAGGAGAGGAAGCTGTGGCTGCCATGCAATTTGTTGAAAATACCTTACTTTATATAATTGGCGCTGGTGATGCAGTTCCTATTTTAAAACAAATGGTGGTCGATTTAAAACTAGCTGATAAAGTAGTTTTTATTGCTAAGTTGCCTTATCATGAGTTGCTAAATTATACCGCTTGCGCAGATGCAGGATTGACCCTTGACAAGGATAATAATTTGAATTACAAATATAGTTTGCCAAATAAATTATTTGATTATTTTGCTTGCGGATTGCCTGTTATTGCTTCTGATTTGATTGAAATAGAAAAAATAGATAAGCAATTTCCTTTTGGTATTTTAGTGCCTGAAGTAACACCTAAATTGGTTGCTTTGGCAATGAAGGATATTGTTGTAGATGCCCCAAACTATAAGCATTGGTTAGCAAATATTGAAGAGGCAAGGAAAGTGTTTTGTTGGGAAAATGAAGAAAAAATAATTTGCGAAGTTTATGGTGCTTTTCTTTAGTTTTTTGTAGCAAATATATCTAAGGTTAAATCCATTCCTTCTTCAATTACTTTGTTTATAAATGGGCTTTTTTTACTACTGCCACCAACATAATATCTGAATCCTTCTTGCTCTAAAATGCTGAGTAAGGTTGAAAGTTCTTGCACTTTGTTTGCAGCACTGTGATACTCAATAAATAGATGTTTTACTTTTTTTAATTCAGTTGAAATGTCCTGTAAAACGGGCAATTCAGCACCTTCAATATCTAATTTTAAAAAATCTATACTTTCAAAATCCTGCAAAAATTCTTTCAACCATACACATTGCACTTCTACTTCATTGGCAGTTAAAATCAATTTGCCCGATTGCGCATTGTTGCTGTCAAAAAACATGTTTTTATTGTCAATCCATACAGCCTTATTATATAGTTTTACATCAAGTAATTTATTGGTTGTTATGTTGCGTTGCAACACTTCAAAAATAGCCTTATCGGGTTCAAAGGCAAATAATTTTGCTTCAGGAAAAAGATGTTTAAAATACAACACCGAAGTGCCCATGTTTGCGCCACAATCAATTATTACCGGACATTTAGATGCACATTCAAACTCATATATTTGATCAATAAAAATACTCTCGAACTGATTTAAAAAGGCATCACCATGGTGCACTTCCCAATCAATTTGCATGGCCTTTACACGATAAGGATAGCTGATGTTAGGGTTTTTAAATAAATCAAATAAACGTAACCATTCTTTATAAGCTTTTTCGTGCAAAACACGAGTTAATGGTTTTAAGCTTTGTCTTAAAAGTTTGTTGAACATAATTAAACTTTTCTAAATTTTAAACGAATAGAATTTCCTACCACAATAACATCACTAAAAGCCATACTTAATGCGCCAATCATAGGGTTCAGAAAACCTGCAGCCGCAATTGGAATAGCAACAATATTATATATAAATGCCCAAAATAAGTTTTGTTTAATGGTTTGCATGGTGGCTTTGCTTAACTTAATTACCTCATAAATAGCTAACATTTGTTGTGGCTTTATTAAAACTACCTGCGCAGCATTGATGGCCGCTTCAGAAGCGCTACTTAATGATATTCCTACATGGGCTTCGCTTAATGCAGGTGCATCATTTATACCATCGCCCACCATCACAGTTGTTTGCTTTGCACCGAAACTTTTTAATACTGCTAGTTTTTGAGCGGGCAACTGAGCGCTAAAAACTTGTGTGATGCCAACTGCAGCAGCAACAGCATCACATTTTTCTTTTTTATCGCCACTCAACATGATGATTTCAAATTTTAATTCCTTAAGTTTTTCAATAAGTATTTTGGCATCCTCTTTTATTTCATCAGCGATATTAAAAGCTGCGGCTAACTTATCGTTGATGCATAAATAAATATCAAAGTTGTTATCTTGAATTTCAATTTTATTAGATTTCATAAAGGCATTTGACCCTAAAAAATACCTAATACCTAATTCATCTATGGCTTCAAGACCAAGGCCTTTATGCTCAATTACATCAACAAAAATTTTCGACTTTGCTTCCTTTTTAAGATTTGAGCATAAAGCAGTTGCAATAGGATGACTGCTATAAGTTTCAAGATTATAAATGTTGTTTTTTATTTCTTGCGCTGTAAGCGAAGAGAAATTTTTAAGTCCTTCAATGATAAAATTTCCTTTGGTTAGCGTACCTGTTTTATCAAAGAAAATAATATTTGCACTCGAAAGTGTTTCCATGGTGCTGGCTCCTTTAATAAGCATTCCGTTTTTACTTGCCCTTCCTAATCCAGCCATTACTGCTGTTGGTGTTGCAAGTCCCATGGCACACGGACAAGAAATTACCAATACGGCAATGGCATTAATTAAGCTCGTTGCAAATGATTTGTCCAATCCAATATAGGTTACAAAAAAAGTAATGATTGAAATTAAAATAACACTTGGAACAAATATATTACTTACGCTATCGCCCAGTTTTTGTATTTTCGGTTTATTTCTTTGCGCTTCTTTAACCAAAGCAATGATTTGAGCAAGCGCGCTATCTTCATTACTTTTTGTGACACGCATTTTAAAACAACCTTGCGCTAAGATTGTTCCCGCTAAAACTTTTCCTTGCAAAGCTGCTTCAACTGGCATGGTTTCTCCAGTAATCATACTTTCGTTGATGGTGCCAGAACCCCATATAATTTCACCATCTGCAGGAATTTTATCACCTGTGTTTACTAATAATATGTCGCCAGGTTTAATTTCTTTGAGGTTGATATTTTCAGTTTTTTCTTCACCTAAAAATAGATACACCTTGCGTGCACTTTGCGGTTGTAATTCTGCTAAATCCTTTATTGCACTTGTTGTTTGTTGAACTGTGCGTTGTTCAATTAAATTGCCTAAAAGCACTATGGTTATAATTGTACTTGTCGTTTCAAAAAAGAGCATCTGATGACTTTGGGGCATCAAAAACATTCCCAAAACACTATAAATAAAAGCTGCACTTGAACCCAATAAAACCAGCACATCCATGTTTGCTGTGCCATTTAAAGTAGAAGCAATGCTGCTTTTTCCAAAACTAATCCAACCAATGATAAAAACAGGTAAACATAGTGAAAGTTGCACCCAATGATTGCCCAAAAAACCATTTGGAAAAACCATGTGAAGCATTAACAATGCGCTAAATGGCAATGTTAAATAAAACCTTCCAGCAGTTGTTTTATACCATAATTTGCGACTGTCGTTTTTATTAAAAATAACTTTGTAACCTAAGTTTTCAATATCGGTAACAATGCTTTGGAGTGGGAGCTTGGCATCATTAATAAATGCAGCTTCAGCATTTGGAAAACTTACACGTACATTTTTTAAACCTCTGTTGTTCAATTTTTTTTCAATACTCAAGGCGCAGCTTGAGCAATCCATGCCTTCAATATTCAGTACTGTTTGTTCCTGGTTATTCACTCTGCAAATTTACAGTTTAAAAATTAAATCAAGTAAAGCAATACCATTGCTATAATATTCAAATTAAGTAACATTGGATTAAAATAATTATTTTAAGAAGTATAATTGAAGCGAAGCAAATCAATGTTTAATTTGAAGATTTATTTCTAAAGAGGAGCAATTAGCAGTGTGTTCTTAAACGCCAACAACGAAATGCCAGCTATTCAAGTAAACTTATGATATTATGCCAAATACTTTGTTAAATCAATTACAAATTGCTTTTTTCATCAGTAAAATTATTTCAAACGAATTAAAAAACCTTTACGTTTCACAATGTTTTTATAATCCCATTGTATGCTTTCTCCTTTGTTTATCCAACGCTCTAGATCTTCTAAATTAATATCTTCAACTTTATTGTAATAGCATTCTGCAGCTTTAAATTTACCTTCATTTTTAAGTAGAGGCTCATCAAAAGATTGTCCGCTCCAAAATAAAAGCCGTATTCCTTTTTTTAATTTATGATAACCTACAATAGGATTATCATCTAAAAACCAAACAGGATGCGAATGCCAAATTTTATGTTCAGCATCTTCGAGTGTTTTATTGATTTCTGTATAAAGTATATCACAAATTGTTCTGTCTGAGTCTGAAAGTAAATCATGATAGTTTTTAATATCTTTTTGCATTCTAGCTTATTAGGAATATGATTTTAAATGTTTCGAAAGTTAATTAAATATTGCGTAAAAAAAACATTTATTATACTTAACCATTCTTTAGTTATTAATTGCTTTATTATACAAATTCATATTAATTTTAAAGATAGTTCGCTTCATTAAAAAGCAATTATTGCAGTCACAAATAAGCATAGCTGCCCTCTTTTAACCCAAGTTATACCGATGTGAAATAAGTAATGGCCCAAATTTGTTTCACGGCATTTGTCCCAAACTTTTTTCCGATCGGCATTTACCAATGTAAGATTTTAAATTATTGGCCTAATTTATAAATCACATTGGTATTAATCGCTAGGAATCTTTGATCAACAATATTTTATACCATTTGTATTTATTAATTAGCCCAAAGCTATTTGATAAATTTACAATGGATAATGCTGATATAACAAAATATAGTTCAATAAAATTGGACTATTTATTTTGTATAATTGGCACTACACGCTCAAACATCCCCTAAAGCTTCTACCAGCATAGTATGATTCGGCACCGTTGTGATAAATAAATATAGTTTCGAAACGAAAATCTCCAAAAATAGCACCTCCTAATTTTCTTATGTGAGCCGGAGTGTTTAACCAACTGGAAGTTTTGCTATCGAACTTCCCTAAGCTTTGAAGTGCTCTGTATTGTTCTTCATTTAAAACAGCGATGCCCATTTCTGCAGCCATTCCTTGGGCACTATGCTTTGGCTTATTTTCTTTTCTTTTCTTGCTGCTAAAGCTGCTACATCATAACAAATACTTCTACGACCCTTAGGGCTTTCTGCAGCACAATCATAAAAAGAATATTCATCAGTTGCTTTATCATAAGCTACCACATCTGGCTCACCATCGCTTAATTCCATCTCATTTAACGACCACAACTTAGCAGGGTTTTTTATGAGTTTTTCTTTAATACTGTCCCATGATAGGCCTTGGTGGCGATGCATGTTTTTTTGAAAACGTGTTTGTAAAATTTGAAGCAATTCCTTGCTGCGCTCTTCGCTAAGTTTATTTTTTTGACTCACGGTGTTGATGGTTTTAAAAAATGTTGTTTTATAGTGGTGTCAAATTAGGAGATCAACCCTGCCTTCTCTCTTCGTGTATAATCTATAATTAAAGCATAATACCAAACCACACCTAATGCATAAAGGGCAGCTGTGATTAAGAAAATATAAACATAGGCAATTCCCGACTCTCTTAAAACTTTAAAAATAATGGAACTTATAAACCAACTCCCACTCCAAATAGCAGCAGTAAGTGCACTCACCATTTCTTGATTCTTTTTTCCAACATAATTCATCACCAGCTCAGAAGTCATTGGTCCAGCCATATTCATCAATGGTTGTCGCAGTAAAAAGCATAGCATTGCTAAGTATACAGCTATAGTTAATTGCGCATAAAACTGAGTAGTAGCTAACAATATTAGTGCTAAAACAGCAAACGATTGTGTAGCAGGGATCGCTAATTTGTAGCCAATCGATTTCTTTATATAGGGCACCAACATGGCTGTAATGGCAACTAAAATAGAAGCTATACTATTCAATAATGAAAATTGGTCGGTGGCTAAATGATGCACATTGAAAAAGAAAATACTAATGAATGGAATTGTTAAACCCGCGCCAACAGCAATAATCAATGTTGGAATAAGTGCTTTAATAATGATCATCCAATCAAGTTTTCTTATATCAACCCTGCTGCCTTCAAAGGATGGTAAATATTCGGTAATCTTTATTTTATGTAAGAAATATAAACTTAGAAATCCACTAAAGGCTAAGAATAACAATATATTTCTTTCATTAAAAAGGATTGGATTGATGAGATATAAACCCCAAATGATAAGGCCACTCGCAATGCCACCAAAACTGTAAGTGGAGTAGCTTAGTGAAATTGCGCCAGTTTGGTTTGATGCAATGCTATTTCTTAGAATATAAGGCAGCACAGGAATTTGTATAAATGTAAATCCCATTCCCCATAAAAGTTGATAAAAGTAAAGCCACTGATTCCAATGATACATGGTAGCAACAATAATCATGATTGATGCCATTGGCACCACCAAACAAGAAATGATAAAAAGGGGTTTAATTTTACGTCCTTTTAGGTACATGCCCATTGGCACGGCAAGCAAAAGCACACCCAAGAAACGAAACGAAATATACCCCGCACTTTCAAAATCGCTGTATCCACACTTTTGCATGTAAATTAACTGAATACTTAAAAATGCTACATTTATTAACTGAATAAAAAACTCAGCAATAATAACATTGAGTACAGCTTTCTCAATTTTACTATAATCAGTAAAATACTTGTTCCAAAAGGTAGCAAATAACGTTTTAAATTTCACTTATGATCTTGTTGAAAGCTGTTTTAAAATATATGGCAATATGAATTCCTTCTCCTTTGTTATATCAAACCAAACATAAGCTTTATCGCGCTTAAACCAGGTAAGTTGTCGCTTTGCATAGTTTCTTGAGTTTTGTTTTATTTTTTCAACTGTTTCATTAAAGGCTAACTTGCCTTCGAAATAGTCAAAAAACTCTTTATAACCAACAGTTTGCAAGGCATTCATTGCTCTTAAATGATAATAGGCCAATGCTTCATCTTCGAGTCCTGCAAGTATCATTTCATCAACTCGTTTATTAATTCTTTCATACAAAAGGCTTCTTTCCATTGTGATACAAATTTTCAGTATTTTGAAAGCCCTTTTTTTTGCTTCACCTTTTTGAAAAAAGCTCATGTTCTTGCCGCTTAATTTATTAATTTCAATGGCTCTTAACACCCGCTGTGGATTATTCAAATCAACTTTTTGAGCATATTCATTGTCTAATTCAATCAGCAAATCTTGTATAGCTTTCAATCCTTTATGATGGAGTATATTTTCTAATTCAATTCTCACATTAGGGTCAGAGGGAGGCGCATCATCAAATCCATTACAAACGGCATCAACATATAAACCTGAGCCGCCGGTTAATATTAATTCATTGTGCTTTTTAAATTGTGTTTCTATAAGTGCAATTGCTTCTTGCTCATATTCGGCAGCACTATAATTTTCTTTTAAACTAATATTATTGATAAAATGATGCACACAAGCGTTTAACTCCTTATCAGAGGGTTTTGCAGTGCCAATGGAAATTTCCTTGTAAAATTGCCGAGAGTCGGCAGAAATAATGTTTGTGTTTAAATGTTTCGCAATTTCAATACTCAATGCAGTTTTTCCAACAGCGGTTGGACCTGTAATAACCACAAGCGTATTATGCATGTTTGTATGAACTAATAGTCATCCGATGAATCTTCTATACCTCCAAAGGATTCCTCATCATCTCCTCCGCCAAACTCATCATCCTCACTTTCAGATTTTTCAGTTTCATCTTCTCCTTCATCTCCAAATCCTTCTTCAATATCAGCTTCTTCAATGTAATTCGCTTCTTCTTCAACTTCAATATCGTCATCATCATCATCTGCAATCACATCGGCTATAGGCTCAACTTCTTTTTTAACACCTGGTTTGCGGCCTCTTTTTCCTTTGCTTGGATTTTCTTCATCATCATTACTTGGTGCAGGCACATATACAACTTTGTATTGTTTTGGAGCATTACCAAAGGATTTTACACAAAGAGGATAGGCAGTTTTAGGCGCTGGCTGTGTAATTTTTATCAATTCAATTAAAAACGACCATTGAACATTTAAATCATATATAAATAAAAATCTTTGATGCGGCGCATCCACAAAATCACAAATTACTCTTTTTGATAAGTTGGCAGGGCTGCCATCTTTCTTCTTGG
Source organism: Chitinophaga pinensis (assembly GCA_945872355.1). Taxonomy (GTDB): domain Bacteria; phylum Bacteroidota; class Bacteroidia; order UBA4408; family UBA4408; genus CAIKXD01. The sequence goes on from CAMBZU010000046.1 coordinate 24,391, forward strand.
TTAAATCTCTGCCTTTTCTCCACAAATCGTCACTCATATAAAATGCACATTCATGCACTTGATCAAAGCCAATGGCATTTAAAATAGCTACTTTAAAATCTTCAAATGTTTGAATTGTTTCAATGTCTATATCTCTATAAACATCATCATAATCTTCAAATTGAATTCTAAATTTATAAATCATATAGTTTGGTTCTCGGTTTAATTGTGATGCAAAATAAATAGCTTATTTCTATAAATCCTAAAAAAAAAAAATCTATGATTGATTAAAATTTGATTGGCTTTTATTATTCGGTAAAATTAGTAAAATGTGTATACTCATATGGTTTTTTTTAATTTTTTTAAATCAAAATAGCCACTTTTTGTATTTCATTTTAAACTAATAACTTATACTAATACTTTTTAATTCATTAGGAAAATTAGTGTTTATGATCCGTATATTTTATTTGCTAATGCTGTAAAGTCAATGCCATCAAAGGTTCCAGAACTCATCATTAATAAATTACAATTACTTGAATCCATTTTGAGCAAGTGATCCTTAAGCAAGTTGATATCAGTGTAAATGCTTAAATTCTTTCCAGCACCAAATGCATTGGTAATTTGCTCAACACTTATTTCCTTTAACTTTTTATGTGCAATGGTATGTGGATTAAAATAAACAATGGCTTCATCCGCTTCTTGCATGGAGTTGTTATATTCTAATAGAAAAGTTTCATTCAAACTACTAAATGTATGCAATTCCATACAAGCAATTAATTTTCTTTGTGGAAACTGCTGTTTTACTGCCGATGTTGTAGCTTTCAGCTTGGATGGCGAATGTGCAAAATCTTTATAAAATACTGAATCTTTTGTTTCAAATACAACTTCCAACCTCTTGGCTGCACCTTCAAATGATTGTATAGCTTGGTAAAAATGCGTATCATCTATTCCTAGTTGATTACAAACCAATCTTGCACCATTTAAATTCATTAAATTATGATTTCCAAAAACTTTCAATTTTACTTTTTCATTACCATGCAATAAATAAGTTATCCCATTTTCATTGATATGTGGTGGTATATTGTAGGGCAATTTTTTTATATCATTGCTACATGCTTCTGCTAATTTGTTTACTTCTATGTCATCTACACAATAAACTAAAGACCCATTATCACTAATCAAATCAATGAAAATTTTAAATTGATCAAGATAATTCTCAAAAGTTGGAAATACATTAATATGATCCCAAGCAATACCACTAAGTAAGGCAATATTAGGGTGATAAAGGTGAAATTTAGGTCTTCTGTCAATGGGTGAAGATAGGTATTCATCACCTTCAATAATTGCTATTTTGGCATCTTCAGATAACTTTACCATAGTGTCAAAGCCTCTAAGTTGAGCGCCAACCATGTAATCACAATTAATATCGCAATGGTGTAAAACATGCAATATCATTGCAGTAATAGTTGTTTTGCCATGACTACCGCCAATAACTACTCTTGTTTTATTTTTTGTTTGCTCGTAAATGTATTCAGGATATGAAAAAATCTTTAAGCCTTGTGATTTAGCCGCTTGAAGCTCAGGATTATCTTCACGAGCATGCATGCCTAAAATAACGGCATCAATATCACTTATAACCTTCTCTGGAAACCATCCAATAGCAGCTGGCAGAATACCTGCATGCTTCAATCTTGTTAATGATGGCTCAGCAATTTCATCGTCAGAACCTGTTACAATGTAGCCTTTTTTATGCATAGCCAATGCTAAATTATGCATGGCACTTCCGCCAATGGCAATAAAATGAACCTTCATTTAATTAACTTTTTGTTGTTTAAAATTACGCTAACTTAAAGTATTAAATAGTTTATTTTATTACCAACTTTACCAAGTTTCAAACATATTAAAGTTAATCGCTAAAAAATAAGATGATGATATTACATAGTATACATGCAGGTATGTTTAAACTCGATGGGGGGGCCATGTTTGGTGTAGTGCCAAAATCAATGTGGAATAAATTAAATCCGGCTGACGCAAACAACATGTGCTCCTGGGCCATGCGCTGTTTGCTTATTGAAGATGGTGAAAGACTTATACTAATAGATAATGGTATGGGAAATAAACAAGAGGCAAAGTTTTTTGGTCATTACTTCTTGCATGGCGATTATTCATTAGAAAGTTCCTTAGCTGAAAAAGGTTTTACAAAAGATGATATTACCGATGTTTTTTTAACTCATCTGCATTTCGACCATTGTGGCGGAAGTATTGCCATCAATAAAAGTAATGGTTTGCTAGAAACTTCTTTTAAAAATGCGGTCTATTGGAGTCATAGTAAACATTGGGATTGGGCAATTAATCCGAATGCCAGAGAAAAAGCATCATTCCTTAAAGAAAATATAATACCAATTCAAGAAAGTGGGCAGTTAAAATTTTACGATCTTGAAAATAACTTACCTGATTACTTTAGCGCAGAAATAGTAAGCGGACATACAGAAAGTATGATGCTGCCCTCCATTACTTATAAAGATTATAAGATACTGTTTGTTGCAGATTTATTGCCTTCGGTTTCGCACATTCCATTGCCTTTTGTGATGGCTTATGATACAAGGCCATTGATAACCTTAGCAGAAAAAGAGATTATATTAAATAAAGCTGTTAATGAAAAAACGATATTGTTTTTTGAACATGATCCCGCAATTGAATGTTGTAATTTAATACTAACTGATAAAGGCGTAAGACCTAACCATACATTCAATATAAATACACTATAAATGAGAGTAATTGGCGAAATCCCTCATGCCGAAATGAGAATTACTATTTTTTATATGAATCAAAAGTACTTGCTTAAATTCGAAAGAAATGGATTTGAACAAACATATAAGCTAAGCGAGTTTGACTATATCATTAAATCAGTAGAAGAATTAAAAATTGCAGTCAATGAAGTTTTTGTTCATAAAGTGAACGCAATCTTTATTGATATGGAGAAATCCTTATATGAAGCAATGAAAGATTATTTATAATCCATTAGTAGTGGCATGAATATTAAATTTGTTTTTATTGCTGAACAAATAAAATAATATTTGTAACAAACTTAATGTGGTTGCGTTAAATGAAAGTGAAAATTTTTAAATTGACTATTTAACTATTATGGAAAATAAAATAGAAGCTACGCTTTCACAAACCTCAAATATCAAATATGGTATTTCAGTTTTAATGGTGGAAGATGATTACATAAATATTTTTATGATGCAAAAGATTTTCGAATCATTATTTTCGATTACTTATGCTAAAACTAGTTCAGAAGCAATAACTGTTTTAGAAAATAACACTTATGATTTAGTATTAATGGATATTAATCTTGGCGATGAAACAATTACAGGGGTTGAAATACTTAAAATAATGAAACAAGATCAAAGGCATTCCCAAACCAAAATATTTGCAGTTACCGGTTATGTAATGGAAGGTGATCGGGAAAAGTATTTAAATCTTGGTTTTGATGAGCATTTTCCCAAACCATTGGCCAAAGAAACGCTTACGGAAGCAATTGAAAAATTTTTCTAAATCCAAATTAAAAGTACCCCATCAAAAAAAAATCTGAATAATTTAAGAGCTGCTGTAAAGTTTAGTTATATATTTACGCTTATCCTTTATCATACCAGTAATAATTTTATTCCTTTAATTTACCTAAAATCTTTAAATTGAAACGTGTCGGTAAAACGCAGCAATAGTAGTCATTGCCGAGCATGGACTGTAAAACTAATACATGTAGCAGCATGTTTAATAAATGCGAACAATGAGCTGCGATGGCATCTTAGCGCACTAGTGCTTTGATGCCAATTGCCTTGTTTTATCGATTCCACGAATTTTTACTCACAAGTGTTTGCTTTTTTATGGAGTTCA
>CAMBZU010000047.1 GCA_945872355.1 Chitinophaga pinensis
CCAAGCGTTAATACCAAGGTGCCTAAAATCATTGCATTTATTCCTAACTGACTTGTGATGATTAAGGTAAGGCCAATAATTATTTTTTTTATTATTTCTAATTTAAGAAACAAATCGCTTCTGCCCATTACATTAAGAATATCTAAGTTAACTGCATGTATTGGGTAAAACATACCATACAAAAGCATTATTTGAAGCATGGGCACTAAAGGCAACCATTTTTCGGTGAGCAGTATAAAAACAATGGAACCACTTAATAAGTTAAATAGCATCATCAACGGAAAAACCAACAGCGCCAATACCTTGATTGAATTTTTATAATAATACTTAAGTTTTACTGTATCATCCGAAAAGTTAGTCATTGTTGGTAAAAAAACCCTTTGTACAACCGAAGAAATTAAGCTAACTGGAAATTGCTGCAGCTGATTGGCTCTGGTATAAAAACCAAGTTTATCTGCCGAAAACAACTTAGCGATTACTGTATAATAAATATTATCAAATATGGCATTGAGTAAACCAGAAAAAAGAATATTTATACTAAACTTTCGCAAATCGCTTATGGCTTTTAAATTAATAACTATTGAAGGCCGCCACTTACTTTTTAACCACAAAAAAATATTTACAAGCATAGAGCGCATTAACTGCTGCAAAACAAGCGCCCAAACACCAAAATTATTTAATGCCAATATATAGGCACAAATACCACTTATTAATGAGGCTGTAAGTGAGATTTTAGTTAAACTTTTAAAATCTAGTGATTTAGTTAGCAAAGCATTTTGTATAAGCCCAAAAGAAGATGAAATTAGCAGCAGCCCCATCACTCTTATAATATTTACCAACTGAGGTTCATTGTAAAAATTAGAAATGAACGGTGCTGTAAAATATAAAATAAAATAAATTGATATCGCTAAAATCAGATTTACAAAAAAAACAGATGATTGCTCAGTTTGTGAAATGTTTTTTTTTTGAATAATAGCAGTGGTAAAACCGCCATCAATAAGCAGCTGAGAAATTGACATAAAAAATGCCAACATACTAATCAAACCATAATCTCGAGGTAATAATACCCTTGCAATTAAAATCCCAATGGCAAATTGACTAACAGCCGAAAATACTCTATCGAGAAGGCTCCATTTTATACTCTTAATTACAACATTGAAAGTCATTAGTTAATCTCAATGTTTTTTAAAATCATACATATATAATCAACATCTTCTATGTTTAAAGTATGATATAATGGTAAACAAATAATCCTCTTTGAAATACTTTCAGAATTATTAAGATCACCTGTATCGTTTACATAGGGCAATAAATTAAGTGAAGGATAAAAATATCGTCTCGGAAAAATTCTATTCGCGTTTAAAACACTTATTACTTTTTTAAGATGCTCCTCCGACGCTAAAATGATTGGAAAATAGGAGTAATTATATTCCGTATCATCAGTAATAAGTTGATATTGACATGAAAAATTTACTAAATTTTTAGAATACCTTTCGCTCAACAACTTTCTTTGGTCTAATATACTTTGAATATAATTTAAATTTAAAACACCCATTGCAGCATGAAACTCAGAGTTTTTACCATTTATTCCTAATCCAGCAAAACTATCAGGTCCATTATGCCCAAAGTTTCTTAATACTTCAAGTTGCTTAAGTAATATTTTGCTGCCAGTAAAAACAGCGCCTCCCTCCACAGTATGAAACAATTTTGTTGCGTGAAAAGAGGTTGTTGATATATCGCCATAGGCAAAAACCGACCTATTTTTATATTTGGTTCCAAAACAATGTGCGGCATCATATATTACTTTTAAATTGTGCTTTTCTGCAATACGCTCAATGCTTTCAATATCGCATGGATTACCAAAAACATGTGTGGCTAAAATTGCTGTTGTTTGATCCGTAATTTTAGCCTCTATAAGGGCAGGGTCAATGTTTAATGTCAAAGGATGAATGTCTACAAAAACTGGTTTGCAGTTTTCCCAAACTATACAGCTCGTGGTTGCAACGTATGAAAAAGGTGTAGTAATAATTTCACCACTTAAGTTCAATGCTTTTATGGCTAATTGTATGGCAATTGTACCATTTGAAACATAGAGCAAATTTTCAAGCCCAAAATAATCTTTTAATTTAAATTCTAATTCATTAACAAGCGGTCCATTGTTTGTTAACCACTGACGCGTCCAAATATTAGTCAATAATTTTTGATATTCTTCAATGGGGGGCAAAAATGGCTTGGTAACAGGAATCATATATTAAAATATTAAATATTTCTTTTCGGTTTAAACTTTTTAAATTTCAAATGAGCTTACTTTTTGGCTGAGCTTTTAAAATTAAATACCTTTTTTAATGTCTTAATGATACTTTCAAAATAGCTCAATTTTTCTTCTTGCACACCATAGCCGTAACCATAACCATAGCCATAACCATAGCCATAACCATAACTTTTATTTAAAACATCAACACCGTTAAGTAAAAATGCCAAATTTTTAATTTTCTTAGACTTATGAATATCATTAACAAACTCAAGCATCCTTTTTTCTAGATAATTCACTCTAACCACATAAATGGTGCAATCAGTAAATTTATTAAGCATAAAACTATCACCAACAAGCCCTAAAGGTGAGGTATCAACAACTATACAATCATAATTTTCCCTGGCATAGCTAAACACTTGCGCTACTTTTTCGTGAAGCAAAAGCTCTGAGGGGTTCGGTGGTACCGGGCCTGAAAATAAAACATCATACATTAAATTTGAATCCTCTTTTTTAAGAATGTATTTACTTAAGTCTGTAGAATTATCAACAATATAATTGGTAAACCCAATAGCACTATTAACGTTCAAATAATTTGCAATCTTTGGATGCCTTAAGTCTAATCCAATAAGTAACGTTTTTTTATCTGATAGCGCAAATGACGAGGCAAGGTTAATTGATATATAGGTTTTACCTTCTTTACTAAGCGTTGAAGTTACAGCAATAACCTTTGATTTGCTCTCAATGGTATCTGTTAAAAAGCTTAAATTAATTCTTAATAACCTAAAGTATTCGGAATATATTGATTTGTCATTTTTTGTCAGAAAATAATTTGTGGTTTCATTCAAAGGAATCTCTCCCAACTGAGGAATATCAAACTTATCAATATCCATTTTACCCCTAACCCTAAATTCCATCAAATCCTTAATAAATAGAATAATAAAAGGCAATAAAAAACCGATAAGAAAAACAATAATAAAAATTACTTTAGTATTTGGCCAAATCATACTGCCACTGCTAAATCCAGCATCAATAATTTTACTATTTGAAACGTTACCTGAAATGCTAATATTTGTCTCTTCTCTTTTTTGAAGAAGAAATAAATACAATGTTTCTTTTATTTGTTGTTGACGATAAATATTTCTGAATTCTCTTTCAAATTTTGGCACCTGTGCAATTCGGGTTTGATTTGATTCTTCAGCTTTTTGAAAATCTTTAATTCTTATTTCTAAAGTTTTTTTTGTGTTAAATAAACTTTCATTAATACTGTTCTTTAATTCTGAGAGCTGTTTTTCGTAGTTTTCAACAATGGGATTTTTAATTCCTGCATTTTTTTTGATTCTACTAATTTCAAGCGATGTTTTATTATAATTAGCAATTAAGGCTGCAATAGTTTCATCTTGAAGCCCCATGTTCGAAGGAATCAAAACATTGGAAGTGTTAGTTAAATTCAGTTCGCTTATCATTAAATTTACTAAAGACAGTTGACTGCTTAATTCAATTATTTTGCCCTCACTCTCGCTCCCACTTTGCAAATAAAGATTAGCTTCAGATGAAATATCAGTTAATTTATTGGTCTTTTTATATTGCTCAACTTCTGTTTCAACATCCCCTAACTCCTTTGAAATGTAATTAATTCTCTCTGAAATAAATCTTGCTGTATTGTTGCTTACCAAGGCCCTGTCTTCTAGCTCGGCTGCTTTATGACTTGCAATAAGTTCATTAATAATAGCTATGCCTTTTTGAGGTGCCGAACATTTTAAATCAATTGAAAGCACGCTCCCCATTTTGTTTACAGGCACTATTGATAAATTTGAAAGGTGGTAATTGACTGCCTCCTCTACACTTATGATGTCTACTTTAAATTCTTTGTTAAGAATTCGTTCATTAAAAAATTTAGTAGTCGAAAAGGCTATTAAACCACAGTCAACGCTAATTGTTTTATTAAAACTATAAGTGCCTAATTTTTCTTTGCTTGTTGAATTTAAAAGTGTAAATTCTTTATCCGAAATAGGCTGTAAAATCCAACTGCCTTGGTAGTTTTCGTATTTTAGTGTATCGTTTTCTAATATTGTAACTGTAATAGGCGAGTCCTGGTATCTTTCATGCGAAATGGGCCTTCCAAAACTGTAATATAATATATTTAATTTTAGCGATTTTACAACTGAACTCATAATGCTGCGAGACTTTAAAATCTCTATTTCATTATCAATATTTTTTTCTCCAGCAAAAATACCAAGATCTCTAAAAATTGATTCCTGATTTATTGTCGATTGTCCACTCTTTTCATCTCTAATCAGAATCTTTGCTGAGGCACTATAACGCGGAGTTTGATATCTAATATAAACATAACCTAACACAAGAAAAAATACAATACTTAATACAAACAACCACCAATTTCGGAGATATTTATTAATGATATCTCTAAGGTTTATTTGATCTTTTTCTTCTAGCTTAAACTTATTTTCAACTTCCATCTTATTAATTATTAACTAGTACAAAAATGGTCAATAGGATTGAAATACCCGAGAGCAATAAACCAACGTTAGAAGAATTAATTAATGAAGAATTAACTTTACTCCTATTTGGCTCTATATATAACAAATCGTTTTGTTGCAAATAATACACTGGAGAATCAAATACCTTTGCAGAGGTTAAATCCACAATAAATTCTTTTTTTACGCCTTCTATCTCTCGTATTACTTTAACATTGTTGCGCTTTCCTGTTATAAGTAAATCACCTGCAATACCTATAGCTTCAAATATTGTAACCCTTTCATTTGGGATAGTAAATGTTCCCGGATTCTTAACATCGCCAATTACAGTTATTTTAAAATTTACTATTTTTAAGAGTACCGTTGGATTTGGGATGTATAAATCTAATTTTGATTTTAATAGCGAAATAATTTCAGTACGCGTTAAATCTGCAACTTTTATTTTACCTATAACCGGAAAATCAATGTTGCCTTCTTGGTCAACTAAAAAACCAGGAGCACCTGGAGCACCTTGGGTATATCCTCCAATTGCGGCTGTACCTATATTGGGTATATTAAATGGCTTTACGGCATCTGGCTCTATGCCTAAAATTGTTATTGATAAAAGATCGCTAATTTTTATTTTGGGATCGAAATTTATATTGTTGGTTCCTTTTAATTGCGAACTATCTTGAAAATAAATTGTTTTCTTTTGAGTTTTACAACTAAATAAAAACAAACAGAGCAATATAATTGTTAATGATTGTAGATTTCTTGGCATTTGTGAGTATTAATACGAAATGATTTCAATTTGTACGTTTTGCAAGGCAAAAAGGTTATATTAAAAATAAAAACTGTTTTCAAAAATTATGAATTGCGAAACAAAGATTATTTTAAATAAAAATTTCAACGCTTAAAGCTTACATTATTTAAATAAATTACTTAGAAGTGCAGTCAATAGATTATTATTTTAAGGTTAAAGTATTTTTCCGCAAAAGTACTTCTTTTTTGTTTAAACACAAATAGCCGTGCTTGTAAGCACCGAAAACAGGCCATAACTTGAGCTAGAATCAATCATTCCGAAGCCACAAAAAATGCTGATGAAATCATTTTAGGCAGGCAATGCTAATTTATTCAGTATTTAAATCCATCCTTAAACCCGTCGTCGGGTTAAATAGAGCAATGGATTAAAATCAACCTTTTTACAGCATTTGCGAAATGCAAAATTTGGGTTAACCCCAAAAAACATCACTGATAAATTCGCAAAAGTAACAGGTAAACCATGTATAAACAAGATCAGCTTATTCAATCAAAATAAACTTTTTATAGCTGAACGTCCAATTTACTTCTTTTAAAATAATCTATTTTTTTTTAGCACATAAAATTGTTTGTTTTTTTTATATTATTATATATTTGTATCAAGTTAATTTCAAATGTATCACTCACTTTTTTAAAGGTTAAAGAAGTTTTTAACCATAAGTTTTGATAGCATTTTTTTAACCAATACCCATTTAAGCATTAAATAAAATAATATGAAAAGTACTGTATTTAACTTTGACGGATCTAGCTGGAAAGGAACAGATGGCAAGATATTTTCTGAACTTAAAGCCGATCTTGTAATCTGCTTTGGATCAAAATCCATGATATCAGCACCTAATTTCTTCGAGAAGCTTCGCTCTCAATTTGATTGCAGTCAGATAGCACTTGCATCAACAAGTGGTGAAATAATAAATTCAAATGTACAGTCAAACACTGCTGTTGCAGTTGCCATGCAATTTGAAAAAACAAGCATTAAAACGGCAAGTAGTAATATCTCAACATGCAGTAACAGCAAGGAAGCTGGTGCAAAATTATTGAGTCAACTGCCACAAGATGACCTTTGCTATGTAATGATCCTTTCAGATGGAGCTCTCGTAAATGGCAGCGATCTAGTTGATGGTTTGAATAGCTCTTTAAAAAGTAAAATATTAATGACTGGCGGACTTGCCGGAGACGGCACTGAATTTGTTTCTACGCTCACAGGGCTTAACAACAATGCCGAAAAAGGTTTAATTGTTGCTGTTGGTTTTTATGGGAACAGCTTGATTGTTAAAGACGGTTCAGAAGCTGGATGGGAGATCTTTGGCGTTGAAAAAACGGTTACAAAATCAGAAGCCAACAAAGTTTATGAGCTAGATCATCAAAATTGTCTCGATATGTATAAAAGATACCTTGGTGAGGCCGCATCTAAACTTCCATCTGCTGCTTTAAATTTTCCACTCTCAGTGCTAATTCCTGGAAACTCTAAAACTGTTGTTAGAACTATCCTTGGTGTATCAGAGGATGAAAAATCAATGACATTTGCAGGTAACATACCCGAAGGTTCAATAGTAAGGTTTATGAAAACCAATTTCAACTCTTTAATTGATGCTGCTGCAATATCAGCAGAAAAGACAATTCAAAACCACAAAAAAGCACCCGATTTTGCGTTGTTAGTGAGTTGTGTTGGTCGTAAAATTGTACTTGGCGCAAGAACCCAAGAAGAAGTTGATGCTGTCAATCATATTTTTAACGGAAAAACCCCAATGCTAGGATTTTATTCATACGGTGAAATAGCACCTTTGGTGAATGAAAAAGATACCGCCCTGCATAATCAAACCATGACTATAACCACGTTCTATGAAATTTAATACGCTCCTCGAAAATCAGATAAAAAACGCTTTATCCAAAGATTTACTCGAGAATGAGGCTGTATTAAAATTACTGAATGTTGTAAATGATACATACAGCACTTACGATAGGCAGTATAATTTACTAGAGAATACTTTTAAAATCAACGAGGAGGATTATTCTGATCTAAATAAAAAATTACAAGAGAGTTACAAAAACCTCAACAACAACATAAACAAGACTCTTGATGATGTTGAACAGCTAATTCTTACTTTCAGCAACCTTGATAGTATTGAAAAATTAATTGAGAATATTAAAAATCAAGTCGACAGGGTAGCTGAAAATGATTCTTTTGCCTTATACCTCTTTAACGAAGAAGAAAACAAACTGAAATTATTATTCGCGAAAGGCTTTTCTGAATCAGACTACAAAATTGCAGAAGATACTGCAATGGATAGACATCCAGGCTATGTATATTCAACGGGCAAAACCCTATTTGTAAGTGATCAAAAAAATGACCCTAATCCATTTTCAGTTGATTTCAAAGTTGACTTAAACACGCGTTCAAGAATGTTTGTGCCCGTTAAATCAGGGGAAAAAATTATTGGCACATTTGGTTTACAAAGTGTAAAAAAAGAGGCATTCAGCCAAAGTCAATTAGCTTTATTAAAAGTTTTTACTGCGCTTGCTGGTAACGCATATATCAACATCAACAAAAACAAACTGATAGACAGGCAAAATCAGGAAAATTCAATGCTCTCTATTTTAGCTAAGAGTACTTCAAACAACATTATTTACACCGACCACGAAGGAAAGATTACATGGGTAAATAAGCCTTTTGAGAGAAATACAGGTTATAATCTTGAAGAAATTATTGGTAAAAAACCGGGAAGTTTTTTAACAGGTAAAGACACTGAACCGGAAATGTCAGCAAAATTAAGAAATGCAATCAATCATCAAGCAGAATGCAGTGTTGTAATTACTAACTATACTAAAAAAGGCGAACCATACGTTTCATCTATTCAAATAAGCCCTGTATTCAATGAAAAGGGCGAGTTGATAAATTATGTGTCAATTCAACAAGATGTAACTGAAAGTGAAAATCAAAAAAAGCTCAATGAGCAAAACATTTTAAAAATAATTCAATCAGAAGAAAATTATAGTAACCTCCTAAACACAACCAGTGATATTATTATTATCACAGACGCTCAAGGTGCTATTACTTTTTGTAATAAATCATGGCAAAATAAATTTGACCAAGCAAATGCAATCGGGAAAAATATTTCAACCTACTTGCACCCCAATTCACATTCAAATTTGAGTGAAATTTTTAATCAACTGACAGCATCTCAACCTAGCGTTCAATCAGTTAAATTCTCTCTTAAAAACAAAGACGGATCAAAATTCGATCTTGAAGGACAGGTATATTGTCGCAACAATGACAATCAAATATGCGAAAATAATTTCTTTTTGAAAGATGTAACTCAAGTAAATATACTTAAAGAAAGTGCACTCAAGAAAGAAAAAGAAATTGAGCTATACAACAGCACACTCATCGAACTCACTTCAACCAATTTTATTGAATATGATAACCTCAATCAAATAGCACAAATAATTTCAAAAAAAGTAAATAGCTGCTTTGGAGCTGACTATATTTATATAGGTAAAAATGATGGTGAAAATATGATTAATATTAACACCTACAACAAAAACACAAGTAAGGATTATATTGGTTTAGTGATCAATAAAAAACTTTACCCAAATTACTTTAAACTACTAAAGAGAAGACTGTATTTTATCCTTACTGATGTTGATAAAAGTGCTATAATTCCTCAAACAATGTTTGAAGAGTTCGATTCAGTGAAGTCAGTGCTTAATATTCCTATTAAAATCAACAATAATCTTTGGGGGGTAATTGGATTTGCTTTTAACTCTAGTTTTGAATGGCAAAACGAATTAATATCTTTTCTAAAATCAGTAGGTGATATTTTTGGTACAATTGCAGCAACATTCGATATCAAGCAAAACAATCAGAAACTGGAGAATGTACTTGATTCATTGAGCGAAACAATTTGGGGTGTTAAACTTCCAGAGTACAAATTAGAATACATTAGTGATTCTGCGGTTACCCTCTATGAATACCCGCTTGAAGCCTGGTTTAAAAACATTCCCCTATGGTCAGATATTATTCACCCCGAAGATAGGGCTGAAGCACTAAAAGTAAGTGATGCTCTTTTTGTTAAAGATATAATCGACCAAGATTATAGAATAATTACTGCCAATAATAAAGTGAAGTGGATTTCAAATACTACTAAAATAATTAGAGACAAGGAAGGTAATCCTATAATGATGACTGGTATATCAAGGGACATTACCGCTTATAAGGAATCGCAGTTAGAATTAATAAACTACAAAAAAGCCATAAATGAATCGGCCATCGTTAGCACAACAGATTTGAAAGGAAATATCACCTCTGTAAATGAGAAATTCTGCCAAATATCAGGATATTCGCAAGAAGAATTAATTGGAAAGAATCACAACCTTGTTAATTCAGGATACCACTCCAAAGATTTTTTTAGAGAAATGTGGAAAACCATTGCTCAAGGAAAAATTTGGAGAGGCGAAATGAAAAACAAAGCAAAAGATGGATCTGAATACTATGTAGATAGCAACATTGTGCCTTTTATGCAAAAAGGAAAACCTATTTCATATATTTCCATAAGATACGACTGCACCGATAGAGTTTTTGCAAGAGAAGTACTCGAAAAACAAAAAGAATTCTACGAAGCTATTTTGGATAACCTACCAGTTGATATCGCTGTTTTTGATTTAAATCATGTTTATAAATATCTTAACAGAGAAGCTATAAAAGATGATACAATAAGGCATTTTATGATAGGCCGCGATGACTTTGATTATGCAAAATTAAAGGGGCTCGATTTTAAAATGGCAGATGAAAGAAGAAAGAATTTTAACGAGGTAATTAATTCTAATGCCCCTGTATCTTGGATAGATGGTCAAGATAAGAATGGTAAAACATTATTTAAAGAGCGACGCTTCTTTGTGGACAATAAAAATAATTTGGTAATTGGCTATGGTGTTGATATTACAGAACTCAAAACAAAAGAAACTTTACTTTTAAATTCAGTCGAAGAAAAAGAGGCACTGCTGGGTGAAATACATCACAGGGTAAAAAATAACCTTGCCTTGGTAGTAGGTCTTATAGAAATGGAAGTTTTCAGATCAGATGACCAGCACCTTGTAAGGCAATTGCGCGAAATTTTAAGGAAAATTACTGCTATTGGATTAATTCACGAAAAACTATATAAATCAAAGAATTTTTCTAGCATAGATATGCCAAGCTATATCAGAGATTTTGTTAGCTTATCGCTCAATATATATCAGCATGAAACCACACCTGCTTTTCATTATTTTTTCGATGATATACTACTTAAAGCTCAACAAGCAATTCCGATGGCTTTATGCATAAATGAACTTCTAACAAATAGTTACAAGCATGCGTTCGAAAATAATCCGGCTCCTTCTATCAGCATTACACTGAAAAAAAATGACGACTTTATAGTATTGAATTATTCGGACAATGGAAAAGGCCTGATTAAAAATTTAGATATAACAACGCTTAATTCCCTGGGTTTTAAATTGATTTTAATCTTTATTAAACAGCTCAAGGCAACTTATGAAATTAACACTGAAGCTGGCTTTTCAATCACAATTAAATTTAAACCTTAAGCTCCGAATAAAAAAGTTTAAAGCACTTTTTATTCACTGATTCATCATTTTTATGAAATAATAAGTGATAGCAGCCATTTTGAAATTAAAGTTAGTAATACCAATGTGATTTATAAATTATGCCAATAATTTAAAATCTTACATTGGTAAATGCCGATCGGAAAAAAGTTTGGGACAAATGAAGTGAAACAAATTTGGTCCATTACTTATTTCACATCGGTATTAATGCATTTTACTTTATTAACCTGAGTTCGATTAATAATTAAAATAGATTTGAATTTATTTCACTATCTAAACAACTGATTGTTAGTAACTTATGATGTTTAAAGTAGTGTAAAGCCATAGATTTTTAGTACTTTTAAAGTGTTGAAATTTAAACAGTTTAACTAAAAATCTATGAATTTTACAGACTCTAAAATTACAGAAATTTATTTTCTTGTGGATGAATTTACCAAAGAATTTGAAAAAGAATTATCAAAACATGTTATAGGAAATCCTTCAAAACGTCCGCCAGTTATGTCAAACAGCGAGGTCATGACCATTATGATTTTGTTTCATGACAAGGGTTATAAATGTATGAAGCACTTTTATATTCAATATGTGCAAACACATTTAACTCAAATGTTTCCCAAAACTGTTTCTTACAACCGTTTTACCGAGCTTATGCAAAGCGTAAATCTACCATTAGCAATATTTTTACAGACATGTTGCATGGGTGAAAATACAGGGATTTCTTTTATGGATTCCACACCAATAAGGGTTTGCAAAAATAAACGAATTAAGCGTAACAAAGTTTTTAAAGATATTGCACAAGTGGGTAAATCAACTATGGGTTATTTCTTCGGATTCAAGTTGCATATTGTCATTAATGAGAAAGGTGAATTACTCAACTTCGTAATTACACCAGGTAATGTAGACGATAGAGAACCATTAAAAGACAAAAGATTTATCTCGAAACTAAAGGGCAAACTATTTGGTGACAAAGGATATATTTCAAGCAAACTTGCAGAATTGCTTTTTGTTGATGGAATACAGCTTATAACAAGTATTAAAAGAAATATGAAAAATTGCTTGATGCAAATGAGCGATAAAATACTACTTCGCAAAAGAGCTGTTATTGAAACCGTGAATGATGAACTTAAAAACATCTGCCAAGTAGAGCATTCTAGGCATCGTTCATTTGGTAACTTTATCTCAAATTTGATTGCTGGATTAGTAACCTACTCTTTCTTTTCCAAAAAGCCAGCTATAAAATACGAAACTGAAAAAACTAATCAATTAGCTTGTTTTTATTAATCGAACTCAGGTTATTAGGATTTGATTAATAGATTCTTAAGGTTGAAGTAAAATAATTTGAGAAGATTTCTAACGCGAAATTTTGTTTTAACTTTATTTTAAAAATATTAATCATTAGATTTATTATATTAATCTACACATTTTAGATAAAATATTAGGATAGTGTAGCAAAAAGTTCTACACTTGCACAAAAATAAAGATGAAAAAAACACTCTTTTTAATTGCGTTGATTTTTATAATGACAAATGCTGCTCTAGCGCAGTTAGGGGATGTAAAGCAAACGCCTTTTAAAAAATTTACCTCAAATTTTAAGCGTGCTCCCAAAATTTTAACTTACGGCTGGTCTATAATTGATGACAATGGAAATCCATTCAAAGATATTTTTGCTCCTGCATCGCATACAATTAATATTATTCCTATGACTTTCAATTACGACATCTACTATAAGAAAGGCATATTTTTTAATCTAAAAAGCTCATTTTGTAATTTTAAGAAAAACAAAATAGTAAACGGTGTAGCATTAGATAATGCTAATTTATTTTTTGCTTTAGATCTCAACACAAGCTTAAGTTTAAATTATGTTTACAACATTAACTACGCATTACTAAAATTAAATAATAACATTTTTGATCTAAGGCTTATTGCCGGCATAGGTTATACCAATAGAAATATTTACGTATTTAATCATGCTGCAAATTTTAATTTTGGTGGGGGTTTATACGGCAGATTTTCAAAAGAATTTGGAATGAACATAGAGTTAGTTGGTAAATTTGGTTTGAAATCAAAACTTGGAGAAACTAACACCAACTATATCCACAGTTCTATTGGAGTATCTTATTTTATAGGATCTATTAAACTAAAAAAAAATTAAACGCTTATCCTTTATCTTTCTGGCAATAATTTTATTGTTTAAAGTCACTATAATTTCAATAGGAAATTTGTCTATAAAACACAGCATTAGCATTCATACCAAAGTAGTAGAAGCATCAGTAGAGCTAAGCACTGGTAATTAAACTAGTAATTATATACTTTCTCAATCAAATATTAGAATAGATTGGCAAAAAGTTATACATTTGTAGAAAAATTATTCGATATGAAAAATATACTTTTTATACTTGCTTTAATATTTGCTGTAGCAAATACTTCCCAAGCACAGGTAGGCGATGTTAAACAAACATCCTTTAAAAAATTTATCTTGCATTTGAAACGTGCTCCCAAAATTTATACAGCTGGCTGGTCTGTAATTGATGACAATGGAACACCATTTAAAGATGTTTTTGCCCCTAAATCCTTTACAGTTAATATCATTCCAATGACTTTTAACTATGACCTTTATTATGGGAAAAACGTATTTTTTAATGTTAAAAGCTCATTTTGTAATTTCAAGAAAAACAAAACTGTAAACGGTGAATCATTGGAAAGGTCTAACTTGTTTTTTGCCTTAGATCTAAATACCAGTTTAAGCTTAAACGCTGTATACAACATTAACTACGAGTTACTAAAATTAAAAAAAGATATTTTTGACCTTCGAATTATAGGTGGCTTGGGTTACACCAATAGAAATATTTACGTTTTTGACCATGCCGCAAATTTTAATTTTGGCGGTGGTATATATGCTAAATTTTCTAAAGAATTTGGTATGAACATTGAGCTAGTGAGCAAATTTGGATTAAAATCTCCGTTAGTAGTAACTAATGCAAACTATATGCATAGTTCAATAGGAGTATCTTATTTTATAGGGTCTGTTAAATTTAAGGAAAAATCATCAGAAAAAACTCCTAATGTTAACTAAGGTATAATCCTATAATCTAATTATTTCCGAACAATAATTCATCTCAATTAATACTTATTGTTTTCATTAATAACTGTAAAAGTACTTTTTAAGCTATATTTTTTTAATTGAAGTTTCATTTTAATAAATATATTTAAGCCTCTATCTCTGCTGTCCAGTTTGGGTTTAAACGCTGAATATTCAAAAAGGAAGCACATCCTAAGAAAATATCTTTGAGTAAGCTCCCAACAGACATTTCGCACTTCTGCCTTAACCATCCCTATTAAGCAATTGATACTGAAGTAAAATGATTTGAGTTAGTTTCTAATGGTAATTTGGGTTAATTTAAAATATTGCTCCTAACTTAATGACCTCGCCAAATTAACTTGCTAAACATTTTTGTGCTGCTAGTTCCTGCTTATTTCGGAGCACAAAACTGTCAACCAGCCGGAAACCTATGGTAAGGAAAATATCAAAGTTTTAAAGTCTCTGCCTAGCGCAAAATCCTTTTTTGAGAATTGTAATTCTCTCACTTTTTATAAGAATAATGTCCAATAATTTTAAAATTAAACAAACAGTCTTCAATAACCTGTCCTCCGCCAATGTTATGAACTATTAAATGTCTTTGTCCACTGGCTGATTTCTTTTTCACTACTATTCCTATATGTGTAACCGATCCACCAAGATTCCAGCATACAATGTCGCCCGGTAAATAATCCTTTGAGTTGGTTGTAATTGTTTTTTTGTTCCGTGTCTGGTGAAAAATGTCATTAAATTGGGAACTCTCCTATGGTCAATATTTTTGTCAGGCTTAAACAGTCCCCAATTTTTGGGATATTTTGAAAAATTTAATTTCATACCCTCGTGAACTTCTTTCTGCAAGTCAATTCCAATTTTTCTGTAAGCTCTAATTACAACGTCAGTACAAACGCCTTTATGTTGAGGAACATCACCATTTGGATAGTTAAGTTTAAAGTATGTTGGGTCGTAATAAACGATATGTTTTGTCAACGTCAATGTTGAATCGGCAAGTCTGTTATAAAAACTTGATTGACCAACAGCATTGGAAATTGTAGCATTGAATACTAATATATAAAGCAGTGTCTTTATCATAATTTGAGAGCTAATTGATGGTCTCATACGCCAATCCCGTTTAGTAATTGTTTTCAATATTTGAGTAATAGATTAGATTAAATTTTGGCAGCTATTGAGCATTTTCTAGCACCGTATTATAATTGTATGAGAATAATTGCGTGTATAAAATAAAGTGTATCAAAAAAAAAGTACATTATTAATCACAACAAAGCAAAGGCAAAGAATTAATTTATTACCAACCTTTTACTTAATTTTTTTAGTGTATTGCTGACTTGGTTTTTCAATAAATCTATAGAATAATGCTGCTGATGTTAAGCTAATGAGCACACCAATCAATATCACCACAAACTTTTGATAAGGCAAGTTAAACCTATGCGACATCACATTCACAAAAGTACCACCTATAAGGGTGTGCAGCAAATACAAAGAATAGGAAATGTTACCTAATTTTTTTCCAAAATTAAAGGTAAAATTTTTAAAGAAATGAATCGCAGCTACAGTTAATAAACCTACTATTAAATCAATCATCTCGTTATTTAAAGCAAGTGCTAAAGCGCAAAGCGCAGTAACAATAAAATATTCATACTTATTAACCAATTGTGTAATCCATAAAATATAGACAATACCTAATAGAAAAAAAGCACTCCAATGAAAAAAGAAGGCCTCACTTTCAATAAAAAATGGAGGTCCCAATAAAAAGATATAAAAAAAGATTCTTTGCCACATTTTATTATTCAACACCAGAGGAAATATTAAAGCTAAATACAAGTAATATTGAAACTCAACAGATAAAGTCCAGTAAACCGTATTCACCCATTTTGCGCCATCTACAAAAGGAATCAGGTAACCTAGATGTAACAAGATATCTCTAAAACTAGGTGTAATGTCAGCACTTGCTGGCAGCAAAAAATGGCGAGAAAAAAGTATAATAACGCCAATTGCTACAGATACCAAATAAGGTGGCTCAATGCGTATAAATCTTTTTAAAATAAAAACTTTAAACGAACTATACCTGTATCCCAGTGTAATCATAGATAAAGGAATTACCATACCAGAAATAATAAAAAATACCTGTACTCCCCTTGACCCATAATTAAATAGAGTCAAAATTATTTCATTATTAACATAGCCTGTGGTTGTGCAAACATAATGAAACAAGCATACCGAAAGCGCAGCAAAACCGCGCAGCACATCAATAATTGGAATATGAATTTTAGATGACACAATAAACGAGTTGAGTGAAATAAATGCATTTCTTCTTTATGAAGAATCTGCATCAAAAAACGAAATTAAAATTGACCTTCACAAACTTATTCTGTTTGTGATGATTGAATATTGAATAAACCGAAATTTATAAGCTAACCTAAATAGGTTTTTAAAATCTTACTTCTTGAGGTATGTTTTAATCTCCTAATACCCTTCTCTTTTATCTGTCTAACGCGCTCTCTAGTTAAATCAAACTTTTCTCCAATTTCCTCTAATGTCATAGCTGCTTTTCCATCTAAACCAAAAAAACATCTTAAAACCTCAGCCTCGCGCATTGTTAAGGTTGTTAAAGCTCTTTCTATTTCTCTTCTTAAAGAATCATTAATGAGTTCATGTTCAGGGCTTGGACTATCATCGCTAATCATCAAATCGTATAAATTACCAGACCCATCATCACTGTTAGAAAGTGGAGCATCCATTGAAAGATGTCGTCCTGTTGTTCTCATTGAATCTTTAACATCTTGCTCTGTAATTTCAAGCAAATCGCTTATCTCGCCGGCTGTGGGCTCCCTTTCAAACTCTTGTTCTAATTTCGAAAATGTTTTATTTATTTTATTGATGGTTCCAATCTTATTCAATGGCAATCTTACTATTCTACTTTGCTCTGCCAAGGCCTGCAGTATGCTCTGTCTAATCCACCAAACAGCATAAGAAATAAATTTAAATCCTCTGGTTTCATCAAATCTTTGTGCAGCTTTTATCAATCCTAAATTTCCTTCATTTATTAAATCTGGCAGAGTCAAACCCTGATTTTGATATTGTTTTGATACTGATACCACAAATCTCAAATTAGCTTTGGTTAGTTTTTCCAATGCCGCCTGGTCACCTTGTTTAATTCTTTTTGCTAATTCAACTTCCTCGTCAGCCGAAATCAACTCTAATCGCCCTATTTCCGATAAATATTTATCTAATGATGCTGTTTCTCTATTGGTAACTTGTTTGGTAATTTTTAGCTGCCTCATATGTTTTTTAGCGTTTTAAATTGTCTTTTTACGGAGTAAGCACTACTAAGTTTCATTAATAACATAATTTTAACTATTGAAAATGAGCACTTTCGTTAAATTTAACACGAACCAAGCAGCTCAATGTTGGTGATCCCGCTTAATAATAATTTCCGTCACAACTTATTTAACCAACATAATACTAACGGAGCAATGGCTTAAATTAAATTTGCTCTCGCAATTTCTTATTTCCTAATACGGAATTTGAATTTAATAAATAATAATACTTTTGCATCTCTCAAAAATATATATCATGAAAATTAAACTATTATTATTATCCACAACATGCATATTCATTCTTTTAGCATGTGGCCAAAACACAAATAAGGAGGCAGACAAAACAAAAATTAATGAGGTAGATACCATGCCTTTTGAAGTGGATGCCGAAAGGTTTGGCGATTTACAAGTTCTTCGTTATCAAATAAAAGGTTTTGATGAATTAAGTCTTCAACAAAAACAATTGGCATACTATCTCTATGAAGCAGCTATGTGTGGAAGGGATATTATTTATGATCAAAAATATAAATATAACCTAACAATTCGTAAAACAATTGATGCTATTTTTAGCACTTATACAGGTGATAAAACCTCAGATGATTGGAAAAAATTTGAAGTGTATGCCAAAAGAATTTGGTTTAGTAACGGTATACATCATCATTATTCTAATATGAAAATGATGCCCGATTTTAGCACAGATTATTTTATTAATTTAATTAAAAACTGCGATCCTAAACTTTTACCATTAGAAGGAAATGACATTCAAACGCTTACTAAAATTTTAATGCCTATTATGTTTGATGCCAAAGTGGGTGCTAAAATTGTTGATCAGAGTGCGGGAGTTGATAATATTGTGGCTTCGGCAAATAATTTTTATGAAGGTCTTACTCAAAAAGAGGTTGAAGCCTACTATGCAAAAATGGCTGATAAAGCGAACAAAACGCCTGTCATGTATGGTTTAAATAGTAAACTTGTAAAAGAAAACGGGAAAATAGTTGAAAAAAGATGGATGGTAGGAGGAATGTACTCTGCAGCCATTGAAAAAATTGTTTTTTGGTTAGAAAAAGCTGCTATTGTAGCAGAAAATGAGGAGCAAAAAGCCTCACTTGTTAATTTAGTAAAATTCTACAAAAGTGGTGAGCTAAAAGACTTTGATGAATATTCAATAGCTTGGGTTAAAGATGTAAATTCCAGATTAGATGTTGTAAATGGATTTATTGAAGTGTATGGAGATGCAATTGGAAAACGCGGTAGCTTTGAATCTGTGGTGAGCATGAAAGATATGGAAGCAACTAAAACAATTGCTGCAATTGCAAAAGAAGCACAATGGTTTGAGGACAATTCGCCAATTACTCCTGAACACAAAAAGAAAGAAGTGAAAGGGATTACTGCAAAAGTAATTACAGTAATTGCCGAAGCAGGAGATGCTTCGCCTTCAACACCAATAGGAATTAACCTCCCCAACAGTAATTGGATAAGAGAAATTCATGGTTCTAAGTCTGTTTCCCTTGGAAATATTGTTGAGAGTTATAATGTTGTGGGAGCAAAAAGCCCGCAATTAAAAGAATTTGCATTTGATGATGCTGTTGTTGAAAGAGCAAAAAAATATGGTGCTTTAGCAGGTAATTTACATACTGACATGCATGAAGTTATTGGTCATGCTTCTGGTAAAATTAACGACGGCATCAGCACGCCTGATGTAACTTTAAAAAACTATGCAAACTGCTTAGAAGAAGCGCGTGCCGACTTAGTTGCGCTTTTTTTCGTTTACGATAAAAAATTAATGGAAATAGGTGTGATGCCTTCTTTAGAAGTAGGCATGGCTGAGTATGATAACTATATTTTAAATGGCTTAATCATGCAGCTAACACGCATTAAATTGGGCGACAATTTAGAAGAAGCACATATGAGAAACCGCCAACTTGTTGCTTCATGGGCCTTTGAAAAAGGCAAAAAGAACAATGTAATTGAGATGGTAAAGAAAGATAATAAAACATACGTTAAAGTGAATGATTATGATAAACTGCGTGTGCTTTTTGGTGAGTTGCTAAAAGAAATTCAGCGTATTAAATCAGAGGGAGATTATAAGGCTGCAACAGCTTTGGTAGAAGGTTATGGTGTAAAAGTTGATAAAACATTACACCAAGAAATTTTAGAGCGATTCGAAAAATTAAATGTGGCTCCTTATAAAGGATTTATTCAACCTAAATTAGTGCCAGTAATGGAAGGCGATAAAATTACTGACGTAAAAATTGAGTATCCAAATAGCTTTAGTGATCAAATGCTCGAATTTGGCAAGAAATATAGTTTTCTTCCTGTTATTAATTAAACTTCTTATATAAATTCCGCATTAGAAAATGCAGAATAGCTGCACCAACTTTAATTCAATCCGTGGTACATGGATTGAATTAAAGTTACCAATCAAGATTACTCAACTAAATTTATGGGTTCTGCAAGCTAGTGCTAGCTTCTAAAACAATTCGAGTTTTATTATTTTTAAAGTTCCTTTATGCTAAAGTATCAGAATACATTTCATTTTCAAGGTTGTAAAAATAATTCAACAGCAATATTAAACACCGCTGTTTTTGAAATGTCATGTGAGCGCTGTTATTATGTGAATTGCTAATAAATCTAGCCCATTAACATGGCTATCGTTAAAGTACTTTGTAATTGCACATTTTTTTTTCGCCACCCCCACCACTCCTTTTTTTTTACAGTTCTTGGCTAGATTTATTCTTTTAGCACTATAAATGTCTGTTTCAAATGCTCTCCCAAACTAAACAAATAAATACCTGCCGACAAATTGTCTAATTCAATCATTATGTTCTCAGAAGTTATTTTACCATTCAAAATTATTTTACCGGTATTGTCATAAATCACATACACTGAGCCTATGAGTTTAATATCTACTCCAACATTGATGACGCTTTGAGCTGGATTCGGGAAAATAGAAAATCTACTACTAATGCCTCTTTCATTAATTCCAACAGCCTCACAACCTACTGACGTTAGTAAACTTGCTCGGGGCGCAGCAATAGCTGTTGCTCTAACCCTATCTTTCTGCCCTTGTGTAAATCTGTTTACTAAAGGGCAATATGACATATAATTATATCGGCTATTATCCCACACACCAGCCGTAGTACAAGGATTAGTTACAACACAATCGCCTTGTTTATGAGGTGGCGTATCGCAAATACGATCTCCATTTATAGCACAATTAGTGTCTACTGGGCAAGAAACATTGCCGCCGTCACCATTAAATGTATGATAAAGAAAAAAACCATGTCCAACCTCATGAGGCAATGTTCCACTGTTGCTTGTCATTGAGGTAGAAACAATAACTAATCCATCATAAAGTCCTCCAACCGGATAAGAGGCATAACCTACAAATCCACCATTACATATTTCACTAACAACCCAAATATTATAATAGTCAGAAACAGGCCATCTGCTTAAGTCTTTTATAGTTGTTTCAACTGCTCCGCTGCAGGGATTACCCGTTGGTGTTATCCCATTTGTTGCATAATTTAAAACACTTGCACCATTAACTCTGTTTATGCCATTCGTTGAATTACCATTTGGGTCTTTACTTGCAAGACAAAATTCTAATTCAACATCAACACCTAAACCATTTACATTTCTAAAGCGGTCATTTAGCCCAGCAATTGCTTGTTGAATTTGTAGGTCCGAAATATTGATACCTGTTCCAATTGGCTCACCTAAATGAATAACATGAACAACAACAGGAATAGAGTAAATTGTAGATCTTAAACTAGCATTTGTGTCATTTTGAATACTCGCTTCAAGTTGCAATTCTAAGCGATCTATTTGCTTCCTATAAACAGCATCAGTTTGCATGCGGTTATTATGAATGTAGTCAGAGGCACATTCAGTATTTTGTCCCAAGGCCCGCATTTGAAAAAGCAATACGAAAATTATTGGCAATATAAAAATTGTAGTTTTTTTCATAGGATATTTCATTGTGTAATTATATTTTGACATATATTTTTCGGCCCGTTTATTAAAGTTGTTTCTGGACTCAACTTTCCCTACTTAATTTTAAAAAATATTTTTCAAGAACTATTAAAGTTCTATCCTGTTGCATCTTATTTATTTTCGGTTTATCAATTTTCATACTTAACCAAAACTATGAAATAACCGTTAATGTATTTTAAATTATTTTTGCATTAGCAACAGTGAATTCCATAATTGTGACTAAATAATAAATAAAAAGCCGCTTTGAATGACTTCAGTGCGGCTTTTTAAATAAGATAGCTTGGTATTATAAACTCCAGTATGTAAGCTCTTTAATTTTACCTCTATAAATGCCTTTAATATCAATTACAATACCATCTGTTGGCATTAGTGATTTAAAGTAATTTTCATCTAAGTTCTTATAAGATGCATGGTTTACTGCTACAATTACAGCATCATATTTATTGGATGATTGTTCAACCAAGCAAAAACCATATTCATGCATCAATTCAGCTGAGTCTGCATGTGGGTCAACCACTTCAACATTTAAACCAAATGATTTTAATTCTTTAATTACATCGGCAACTTTACTATTTCTAATGTCACTCACATCTTCTTTAAAGGTGGCTCCCATAACCAATACCGTTGCATCATTCAAGTTTTTCTTTGCAGCCGATATTTTTTTCACTGTCTCTCCTGCAATATAAGCCCCCATTGTATCATTTACAAATCTTCCGCTATTAATAATTTTAGCGTGATAGTCTAATGATTCGGCTTTGTAGGTTAAGTAGTAAGGATCAACGCCAATGCAATGACCGCCCACCAAGCCAGGGAAAAACTTTAAAAAGTTCCACTTAGTACCTGCAGCTTCTAAAACTTCATAAGTGTTAATTCCAAGCTTATTGAAGATGATAGATAGTTCATTCATTAAGGCAATGTTTACATCGCGCTGTGTATTTTCTATAATTTTAGCAGCTTCAGCAACTTTAATTGATGATGCCACATGAACACCAGGCTCAACAATTATTTTATATACGTCAGCTATTTCTTTTGAAGACGTTTCATCACAACCAGAAACAACTTTTAATATTTTAGTAATGGTGTGTTCTTTATCTCCAGGATTGATGCGTTCTGGGGAGTAGCCAACTTTAAAGTCGGTTTTAAATTTCAAACCTGATACTTCTTCTAACACAGGAATACAATCTTCTTCAGTGCAACCCGGATAAACTGTACTTTCATAAACAACATAATCACCTTTCTTTAAGGCTTTCCCAACAGATCTTGACGCCCCTAAAAGCGGCTTTAAATCAGGTAAATTATGGTCATCTATTGGAGTTGGAACTGCGACAATAAAAAAATTGGCCTCTCTTAACTCATCAATAGACGTTGTAAATTTAATATCGCATCCTTCAAAAGCTTCAGAAGGCAACTCCTGACTTGGATCTACCGCTTTTTTCATCATATCAACTCTTTGTTGATTAATGTCGAATCCAATAACAGAAACTTTTCTTGCAAAGGCAAGGGCAATTGGCAAGCCCACATAGCCCAATCCTATTACTGCAATCTTAGCATCTTTGCTTAAAACTTTACTATACATATTTAATTGTTTTATTGTGTTGGAGTACAAAGGTCGAAAAATAATTGAAACATAAAAGCAACTATAATTATGCTCCTTGTAAAAAAGGATATTTTATTCAGCTAGTAATTGCTTTACAATTGCAGAAACTAGCTTCCCTTCTGCTTTACCAGCTAACTGTTTGGTTATAACACCCATAACTTTACCTAAATCAGCCAATCCAACTGCACCAACTTGTTTAATAACTTCTGCAACTGCTAGTTTTATCTCATCTTCACCCATCTGTGCCGGCAAGTAACTTTCAATAACTGCTGCCTGCGCTAACTCTACAGAAGCCAAATCTTCGCGTTGTTGACTGATATATAATTCTGCTGTTTCTTTTCTTTGTTTTACCATTTTTTGCAAAGCTTTTAATTCGCCATCAGGTGTATTACCATCAGCGGATGTTTTCATTAGCAAAATAGCACTCTTTATGGCTCTTAATGCCTCTAATTTTGCACTGTCTTTGGCAAACATTGCTGCTTTGATAGCTGCATTAATCTGTTCTTCTAAGTTCATTTTTATAGTATTTAATGTGCGAAGTTAAGTTATTATTAAGAATAAATAAAGCGCATTGGTTTAACTGATCAATGTAGAGTATAAATCTAATCTAAATTACAGGCCTAGCTTAGGCTTGAATAACTATATTTGTTTAAAAATTACAGTTATGAAAAAAAAAGCAATAATCATTGGCTCTACTGGTCTTATTGGAAATTATCTTTTAGAGCTATTGTTAAACGATGAAAATTTTGAACAAATAATAGCGTTAGTTCGTCAACCATTGTCTTCTAAAATTAAAAAACTTAAATACCTTCAAACAAATTTCGAAAACCGTGAAAACATATCAGATCAAATACAAGGCGATTGTCTGTTTATTTGTGTTGGTTCAACAATAGGTAAATCCAAAACAAAAGAAGCATTTTTTAAAATTGATTATAACCTACCCGTTGACATTTCAGCCCTCGCAATAAAAAACGGAATTACAACCTGCATAGTTGTTTCTTCATTGGGTGCAAATGCTCATTCAAGCAATTTTTATTTACAAACCAAAGGAAAAATGGAACATGACATAGAAAAACTTGGGTTTAAAAGTTTAGTTTTTATGCGTCCTTCATTGTTATTTGGGACACGACAGGAGTTTAGATTGGGTGAATTAATAGGTAAATTTACAATGAAATTATTGGGTCCGCTTTTTATTGGCCCATTAAAAAAATACCGAGGAATTGAAGGAAAAACTGTGGCAATAGCTATGCACAAAACATCACTTGAAAAAAGTTCAGGAACCTGCATTTATGAAAGTGATAAAATAGAAATACTTGCAAAAAAAACCCAAATTAATAATTAGCAAGCACCAAAGTTTTTAACTGATTATTATGTAATATAAGGTTAATAATACCCCAACTATTTTTGTTTTTTGAATATGGTTGAAGCTATTAGTATCCTAATATCTTCAACATCGATTTATAACTCTGTTCTTTAGCAAATAACTTTGTAAAATATTCGCCATCTTCATCAATATCAATAATCACATGCTTGGGCGCTGGTATTAAACAATGTTGTATTCCTCCGTAACCACCTAAAGATTCTTGGTAGGCACCAGTGTGAAAGAAACCAATGTATTGCGGCTTTTTCTTATCTAATTTTGGCAAGAAAATTTGATTGATGTGGGCTTCTGAATTGTAGTAATCATCACTATCACATGTTAAACCACCCAGGTTAACCTTTTCATATTCCTTATCCCAATTATTAATAGCGAGCATAACAAATCGCTGCTTAATACCCCATGTATCGGGCAATGTGGTAATAAATGAAGAGTCGATCATATTCCATAACTCTTTATCATTCTGATATTTTTGATCAATAATGCTATACAATGTGGCCCCACTCTCACCAACTGTAAAACTGCCAAACTCACTAAAAATATTTGGCTCATCTACACCGTTGTCATTACAAATTGTTTTAATATGCAATACAATTTGCTCAGCCATGTACTCGTAATCATAGTTAAACGCAAGCGATGTTTTTATCGGAAAACCGCCCCCAATATCAATACTATCCAAAGCCGGACAAACTTTTTTCAAATCACAGTATACATTTATACACTTAGACAATTCGTTCCAGTAGTAGGCTGTATCTTTAATTCCTGTATTAATAAAAAAGTGTAACATCTTCAACTCAAACTTGCTACTGCCTTTAATTTTTGTATGATAAAACTCAACAATATCATTCGCTCTAATGCCTAGTCTTGAAGTGTAAAACTCAAAATCAGGCTCCTCCTCTGCTGCTATTCTGATGCCTATTTTACAAGGTTTTTTAATAGCTTTTTCATAATATTTTATTTCATCTTTTGTATCTAAAATTGGGGTCACATTTTCAAAACCATCATTAATTAATTCAGCAATTGATGCCAAGTAATTTGGTCGCTTATAACCATTGCATATTACATAAGTTTGTTTTGTGATATGCTTGTTCTCATATAGTTTTTTTACAATCGGAATGTCAAATCCAGAGCTCGTTTCTAAATGAATATCATTTTTCAATGCCTCTTCTAAAACAAATGAAAAATGAGAACTTTTTGTACAGTAACAATAGGTATAAGTACCTTTATAATCAGCTTTAGCTATGGCCACATTAAAAAGACGCTTGGCTTTTTGAATCTGAGAACTTATTTTAGGCAAATAGGATATCTTTAATGGGGTGCCGTATTGCTTAATAATATCCATCAAAGGGATGTCATTAAAGTGCAACTCATCATCAACTACTTTAAAGCCCTCTTGAGGAAAATCAAAGGTTTGGTTTATTAAATCGAAATACCTATGGCGCATATTTTTTAATGGTTATAATAATCTTATTAAATTTGCGAACGAATATACTAAGTCATCAAATACATTGGCACTATTTTATTTAAATTATTTTTGTTTAAGTCAAATTTAACCAACAATTAACAACTTTGCTGAATAAACAAGTATATTTACGTTCAAAGAGATACAAATCAAAATAATATTTATGTTAAAGAAGGTAAAGTTTATTGAAGTAAAATCTGAAATTGGCGCTGGTACAAGAGGAGCTAGTTTAGGTGTCGACGCAATTAAAATTGCCGCATTAGACTACGGAAGCTCACTCTTCAAAAAAATTGACGCAGTAGAAATTGAAAATGAAAATCAACTTCTTTTTGAAGCAGTAGGTAGCCCGCATGCCAAAAGAATTAAGGGAATTCTTAGTCTTTATGAACGTATTGGAAAAGAAGTTTCTGAAACACTTAAAAACAATGGATTTCCAGTAGTCCTTGCAGGAGACCACAGCACTGCTGGCGGCACTATTGCCGGTATTAAGATGGCATATCCAAAACAAAGATTAGGTGCCATTTGGATTGATGCACACGCCGATATGCATTCACCTTTTACAACGCCAACAGGAAACATGCACGGAATGCCGCTCGCAACAGCGCTAGGTGAAGATAATGCTATCAATAAAATAAATAAGCTAGACAAGGAAACAACTGACTTATGGAACAAGCTTAAAAAAGTTGGCGGTATAACTCCTAAAATTAATTATCGCGACCTTGTTTTCATTGCTTTGCGCGATATAGAGCCGGAAGAAGCTTATTTACTTAAGAAGCACAAAGTGAAAGTTTTTACAACAGCAGAAGTCAAAAGAAATGGTGTCGAAAAAATAGCAAGAGATACACTGGCTCACTTGAGCGCTTGCAACCAAATTTATGTTTCTTTTGATGTAGATAGCATGGATTCATCTATTAGCAAAGGAACTGGAACACCAGTTAGAAATGGCATTACAGAAAAAGAAGCCGGAAGCTTATGTGTGCGTTTAGTGCAAAATGGAAAAGTTTGTTGCTTCGAAGTATGTGAAGTAAACCCAACTCTTGATAAAGAAAATTTGATGGCCGAAAACACTTTCGAAATCTTGCAAAAAGTTGTAGCGCAGCTTACAAATTAACCCAAAAATTATGCAAATAGAACAACTTATAAAGTCTGCAATTGCGGGTACTTTAAATACTTTATTTAATATTTCACCAAAAGCTGAAGATATTCTTCTTCAAAAAACAAAAAAAGAATTTGTTGGAGATTACACCTTAGTGGTTTTCCCATACACCAAATTAGCAAATAAAAGTCCTTTAGAAACAGCACAAAACATTGGTGAATTATTAGCCCAAAACAATGAATTAATAAAAAGCTTCAATGTTGTAAATGGATTTTTAAACCTTGAATTAAATGCCCAAATTTGGATTAAACATTTTCAATTGCACATCAACGATGCAAAGTATGGCTTTAAAGAAATTGATCAAAAACAAGCACCAGTATTAGTAGAATACTCTTCGCCAAACACCAATAAACCATTGCATTTAGGGCATATAAGGAATAATCTCTTAGGTTACTCCATTGCAAAAATTATGGAAGCCAATGGCCGAAAAGTATTTAAAGTAAACATAGTGAATGACAGAGGAATTCACATTTGTAAAAGCATGCTGGCCTATCAACTTTTTGGCAAGGGTGAAACCCCCGAAAGCAGCAACACCAAAGGAGATCATTTAGTTGGAAAATATTACGTAACATTTGATAAGGAATACAAAATAGAAGTAGCGAGCCTTATAGAAGCGGGAAAAACGAAAGAAGAAGCTGAAAAAACTGCGCCTTTAATGTTAAAAGTGCAAGAAATGTTGCGCCAGTGGGAAGCTGGAAATGAACAAGTTAAAAAACTATGGGAAACCATGAATTCATGGGTATATCAGGGTTTTGACATTACATACAAAACTTTAGGAGTTAACTTCG
>CAMBZU010000048.1 GCA_945872355.1 Chitinophaga pinensis
CCAAATTAATCAATAGGAGATTTAAAAAATCGAACTACTTGATTTAGTTGGGTTAATCCCGATATAGAAAATGTTATCAGATTTGTAAAAATCTGATTTACAATTTCTTTATCGTTTACGCATTTCTAATGCGTAATCTGGGTTTAATAAATACAATTGGTATTAAGGGCAGCTCAATGGCAATTCATCTTGTGCTTGTGTTGCCCCCCTAATTCATCCGCAGTGGGCATCAAGGCGCTTTGTCAATACTATTGGCATTATTCCGTTTTTCTATTGCTTAACGGGGCTTAAAACAGCAAATACAACAACCTCAAATTTTTGATTTGATCCATTGGTTTGCTCAAAATGGGCAATTCTTTTTACTTTGGGCAATTTGGCAATATCCTCAGGTGTAAAATCGCATTCATTACCAAAATGCGAATCCCAAATAATAAGGTCTCCGGGCATAATTGCACTGCTAAAATCCTTGTATTTAAGCAAGCATGTACTAAAGTATTTTTGTGTGTTAAACACATCTATATTTAATAACATGCTTAAAAGCGGATACATGCAATATACTTTTTGATTTGTTTTTATGGTGTTGCTTTTTATCCAATTAGATGTGTTTAATAATACTTGCATTTCTGCATCTGGTTTTAATGGCGGCCTATATTGCTTAAAAGGATAAATTACAACAGCTATTAAAATTAAAAACATTCCTATTTTTTGAAGCGGCTTTTTAAAATCTAAAAAACGTTCAATATAATTAAAACCAACAAGCGCCACCAAGCTAAACATAGGTGCAACACCCGCCATTACTCTGTGCAAGCCCAGAGAGCCAAACAAACCTTTCCACCAAAAAACAGAATGCATGATAAAATAAACACCGAAAGCACCCAAAATAAGCAAATAAAAAGCCTTTCGCATTTCATTTATTTTTACTCGGCCAACAATTAAACATGCACATCCTAATAAAAATAGAACTACCAATGGCAAGCCAAACAAACGGTCGTTTGCAGCCACAAAATGCATTAATGGCCCTTTGCCATAAATATCAATGGCTCCTTTATATGGGTTTTGATGCAATATCCAAAAAAAGTCTTTTAAAACCAACCAGCCAATTAACGCGTAAATGAGTGTTGCAAATCCTATTAAAAACAATCCTTTCCATTCCTTTTCAGAAATTAAATATACAGCAAATAAGGGCAAAATAAAAAAGCCCTCAGTGCGCGCAAATGGCAAAAAAGAAATAAGTATTGCGCCCATAATATAACGCCTGTTTAACAGCTGTAATACCGAAGCTGTTAAAATAAGCGCAAAGGTGGGCTCTGTTAAACCGCTAAAACTAGTTACAAAAAAGAGCGGCGAAAAAAACACCAGAATAAAGCCAACCCAAGCGTTTTTAAATCCCAATTTTTGAGCAATAAGATAGGCCAAATAAGCTGTAGCTGTATTGCAAATGAGGTTGTAAATATTACTTCCCAAAAAGCCAAATTGAGCAAATGGCATGCACAGTAAAGTGTAAATAGGTTTTCCCCAATGATCAAGCAAAAGCAAAGGATGTTGCCATGCATATTTGGCAATTAAATAATGTTGTACGCCATCTCCAGGATCGTAGGTGCCTTGGCTTAAAACAATAAGGATTAGTGTAATTGCAAAACAGAGCAGCGCAAGCCAGTAGACATTTTTTTTATTGTTTACTTCAAACATAGTACGAGTGATAAAACAGGCTTATATTTAACAAATGATACTATTTAATATTTTAAAATTTAGTAATTGCTTGGCGTCCGCGCCAACCAAATGTAATGCTCTAATCATCAGTGACTATTTTGTTCCTGCATTTTTGGAATACGCAACAGAAGTAAAAAACCAAACACAAAAAATACAATTAAAGCTAAAATAGGCGTGCGCATAGTGCTGCTATTTTCGGTAATAAGCGCAAAGCAAAGCATGCCAAATACAATGCTCAATTTTTCGCAAACATCATAAAAGCTAAAGTAAGAAGTGTGGTCTTTTGTTTCGGGTAGCATTTTGCTATAGGTACTTCTTGAAAGTGATTGTATACCGCCCATTACAAGCCCTACACAAACAGCTACCATATAAAAATGGGCAGGTGTATACACAAAGGCATAGGTGCCTATGCAAACAATAACCCAAAAAAGCGTGGCTGTTTTTAATGTAAATAAATTGCCTTTTTTTCTTGATAAAAATGAAAAAAGATAAGCCCCAGCCATAGCCACAAATTGAATGATTAAAATAACGGTAATCAACTTACCTGTGTCCATGCCATTGCCATCTGCGTCTTTAATTTCTTTAGAGCCAAATAGGGTGGCTACTAACATCACAGTTTGAACCCCCATGCTGTATACAAAAAAAGCAACTAAAAAACGTTTTAATTGCATATTGTGTTTCAACTCACCCCATACCTTCGCTAGTTCTTGATAGCCTTTAATAAAGGTGGTTCTGTTGCCGTCTTTTCTTTTGCCCTCGGGCAAATAATAAAATGGAATTTGTGCAAAGCCCGCCCACCACAATCCAACCGAAAGAAACGCAATTTTTGTGGCTTGCCCCGCATTGCTTAAGCCAAACCACTCGGGTTTTTGAACCATCATTAAATTAACAATTAATAAAATAGAACTTCCCCAATAGCCCATAGCAAAGCCCTTTGCACTCACAGCATCTTGTTGTTCGGGCGCTGCAATTTCGGGCAAATAAGCATTGTAAAAAACCATACTGCCGCTAAAGCCAACGCAGGCCAATACTGCTAAAATTATTCCTAATGATACAGTGTCTTTATCAAAAAAATACATCAGCAAACAGGCTGTGGCTCCTAAATAACAGAATATCTTCATAAATTTTTTCTTGCTACCTCCATAATCGGCAACTCCTGATAGCAGCGGCGAAAGTATAGCCACTATTAAGTAGGCAAAGGCAATAGCGTATTCATACAGCGCCGAGTTTTTAAAATTAAATCCCAAAAAGTTAACAGTTTCACTTAAAATTTTTCCACTGGCATCTTTGCTTGTTGTTACAGCATTGTAGTAGATAGGAAATATAGTTGCTGTAATTACAAGATTGTATACCGAGTTGGCTAAATCGTAGGTGGCCCAGGCCATAATAAGCTTTTTACTTCCCTTTGGTAATGCTATCATTTTTTATTGTTTTTGGGTAATGTAAGTTGTTTCATTTAACAGCGTTCTAAAGTAATTTTAATTGACTTGCAATAAAGAAATTTCTCAGCGGAGAAAGGTATAATGTTAATTAAGTTAATTTATTGTTGGTAAATGTATCTTATAACAAAAAGGCTAATTTATAACTCTTGAAACCATTCGTGCATTGCAGCCCAATAATGATCTTTCCACCCTTGTTCAATAGACTTAAACATTTTTTCGGGCACATTTTTATGCGTAAACTTCATTAAGGTACCTGCTGTGTGCGGCTCAAACTCAAAGGTAACTTCCGATACATGCTCTTCGGGCCAACCTTCTTCGAGTGCTTGCCAAAGTTGAACAATCTTTTTGCCTTCCACTAATGTTACATTTTTACCTTCAATATATCCATCGTAAGCCGAAAAAATAGTGCCCTCTTGGTTAACAATCACTACCTCTGATGCGGTAAAATCACTGTGTTTTTCTGCATCCATTATGGTATAGTATACATCAATGGGTGTGGCTTTAAATATTACAGTGTGCTGTATGGTTTGTTCTTTCATAAATAATATACATTGTATGGAATAACAAAGATGCTGTTTTTTATGAGCTTTTCAATATTTCAATAATAAATTAAGCAGGCTATTTCTTATTTTGTATTTTTGAAGCCAATGCCATACAAAGAAAAAGAAATAGAAAAGTTATATTACACCATAGGTGAAGTAGCTGCTATGCTAAAACTAAATGCGTCTCAAATTAGATTTTGGGATAAGCAATTTGAAATTATTAAACCCCACAAAAATAAAAATGGCAACAGGCTTTTTACCACTAAAGACATTGAAGCCATTGCCAAGGTAAATGAATTGATCAATGAAAAAGGATTTACAATTCAAGGTGCCAGACAATACTTAGAACAAAGCCCTGAAATGTTTGATGACAAGCGCGAACAAGCCATTGCTTATTTAAGGTTGCTGAAAGAAAAATTACTAGGTTTAAAGGACGCGAAATAGTTCACACTGGCGTAAAAAGCATGAATCAATCAGTGCATACAATTACATTTTTAGCATATTTTGGATTTCATATCACTTTAAATTGATAGCTAAATGTATCTTTACACCTCTTTTTAAAACTAAGCAATGGTGCATTTGAGGTTATTATTTTTTACGTTACTTTTTATTTGTGTGGGCTTTGTGCATGCGCAACCAAAAGGTAAAATTATTGATCAAGTAGTAGCTGTGGTGGGCAATAACCTCATCTTGCAATCTGATTTAGACAATGAATTACAACAATTAAAATCACAGGGCAATGACTCCTTACCTGTTGATGAATGCACCATACTTGAAGAGCTATTGTTTCAAAAACTATTGGTTCACCAAGCCGAACTAGATAGTGTTACTGTAAGTGATGGCCAAATAGAAGGTGAGTTAGACCAAAGAATGCGCTATTACGTTGCACAGGCGGGCTCAGAAAAAAAACTAGAAGAATTTATGGGCAAGAGCATTGCTGAGCTCAAGGCCGATTACAAAGAAGATTTACGAAAAATATTGTTGGCTAAAACCATGCAAGGGAAAATTACACAAGAGGTAAAAGTTACCCCTGCAGATGTGCGTGCTTTTTACAATACAATTTCTAAAGATAGTTTGCCAATGGTAAACAGCGAAGTAGAAATATGTCAGATTGTTAAGCGCCCGCCAGTTAACGAAGAAGTTAAGGCTGCCGTTAAGGAAAAATTACAAAAGTTAAGAGATAGAATTGTTGCGGGTGAAGATTTTGCAGCATTGGCGGTGTTATACTCCGAAGACGGATCTGCCTCTTTTGGCGGTGAGTTGGGTTTTAAAACAAGAAATGAACTTGTTTCTGAATTTTCTGCAGCAGGCTTTACTTTACAAGGTAAAGATGTTTCTCCTGTGATTGAGTCACAATACGGCTTTCACATCATTCAAATGGTAGAAAGAAGAGGTGAACAAGCAAACTTGCGACATATTTTATTAGTGCCCAAAGTACTTAGTAGCGATATGTTAAAAGCACAACAATACTTAGATTCTATTAAATTGGTGATTGAAAAAGATAAAATGGAGTTTAAAGATGCCGCCAACAAATTTTCTGATGATGCAGAAACAAAATACAATGGCGGTTCAATCGTTAATCAAAACTCAGGCACAACACGTTTCGAAACAAGTGAAATGGATGCGGGTCTTTTCTTTACAGTAGATAAATTAAAAGTAGGTGAGGTTTCTGCACCTGTTAAATTTGCAAGCAACGATGGTAAACAAGCCTATCGTATTTTGTATTTAAAAGAACGCACAGCACCGCACAAAGCCAATTTAAAGGAAGACTATCAAAAACTTCAAAATGTAGCCTTAGTAAAAAAGCAACAAAAAACAGTTGAGGCTTGGGTTAAAAAAAGAAGAGCACTTACTTATGTAAAAATTGATGAAGAGTTTAGAAAGTGCAAATTAAAATACGATTGGTTTGATGAACCATTAAGTAAAATAGAGCAAAAAAAACAATAAAATTATAACAACTAATTATCACATAAACTTATGAAGTCGGATGTAGAAGCAGTTGATGAGTTTGTAAAGAAATACAAAGAGCTCAATCAAGAAATTGCAAAGGTTATTGTTGGCCAACAAGATATAATAAAAGATGTTTTAATCTCTATTTTTAGTAGAGGACATTGTTTATTAATTGGGGTTCCGGGCTTGGCCAAAACCTTATTGGTAAATACCATTTCAGATGCACTGGGGCTAGATTTTAGCCGTATTCAATTTACACCAGATTTAATGCCTTCGGATATTATTGGCTCCGAAATTTTAGATGATACGCGCAATTTTAGATTCATTAAAGGACCCTTATTTGTTAATATTGTTTTGGCAGATGAGATCAATAGAACACCTCCAAAAACACAATCGGCATTGCTCGAAGCCATGCAAGAAAAATCTGTAACAGTAGCGGGAAAGCGTTATGCTTTAGGCAATCCCTTTTTTGTATTAGCTACACAAAATCCAATAGAACAAGAAGGAACTTATCCTTTACCCGAAGCACAATTAGATCGTTTTATGTTTTCTGTATGGCTCGATTATCCTAGCTTTCAAGAAGAATTAGCCATAGTAAAAAGCACTACACAAGACCATAAACCACAACTCAATAAAATTTTAAGCGCAGAAGAAATTTTGTTTTATCAAGCCCTGGTAAGAAAAATTCCTGTACCAGATAATGTCATGGAATATGCGGTGAAATTAGTGGTAAAAACACGTCCCAACTCTGATATGGCGCCACAATTGGTAAAAGATTATTTATCTTGGGGTGCTGGTCCGCGTGCTTCACAGAACTTGGTGATTGGTGCAAAATGCCATGCCATGATTCATGGAAAATATGCGCCCGATATTGATGATGTAAAAGCAGTGGCTTTATCTGTATTGCGTCATCGTATTGTAAGAAATTACAAGGCGGAGGCCGATGGTTATTCGGTAGAGAAAATTATTGAGGCTTTGTTGTAGGTTTCAACAACTTAAAAACACCGTAATTTCGTCATAGCGGGACAAGTCCGCTATCTTCCATTTTACTTAACGATGCTATCCTATATGGGCACAAACTGCTCATGCACTAGCATGTCTTCCAGGAGGGAACTTTTTATACCAATGTGATTTATAAATTATACCATTTATACTAATTTCAAGTAATATCGGCAATAACCTTGCATATTTATTTTTTAGTTGGACTAAAAAATAAATGCAATTGGTATAATTTGCTAAAATCGAAAGGCTTCTTTTTACTATGATTGCTTTGTAAGCAGCTGCTAATAGCACAATCAATGGCAGGTGTTGAGCCTCTTTTGTTAATTAAATAGACAAGTAGGGAAAACACTCAATAACTATGCAAGGCGTTATATAATCCGTTGCGCTTTAGGATGTATATATTACAGCCTATTACAGTTGGTATTGCGATGCTGCTTCTAATACGGAATTTAGGTCAAAAAATCGATTCAATCCTTTGTAGAAACAGCTATAATTTGTATCTTTCTTTCAAGCGCTGCAGCGCGGCTATAAACAGCGTTGGTGGCATCATTTGGATTATCACTAACAAGTTGAGAGGCTTTTAATTCACCAACCTCTTCAATAATAATTTTTACTTTTTTTTCATCGGCCAAGTAATTTTTTAATGCGCCATCTTGGTAAGCATTAAAGTAGTTTACTAAACTCGAAAGCCTTCTTTTGGCCAAGTTTACATTGTATGATGTTGATGCTAATGGACTGCAATAACCTTTCAAAGTAAGATTTACTTTTTCGCCTTCTTTTAAAACAAACAACATAAGTGCTGCAAATTGCTCTAACTCCTGATATGAGCTTCTTACAGAGTCTTCAAAAAAGTCCTCCATTTCGGTCATTGCTATTTCTTTTTGCTCCGCTTCTAAGCCTTTGGCATAGGCTTTTAAATAGTTCTTTTTTAGCGCCAAGTAAGCGTTAACTGTTTCTGTATATGTTTTTTTTGTGGAGGTATTTAGGGTTTTACTATCGGGCTCATCATTATTAAAATACAAGGTTAGAGGAACCAAAGTTTGTAGGCGCGACTTTGCAATGTACAGCGTATCTTTTTGCTCCTCTTCAACCATTACACTATCGCTATGCTCTGGGAGATTAACAAAGTAAATATCGTTACAACAGGTTTCATATTTCTCATAGTAAGAACCTTCCCTATTTGATGTAAAATAGGCTTTGCTTTTGGTATCGTTATATTTAAAATACATGTCGTTTTGCGGGCTATTGATAGGGTAGCCAAGGTTTTCTGGTTCACCATATTGCCCTTTCTTGAACTCCGATTTAAAAATATCAAAACCGCCCATGCCTTTATGATAGCTACTGCTAAAATATAAAGTTTGGCAAGGATTACAGAAAAAAGGAGTAATTTCATCCTCAACGGTATTTACATTTTTACCAACATTAAGCGCTGTTTGCCAACTACCATCTTTGTTTTGTACACTATACCAAATATCCATTCCTCCTTCGCCACCCGGCCTGTTGCTTGCAAAAAAAAGAGTTACATGTCCATTGATTTTTATTAGCGATGGATGTGTATTGCTGTACCCCGCTTGATTAATTTCGGCAGGTAATTTAATGCCCGCCTCAAAAGCATTGTTTTTGTATGGATAGGCATAAATGCTAGCATTTACTTTATCTGCAATTTTATTGTCGCTGCGGGTGCAATAAAGTGTGTTGCCACTGGGGTCAAAAACAACATTACTTATATTGTAATTTGGATTGTTGATGATTGAATCTAAAGCTTCATACTTACTGAACTTATAAGCGTTTACTTTTGATTTGTAAATTTTACTTTCAATACTGTTGCCCGATGTTTTTATACTCGTAAAATATAAAAAACTATCAACTTCAAACGGGCCGTATTCGCCACTTTTGCTGTTTACTAAAGTATCAATATGATTTATATTGAGCGGCAGCGGATTTTTCATTAACATCAATGCATAGCTACAATGTTGAGATGCTTTTGTTGCTAATGCAGCCTTGTCTGCCTGCTTTTTAGTATTGCGCTTGGCATATTTGTCATACATTTTAATGGCATCTTTATAGCGCCCATTACTTTTTTTACAGGCGGCTAAATGAAAAAGCGCCTCTGGATATACTTTACCATTGTCTTTCTTGTAAACCTTACCATACCAACGTTCGGCAACTGTATAGTTTAAGTCGAGTCGGCAGGCTTCAGCATAAAGGTATTGCAATTCAATAGCGCTAGAATCAATGCCAATAGCCTTTTTAAAGTAATTTTCGGCCAAATAAAACTCCTGCCTTTCAATAGCCGCTTTACCTTCGGTTACCAGGGTTTTCAGCTTTTGCGCAAACGCAACTTGGCTTAAAATTAAAACAAACAAAAGCGATAAAAACCTATTCATGGCGCATAGTAAAATCAAAAATTACACTTAAAAAGTAGCTGTAAAAAACCTAAGCTTATGTTAATTAACCCCCGAAGATAAATAAATCTTACAAACATTGATTTTAAATACACTTTACTCCATTTGCTCAAGCATGTTCACATGGGCGTCAGATGTCTTCAAAAACGATGCTTTATAGGTCTTAAAAGACATGTTATCCCAAAGCAAGATGTGTTTGTTTATTTGATATACTTGAACACAATTAAGCAGCAATAAACACCAAGTTGAAAATACAAGGATTGCCTTAAACAAATAGTTTTTAATGGTTTGCAGGCTCAAAGCCAATGGAATTATAACAAATCCAACATATTCAGTCATGGGCCTACAGCCATAACTTGCTCCATAAGCCCAATCGTGCCAACTTGAAGCAACATATAAAACAATTACCAACGGCATTAAAAAAGCGAGTAATAAAACTACATTTTTTCGCCACATTGGTATTGCCGAAATAATCGATATCAATGCTATAGGTGTATATACAAGCCAACCTTTTCTGAACGAAAAAACAAGTTCACTAAAATGAGGATGGCTAAAATTAAAACCTTCGTTTGCATATGCCCAAGTCCACCATTGTCCAATTTGAAGTTTATACAAGAATAACTGAAGAAATAGCATAGCTCCAAACAATAAAAAACCTAAGGAAAAAGTCTTTTTTGATTGAATGATTATTGCAAAAGGAGATCTTATTTTTAATAACATCCAAATAAACGGAAGTGTTAATATTATGAGCGCATTTACTGGTCTAATTAAACAAATAACACCAAAAATAGCAATCAACAAAAGTAGTTTTGCCTTGTTTTTAAACGTAAAAAAATCGGCGGAAAAAGCCATAAATACACTTATCGCAAAAAACGAATATACATGCGACATACTTGGCTCCATCCATGTGTAGTGCAATAAATTACTGCCTAAAAAAACAAGTAATAAAACCAAAGAAATTATATTGTCTGATGCAATAAAATGTTTCAGAAATTTACTGAGCATATAAAGCCCTGCCAAGGCATAAAACATAGCAGCCACGCTAACAGATGCTTGAAAAATAAAACTATATCCATCAATGGGAAATTGAAACAAATAAGAGAGAAAACAAGCCACAAAAAAGAAAGGCATCAACAATACAGCCTCTCCAACAAAGTATTTGTTTAGTTTTTGCCCAGAGGGAAATTGTGCAACAGATGGTTGTATATCGCCAGGGTAATACTTTTCTTCTGTGTACTTTGTAAATTGGTATGAAAAATCATGATAAATAAACGCAGCAGGCAAATATACATAATAACCTTTCCCATCGCTAGCAATGTTATAGCGCCATTGGTTGTTAACCCATTTAAAACTCAAAAAAAACACAACGGAAATAAAGGCAAAGGTCAATAGTAGTAATTTGGGGAATGACCAATTTAATGCCTTCATGATCTTAATCTTTCAATGAGCATAGCGCCTCTTGCTGCGTAACTCTTGGCTTTTAAATAAGGAAGTAGCAAATAGTTAGTGTTGCTTTTTAATGTTTCTTTATGAAAACGCACTTCGTTATAAACAAGCCTAACAGCATACTCATAAAATTTTTTATTATAAGTGCGTTTAAAATCAATGTCTCTATCGGTTCCTTTGTCCCATTCGGGGAAAACAGTAAAGTTGGCTTCTACCTCTTCGTAAAGCGGTGTTCCTTTTATTGGATAAGCGATAGTGATCGTATACAAATCTGGATTAGCAACTTTTAAATGATGTATCGTTTCTTCAATATCTGCAGTGGTTTCACCAGGATAGCCAAGCATAATGAAGGTGCCTGCTTGTATTCCTTTTTTTTGTGCCATTTGAATCATTTCACGCACCACATTAACATCTACCCTTCTATCCATGGCGTCAATAATTTTTTGTGAACCACTTTCTGCACCAATCCAAACTCTGAAACAACCACTGGCTTTTAACAAATCAATCACTTCTTCAT
The DNA here is from genome assembly GCA_945872355.1 of Chitinophaga pinensis. Taxonomy (GTDB): domain Bacteria; phylum Bacteroidota; class Bacteroidia; order UBA4408; family UBA4408; genus CAIKXD01. The sequence continues at coordinate 11,015 of CAMBZU010000048.1, forward strand.
TAAGCCTGTCGGCTCTTGTAATTATTTCATAAGGAAATGCTACTTTCCTTATTGCGATCTCCTCAGCAAATTCTTTTAACCATTTATGACTAATAGTAAAAACATCATCTACAAACCATATTGCATCAACATCATAATTTGTTTTTAAATAAACCATTTCATCAACTACCAACTTGGCGCTTTTTCTGCGGTAGGTTTGCCCATAAACAGCACGACTACACCACTTGCAAGTATAAGGACAGCCGCGCATGGTGCTCAACGAAACCACACTTTGTCCATGATGTTTTTTCCAAACATCAAAATACAATTGCATATTTATTTTTTTTCTATTAGGCATGGGCAGCAAATCAATCTGTCGCAACAAAGGTCTGCTATCGCTAATATGTTTTTGATTTGTAGCTTGGTCTAAATAGGCAATGCTTTTTATCTCTTTTAATTCTTCATAAGCGCGTTCTTCGCAAAAAAAACGAACCAGCGCTAACATCGTCTCCTCGCCTTCGCCTAAAACAATGACATCTGCACCATACTTCAAAAAATTATCAGCATGGTTTTTTACTTCAGGCCCGCCCAAAATTATTTTTGTTTGTAAATGGTGCTGTTCTTCTTTTATAAATTCAATAATTTTTAAAACATTGATTTTAGTCATTAAATTGGTGTAAATACCAATAATATCAGGTCTTTCCTTTAAAAGATATTGTTTTAATAAATCAATTGTGCTAAAGGTGGAATCAAACACATCGTTATCAATACCGTGCTCCTCTAAATACGCGCTTAAATATAAAATCCCAAGCGGAGGATAGGGCCGCATAATGGTTTTTTCTTTAGGGTCTTCATCTAAAAAATAACCGTGGGTAAAGAGTACTTTTTTTTGTATCATTTTGTTACACAGTTTTTTTTAGCTCAAAAGTTAAAATTAAATGGTCGCTAAAATTCGAAAGCCATTTCCAACGCGTTAATAAATTATCAAATTTGTCAAATCTTTTAAGCAGGTTTGGCCTTTTATCAAAATAGAGCTGAAGATATGAAGGCGGCACTGCCACTGCAATAGGTTTTGCATCTATTAATTTAAAATGTTCCGAAAAAATTTTATTTAAACCACGCACACTATAAAACCAAGTTTCAAATTCCTCTTCTTCAATTTTTGTTGGTACACCTTTATTGTCCCATCTGCGCAAAGCTTTTCCTAATTTAAATTTGAAAAAATAATATCCTGTTTCCCATAAACAATATTTGCCCATCACAATCATCACCATTTTTCCACCTGGATAAAGCAATCTTGCAAAATCTTTTGAAAGGTGCAGCAGCTCGGCCTCATTCACACAGTTTAACCCACCAAAATTGCTAAAAATAAAATCAAATTGTTGTGGCTGTAATGTTTTATGAAGTTTAAAAAAATCGATAGTTTTAAAATTTACATTGTTTATACCACCAATAATTTTTTTGCTTTCGGCCACGGTAATCATACCTCCTGCAGCATCTGTAGCTGTTACACTATAGCATTTTTGAGCAAGCCATAAAGCATCTTCTCCTGTGCCACAGTTAATTTCTAGCACTTCTGCTTTTCGGTTCTGTAAAATATTTTCAAGATACTTCCATACGCGTTTCCGTTGCATCGAACCAATTGTTGTATTGGTAAAGCTAACATCATAATCTGTTGCAGCTTTATTAAAGGCCTCCCTTGTATTATTCATGCTGTAAACGATTTAACTTTTTCTTCTCGATAAAAGTGGCTGGCAAATACCATGCGTAAGATGCTGCTCTTTTTAATGTAAAATAAGTAGATTTACTTGGCGAGTTGAACAGCAGTTTAATTGTTTCTACTGCCTGATGCTTGCGATAGTTCTTATGCACATACCTGTGTAGTTGTTTATAAAAATTGGCCTGGTAGGTGTTTTTAAACATCAATGCTAAATCATCAGAATCAGACCAATTGGTTTTATTTACCATTTCGTGTTTTACTTGCTCATAAAATTTAGTACCAGGCAATGGATAAGATACCGAAACTCCAATATCTTCAGGCAACAAGTCATTAATCATATCCATTGTTTTTTCTATATCTTTCATTGTTTCTCCTGGATAACCAAACTGGATAAAAAAGGCCGGTTTGATGCCGTGTTTTTTAAGTAAACGCGTAGCTTCATATATTTGTTCAACCTGCGTACCTTTATCCATGGCGTCTAATATATTTTGAGAGCCACTTTCGGCGCCAACCCAAACATTATTGCATCCCGCACGAGCCAAATCTGCGATCTGTTTATCTTCCAATAATAAATCAACGCGCGATTGTATTTTAAATTGAAATTTGATGTTTTCTTTTTCTAATAAATCAGCAAAAGCTTTAACCCAACCTGGCTTTAAACCAAAAATATCATCACAAAACCAAACATGATCAAATGCATACTTTTCTTTCAACATTTTTAACTCTTCAACCACATTTTCTACCGATCTGTTGTTGTAGCGATTGCCATAAATAGGCTTTGCACACCAATTGCATTTATAGGGGCAGCCTCTGGTTGTACCCATATTTATAGAGAAATAGCCGCTTGAACTCAACCAACGTTGTTTGTATTGCGCCATGTCAATTAAATCCCAAGCTGGAAATGGAATATTATCAAGATCTTTAATTACAGCCCTTCTCGGATTACAAATGGTATCGATAGCTATTTTGCAAGCAATGCCTTTAATATGATGCCAAGATTGCTGTTCTGCATCAAGTTTTATTAACTCTTGAATTGTTTCTTCTGCCTCGCCCAACAAAACAACATCGGCACCTTTTTGCAAATATTCTTCATAACGATCGGTACTATCGGAGCTAGATACAGCTACCTTGCAGCCGCTGTCTTTTGCCAGTTGTATCATTTCAAAAGCAGCATCACGCATGTTGGTGAGGCACATTTTAGTTAAGTAGTTAAAACCATCATCATAAATAATAAACCAATCTGGTTTATGCTTATTTAAAGGTGCAATAACTTCATCTCCCTTTTCGGCAAACATTGTATCGTGAAAGCTAACCTCGCAGTTCATCTTTCTTAAAACTGCTGATGCATACATTGCGCCTATTGGTGCGTAAGGTTGCTGTAAACCCCACTGTTTAGCGTCAAAACGTAAAAAATAAGAATGTGTAATAAGTACTTTCATCATTCAAAAAAATTCAATTTGTGCTTCTTGCAAAATCGCTCTTTGCTTAAACCCCAGTTTTTAAGTACCTTTTGTTGAAAGCCACTAGGGTGATGTTTACTCACATTTTTTCGTGAACGCATATTCAAATCAAAATCATTTTTATCAAAATGTTTGAATTTTTTTTGCCAAATTTTAAGTGTAAGTTTAAAGAGTTGTTTATCTGCAAAATTGCCTAAGCCTTTCCCTAAAATTCTTTCAATAGTTTTTTTTATCTTACTTTCATTGATGGGAAATGCTGTTGTCTTTATTTTAAAGTCAAAATTAGGCAGTAGCCCATAAATCCATTTGTTTTGCGCTATAAAACGAGTGTATTCAATATGGTTGTTCACAGGAATGAGAGATGCTATTTCGGTGGCAGTAAAAATATTTTGATCGGGAATAATTAAATTGTCGTTGCTAACAAAATAGTTTACACAAAAATATTTTCGAGAGTTCAGCAAAAATACTTTTTTAAATCCAACTAAAAGGCTTCTACAAAGCCATAAACGCTCAGGTTTTGTGACAATAAAAAAATCAACATCTGCATTTTCATCAAAATAATTTTTTGAAAGTGAACCTGAAATACAAACGGCATCAACAAACGGAAATTTAGAAATAAATCGACCATACTTTAATGCTTTGGGCATTACTTGCTGCGCAAATTTATTTCCTTTAATGCGCCTTTCAACAAGGAGATCATCTTCAGAAACAAAATAAAACAAGTCCTTTTTATGAACTAAATTTTTATATAATAAATCATTAAGCGTAGATTCAAGTATTGATTCATTCGCTATTTTAATTGTACAAAAGCTGTAAATTTCATCAAAGCTTAAAGGGTAGTTAAAGGTATCGAAATACAACAAACACCATAATACTGCTGTCTCTGGGGAACTCAGCGTGTTTTCTGTTTTTATATTTGATATTGTTTTGCTTTGATTCATAACACCCAAACATAATACAATTTAATTGAATGTGTTGTTTCTATTTCCATTGATAACAAATTATTCCAATAATTTAAAATTTTACATTGGTAAATGCCGATCGGAAAAAAGTTTGGGCCATTACTTATTTCACATCGGTATTAATAATTGGGAAGCACCAAAGCGCTTCGTCAATCATTTTATAAAGTAATGCACCTCGTTAAATATTCCTACCCTTTACTAATGGATTGCATTACAGTTGGCACCTTGCTTGGCTTAATAAAAATTTTTCCAAATTGATTGATGTTGCTTAAACAGGTAATATTGAGCCATTAAACAACTTGCCATTAATATATACTTGGTCAATCAAATTACTGCCAAATGCATAAGTAAGATAGGCCAATGATGGTACTTCCCTTGTAATAATAATATTAGCTTTTTTACCAATGCTTATTGACCCATAATGGCTTGTTAAACCCATAGCATGAGCGCCATTGATTGTTGAAGCATTCACTGTTTGCTCAGGTGTTAAACCATATTGAATACAGGCAATTGCATTCATTAAATTCATATTGCCGCTGGGGCTACTTCCTGGGTTAAAATCACTGGCAATGGCTACAGGTAAACCCGCTGCAATCATTTTCTTTGCTGGCGGGTTTGGTAAACTCAGAAAAAAAGCCGCTCCGGGCAAAATTACTGGCATTGTATTGCTGTTGAGTAAAGCTTCAATTTCTGCATCTCCAACATACTCTAAATGATCTACACTTATTGCATTGGCTTTAATGCCGGCCATCACGCCTCCTGAATTACTTAATTGTTCTGCATGCACTTTTGCAATCATTCCATATTTCTTTGCAGCCATTAATATTTGTAAAGTTTCATCTGGCGAAAAATAATTTCTTTCGCAAAACACGTCACAATAATCGGCAAGCTGCGCTTTGGCAATAGCAGGTAGCATTTCATTAATAATTAAATTTATATATGCTTCTCTGTTTTCTTTATAGGCAGGGGGAATGGCATGTGCCCCTAAAAAGGTTGATTTTATTGGTATTGGCAATGTTTCTTTGAGCTTTTTTATTACGCTTAACATTTTTAATTCTGACTCAAAGCTTAAGCCATAACCGCTTTTTATTTCGATGGCTCCGGTGCCTTGTGAAATCATTTCATTGATTCGCTTTAATGCATCTTCGTAAAGTTGTTCTTCATTTGCTTCTTGCATTTTTTTTGCTGAATTGTTGATACCACCGCCTCTTAGCGCAATCTCCTCATAGGAAAGGCCATTAATTCTATCAACAAATTCTCCTTCTCTTGTGCCCGCAAATACAATGTGAGTGTGTGAGTCGCAATAGCATGGAAGTATAATTTTTCCGCTTGCGTCAATTACCTCTAAATTACTCCAATCGTTAATGCCTGGCCAATCTGCCATGTTTCCGTAACCAACAATTATATCATTTTCAATTGCCAGCCAAGCATCAAATATAGAAGGCAATTCCGACATATTTTCACCTTTTACCGGGGCTCTTCCAACTTCTCTTACTTGAGCTAGTTGTTGAATGTTTTTGATTAAAATTTTATGCATAACTTTACGCTCATGAAATTGATTATTAGGTCAAAGAAAATAGTTTTTTGTGTAATCTGTTGCTTTTTATTTAATTCATTGCCTGCTCAAATTACAACTAACTGTATTGATAGTTTTAATATAAGGCCAGGTACGCCTTGTCCTTCAGACTTTGAGCCTGTTTGCGGATGTGATAATAAAACGTACAGAAATATTTGCAGGGCTACTGCCGAAGGTGTTATATATTACAACATGGGAAGTTGTGAACCTTTGGCGATTGACATTAATCCCAACCCTGTTGATCAAACACTTTATTTAAAAGCTGTTTTAAAGTATGCAAATAACTTAACCATATTCATTACCGATATTAATGGCCAGGAATATTTCAGACGTTATTTTACAAATGTTACCTCCCTCGATTACCCTATTGAAGTGTCTGGTTTTAGAAATGGAATTTACCTTGTTTTTGCTGTAACAGGCGATACCTATGTTTACAAAAAACTTGCTAAACGTACTTTTTAGATTAATTACTTATTTCGCTTAAATATTTCTCTGCAGCATGTTGTTCTGCTGCTTTTTTAGAGTTTCCGTTGCCTGTAGTTTGCTTCACTTCATCTACATAAAGATCTATAACATAATATTTACTTATTCCACCCCCTCTTTCTGCAGCTACTTCATAGCGAATTACCCTTTTTTCTTTTTGACTCCATTCCACAAGCTTACTTTTGTAATCTTTATCTGTGTTCAAAATTTCTTCTAAATCTAAATGCAGCTTTATGAGTTTATCAATAACAAAGGCTTGCGCTGCTGTATATCCTCTGTCTAAATAAACAGCCCCAATAAACGCTTCTAGCGCATCGCCACCTGCCGATTTATATATTTGTTCGTTTTCTCTTTTAACTTCCATCATATCAAACAAACCCAGCTTGCGCGATAGGCTGTTTAAGTTTGCTCTACTCACAATACGTGATCTTATTTTTGTTAAAAAACCTTCGTCTTTAAAGGGAAACTTTCGAAAAAGGTAATGAGCTACAGCGGCCCCAAGTACAGCATCTCCTAAAAATTCGAGTCTTTCGTTGCTATTATCAGCACCGTCTTTAAGCGTTACAGAGGCCGATCTATGGCGTAAACATTGTTTATATAAACGTATGTTTTTGGGATAAAAGCCTAAAATATTCTTGAGTGAAAGAAATAATTTTTTATCGCTAGAAAAGTAATTTTGAAAAAACTTGAAGAGCCTTAACAAACGTAAAACGTTTTATTGAACAAACTTTTTTAACACAATAGAGGCATTGTGACCCCCAAAGCCAAAAGTATTGCTAATGGCAGCATTAACCACTCTGTGCTGTGCCTTAAGGAATGTTAGATTTAATCGGGTATCAAATACAGGATCGTTGGTAAAGTGATTAATGGTTGGTGGTATAATATCGTTTTTAACTGCCAATGTAGTTGCAATTGCTTCAATTGCACCTGCAGCACCTAGCAAATGGCCTGTCATTGATTTAGTTGAACTGATATTTAGTTTATAAGCATGCTCACCAAAGGATTTTTCAATGGCTTTAATTTCTTGTGGATCGCCTATAGGGGTTGAGGTTCCATGTACATTAATATAATCAATGTCTTCTGGCTGCATTTCTGCGTCGCTTAAAGCATTCTTTATCACATTAAATGCACCTATTCCCTCTGGATGAGGAGCTGTCATGTGATAAGCATCTGCACTCATGCCTCCGCCAACTACTTCAGCGTAAATTTTTGCGCCTCTTCTTATAGCGTGTTCATACTCCTCTAAAATTAAACAACCAGCTCCTTCTCCTAAAACAAAACCATCTCTGTCTAAGTCGAAAGGGCGAGAAGCAGTTGAAGGTGAATCATTTCTTGTGCTTAGTGCTTGAAGTGCATTAAAACCACCAACACCAGCTTCATTAATAGCCGCCTCAGAACCTCCAGAAACAATGATATCTGCTTTGTTTAATCGAATGTAATTGAAAGCGTCAATCAATGCATTGGTGGATGAAGCGCAAGCTGAAACTGTTGTAAAGTTTGGACCTCTAAGTCCGTATTTAATTGAAATATGACCAGAAGCAATATCTGCAATCATTTTTGGGATAAAGAAAGGATTGAATCGGGGTGTTCCATCGCCTTTAGCATATTCAAAGCATTCGTCTTGAAAGGTTTGTAAACCTCCAATGCCAGAACCCCAAATAACACCTGCTCTATCAACATCAATTTTAGATGTATCTATTCCTGAATCTTTCATTGCTTCTTCAACTACAACCATTGCATAGTGAGCAAAAGGGTCCATTTTTCTGGATTCCTTTCTGTCAAAATGCTGGAGAGGATCAAAGCCTTTTACTTCGCAGGCAAAGCGAGTTTTAAACTTAGTGGCATCAAAACGGGTAATTGCAGCAGCACCACTAACACCGTTAATTAAACCGGTCCAATAGTCGTTTACATTATTACCGAGTGGAGTTAGAGCACCAAGCCCTGTAATAACTACCCGTTTTAATACCATGCTATATCTTTAATAAAATTGTTATTTTACGTTTGCTTCAATATAAGCAACAGCTTGACCAACAGTACCAATGTTTTCTGCTTGATCATCAGGAATAGCAATGTTAAATTCCTTTTCGAATTCCATAATTAATTCTACTGTGTCTAAAGAATCAGCACCAAGATCATTCGTGAAGCTCGCTTCGGCGGTAACTTCCTTTTCATCTACACCTAACTTATCTACTATTATTGCTTTTACTTTGTTTGCAATTTCTGACATGATTAATAATTTTTGTTGTTAATAATTCGCAAAGAAAAAAATTAAATCAAAACAAACCAAATATGTTGAAAATTTGATTTTAAAAATAAGATAAAATAAAATCTAAAATAAACATAAAACACTGATAATGAACAGCTAAAACTGCCAAACATACTTAAAAAATAAATTTAATCATGAGGGCAAGATTTGCACCTTTTGCTGTGTTTATAGTTTTTACAGCACTTTTTTTTCTTTTTATCCGCTCCTTCTAAATTATTCAAGAGTGATTTTATTGGACAAAAAACTTCTTTCTCTGCTTTCATACGGCAATAGTAAAAAGTATTGATTTTTTATCCAATACCTCAATTGTGGTATATCGGTATTATTACAATTGGCTCTTTAGTTTTCTTAACCCAAAGTTATAAGCTAAACTCAGTGTAAATGTAGATAATTGAATGCTTGACTTATCACTTATTAAATAATTGTTCAAACATCTTGAATACTTGGCCTCCAAATATGTATTTTGATAAATCTCGTAACTTAACTGAACCATATAACCATAGTTCAATTTTGTGAATTTATCTGAATTGGTATTTTCGGAAACCAAGGTTTGTCTATAGCCAGGGAAGGAAGAGCTGATGAGGCCATTTACAAAAAATGCAGCAAAACCTAAAGAGTCAATTGCTGGCGAAAGCAAATCAAGCAGTGGAATGTTTTGATCAAGCGTTTCTTTGGTATATGATTTTACTAATAAACCAACATAAGGCCCTGCTGTAATTTTAAATTTATAAAACGACGCTTCTGCAAGCAGTGGTATTTCAAGATAACCTAATTTATGGTAGCCTTTGTAGCTAGAGTATACGCCATCATCAACATAACCCTGCACCGCACCAATAATTGAAGTGTCAATGATAGCACCAAGAATTTGGTTAAAGCTGGTAAATAAAGATTGAGTTTCGTTTTTGCTGTATGATTTACCTTTTTGCGCAAAACTGACTTCCGTCTTTAATAGAAAATACTTATTTATTCTATAGGAGCCACTTATGCCCCCATTAAAACCTAACTTGTAGTTGTTTTGTATCTCACGCTCAAAGTCAGGCAGCAAGCTACCTCCAGCTCTCACACCAATGCCCCAATTAGAAAGTTGGCGCTCGGTAATGTTTTGCGCATTCAAAAGGGTAGAGGTCAATATTAAAATTGATAAAAGTATTTTGCTCATCTTATTTTTGTAATTTTGAGCAAAGATGAAAAATGAATTTAATTTTCAATCATTCTTTAAACAATTCTCTAAAATCTATGTTTATTTTAACACAACTTAATTAAAAAGTTGGTTACCAATATTATCATGTTTAAAACAATTTTTATTTCAATAATTATGTCTACAATGCTTACAAGCCATAGCGTCCACAATTTTAAAGTAAATGACCTTTTTGGAAAGGAAGTCGACTTGAACATCTACAAAGGCAAAGTGTTGCTTATTGTAAATACAGCCAGTGAGTGTGGCTTTACGCCGCAATACGAAGATCTCGAAGCCCTATATCAACTTTACAAGGATAAAAATTTTGTTGTTTTAGCCTTTCCTAGCAACGACTTTGGTGAACAAGAACCCCTTAATGGAAAAGACATACAAAGCTTTTGCACTGCAAAGTTTCACACCACCTTTCCAATATTTGATAAAATTCATGTAAAAGGAGATAATGCCGATCCTTTATATAAATTCTTAAGCAATAAATCTCAAAATGGAGCTGTTGACATTGCTCCTAAATGGAACTTTCAAAAGTATTTGATTGATAAAGATGGGCAAGTAATAGATTATTATTTAAGTACCACTAGCCCTACTGGCAGCAAAATAAAAAATGCAATAGAAACTTTGCTTAAGAAATAGTTAATTTTATTTTTTTTAAGACCTTTGGAGCATGAAAAACATCCTTCAAACGATCTTGCTCTGCATAATTAGTTTTAAATTAAGTTATGCGCAAACTGCTTTTACAGGAAAACCCCAATACAATATCCTAACCATTCAAAATGGCGATACTATTGGAATTACAAAAGTAGAGCTCTTTCCTAATATTGCTCCTTTACATGTGGCCAATTTTGATAGTTTGGTTAGCGTACACTTTTTTGACAGCACTGCATTTCATAGAGTAATTCCAGGATTTATGATACAAGGAGGTGACCCTAACTCTAGGCATGGGGCTATTGCTACTTGGGGTTTAGGCGATCCTTCACAACCAACTGTTAATGCCGAATTTACAGCTGCAAAACACCTTAGAGGAACACTATCAGCTGCCAGAGATGTGGATACGAATAGTGCGAACTCACAATTCTTTATTTGTGTGGCTGCCGCTTCATGGCTAAATGGAAATTATAGCGTTTATGGTAGGGTTGTTTCGGGTATGAATTATGTAGATTCAATAGTGAATGCCCCCAGAGATATAAATGACAACCCGCTTAATAAAATTGAAATGTTTGTATCTTATAGCGGGTCAAACGACTCAGTGCCCAATGCACCTGTTTTAAACATTCCTGCTTCTGGATCATATAGCGCTACTACAAGTCGTGTTTTAAAATGGTTTACACAGGCTGATGGCATAATTTATAATGTTGAGGTAGCAACTGATTCTTTGTTTAACAACATCATTAAAAATGCTGAAGTTGGCGCAAATACATACACAGCGGCAGGCCTAAGCTCCTTAACCAAATATTACTGGCGTGTAAAAACAAACAATGGCGGTCATTTAAGCGGCTACTCTGATGTTTGGAATTTTTATGTTTCGGCAGTAGGAATAGATGAAAACAAAGCCTATTCGGGCAATATTAAGGTTGCGCCTAATCCAAGTAAAGGTATTTTTGTGTTTGATAATATTGAAAAAGGAAATCAAATTGAAATACTGGATTTACAAGGAAAGATTATCTTCAATGCTTTATCACAAGGAAAATCAACTGTGGTTAACATAAGTGATCAACCTAGAGGGGTGTATTTTTATTCGGTGATAAGCCTTAATGGGATTATTTCGAATGGTAAAATCATTTTGGAATAATTGCGAATGATATTGGTTTTTGTGAGCGAAAGAAAACGATTGAGAACTTAAAAAATCAAATAAACTAATATTATGGCTATTGTTGACCAATTAAAACAAAGAAATGGTGAAATGTGTGAATTGTGCAATACTCAAAATGCAAATAATGCATATACAGTTAGCCCTAAAAGTGATGATCATATTGAAAATCAAGTAGCCCTCTGCGATACTTGCTTTAAAGCAATAGATGATACTGATGCTTCATTTCATTGGCGATGTTTAGAAGGCAGCATTTGGAACCCAGAACCAAGTGTGCAGGCCTTAAGTTATCGGATTATGCAACACTTTAAAAACGAAGAATGGGTAAGCAGTGTGTTAAACAATGTCGACTTAGATGAAAGTATTATTGACTGGGCCATGAGCGCTTTTCAAGTGGCTGATGTACATAAAGATGCTTTTGGAAACATCCTCGAAACTGGCGACAATGTTGTACTTACACAAGCGCTGAATGTAAAAGGAACAAGCTTCACAGCGTCAAAAGGTGTAGTGGTAAAAAGAATAAAACTGGTACATGATAATCCCGAGCATATCGAAGGCAAGATTAACGATCAGGTAATTGTAATCCTTTGTAAGTTTGTGAAAAAACTCTAGTTTGTTTATCTGATTGTTGAAACTCCGTTGCGCTAATTTCCATAAAAGTTAAGTGCTGCTTTGGCATGCTAAAAATTAATATACACCAATCATAGCTTCGCATTTTTCTGCCATCGCTTGCATCCTGCGAGCGGTAATACACTAAGGCAAATGCATAAAGTTATTTTCTTTTCAAAAAACTTTATTTTTAATCTATCTTAATAAACCTCAAAATACCCTGTCGATTTACCCTGTCCCTCTTTCGTGATGCTTCCTTTTAAAACTAATTCAGCCAAAGATTTCTTTACGGTTGGTAAAGCCATGTCAAGTTTCTTAGCTATCTGGCTAGACCCACATCCTGCGTGGTTTTTAATAAAGAATAAGATGCTTTTCTCTCGTTGTGAAAGGGGCTGTTCTGTTCTGCTTTCTTCTAATTTAACCAGCAACTGCTCTTGTATGTTTATCAAACAGCTGATAAAAAAAGTCAGCCAGTCCGTAATATTTTCACCTGGTCTGTTTCGCTGCGTTTGCACGAGCACTTTGTAATACTCCGATTTTCTACTTTCAATTTCATGCTCAAAGCTAACATATTGAATCCATGAATAACCGTTTTTCAAGAGCAGTAAACTACCAAGCAATCTGCTTAATCTTCCATTGCCATCTTGAAATGGATGGATACTTAAAAATTCGTAAACAAACAAAGCTGCCTTAACCAGAGGAATTGTTTCCTTATCTGAATAATACCATTCAAACAATTGCATCATGGCATCCTGTGTTTCTAATCCTGGTTCAGCAGTTTTAAATACAATTTGCTTCGTACCATCAACCAAATTAGCTTCTACGGCATTACTCACTTGCTTGTAGCTTCCTCTATGCCAAGCATCTTTTTCGCCATGCAGCATCAATATTTTATGTAAGTTTTTTATTTGACCTTCAGAAATACCGATAGATTCATAGTTTGCAGCAATCGTATCTAAGGCATTAAAATAACCAATTACTTCCTGCTCATCTCTTTCTTCTAATTTGGAAATAGACAATTTTTCAATCAAAACAGCTACTTCCTCATCAGTCATCTTTGAACCCTCAATCCTGGTTGAAGCCCCTACACTTCTAACCGTGGCAATGGATTTCAATTGTTTCAAAGAAGCGCCTTCACGCTTTTCAATAGTTGCCCAGGAAGCATCAAATCTGTCTATTTTAATTAATTTGGTCATCAGTTTCATGCCCAAATCAAGTTTCAATGTATGTATTAGTAAACTCATAAAATATCCGTATTTATCCGTAAATAAACGAATGTTGATACATATTTTGGTATTAATGAGCAATAAACAGCCTTTAATATATTCTCCGCCATCGCTCGCATCCCTCGAGTGATAATACTTTGAGGCCTCTGGCCTTTGTAAAAAAATTTGTCCTTGGTTGGTGTCTTCGCCAACCAATCATACGCCGTAAACACAAAGTTAAACTTCGTGTTTTTTAATTGTTAGCGCTCCGCTCGGATTCAAAACATTAAAGTTAAAAGTTAATAGGATCTCAATTTAAAAACAATAATAATTTTGAAGCAATAAATTCAGTATTCGATTTTCAAGAATGGCTTTCAAACCAAATCCACGCAAGTATAATTTGCTAAATTAAAATAAACCGAAGCACAACTTCGATTTTACTGGGTAAATAAAGCGGTCGGAGCCCGCATGGTAAGCTCACTCGCGGGACGCGAGCGAGTGCTGGGGTATAAGCTTGTTAAACTCCTAAGCTGGCAGTGCTTTTTATTTTATTTTTTAGGTTATTTACTAAAATATCCTCTATAGTAGCAATATAACTTTAAGTAAAGCAATAAAACCTTATAAGTGGCGGTTTTTTACAAATATATTCACTTTATTTGTACACAAATATTTTTTGCATCTGTGCTTCAAAAATGCACGCGAGTATAAGTTTAGTAATTTAAAAAAACAGTGGAGCAGCAACCACTTAAAAAGAACGGGGCGAATTCCGGAAAGCCATTACATATGATAAATAATTAATTCAAAAATAAAAAATAATGATTGGTAAATTAAATCTAACCTTTGTTGGTATATTGATACTAACTATTCAATCTTGTGTGGTTCAAAAAGCTGTTTATACAGAAGATTTAAATAAAAACTTTAATGAACAAAAAGAAAAGTTTATTACTAACAAAAGATTAGCAGGAGATTCAATTAATAATTTTAAAGTCTATTACAGTGATCAAACTATAAATAGAGACTACGAAGTTGTAAGTTACAATCAGGTTACTTCTTGGATTCCGTTTCGACCTTTCGTATTTAAAAAATGGGAAGTAAAATATAGACTTCATCAATATATGCACAATGCATATTGTTTAGGTTTGTTACAATCAATCGACGCAATGATTGTTGATGCTGATTTAAGTGGTGTCAAATATATCAGGTATAATGATTCTAAAAAAAATCAATTTGTTAAACCAGGTAAACAAGAATATTCTAGAGGTGTTATTGGAGGTTTAGGTAAAAGTTTATCAGGTATTATTAATGGAGGATATTTTTTAAACAGAGATGTAAATTGTTTAAAATCAAATAGACATGAATTCGGATTTTTAGCCGGTCTAAATGCAAAAGTTGAAACTAAAATCTCTAATATTCAAACAACTAATAAAGACGGTGGATTCTTTACGCTAAACTATAAATACGTTTATTCTTACAACATTTCCGAATACTTTTCAAACACCTGGAATAAAAGAATGAAAGGGAATGGCTTATTTACTGAATTAGGCTTAGATGTAAATGTATTAAACACCACTAATAATTCATCGAAAAAAGAAAGAGGCGATGCATTAATTTCTTCCGATAAGACAAGGATTACTTCTTTATTCGGATTAGGAGTATACACAGGTCTTAAGTGCAATTTAAACTCAAATATGAGTTTAAATTTAGGTGCATCTTTCAACCCAATAGGTCTTGGAAATTTTAATTCAAATAAAAGATCATACCAATTGAGACCTGATGAAAAATACAATTCTTATCAGACACTTCAATTAAATGATTTTTCTCTAAGAGTATTCTTAAGAGTAATTTATAATTTATAGTCCAATCGTTGTAATATTAAAAAAATGGATTACTTCGCGCCATCGCTCGCATCCTGCTAACGATAGTACCCTAAACCCCCGTAAACACGAAGTTGCACTTCGTGTTTTTTTAATTGATAGAGCTCCGCTCGGATTAATAACATTGAAGTTAAAAGTTAATAGGAACTCAATTTAAAAACAATAATAATTTTGAAGCAATAAATTCAGTATTCGATTTTCAAGAATGGCTTTCAAACCATATCCACGCAAGTACAACTTGCTAAATTAAAATAATCCGAAGCACAGCTTCGATTATACTATCGGAGTATAATAAGAGTATAAAGTTGTATTTATTTTATCTGTCATTACCTGTAAAATAGTATATAAGAATAAAAAATAATCCCAATTATAACAGACGCTATTAATATATGATAGTTATATTTTTCAGTTTTCTCAGGTACTTCTACAAAAGAATTAAGAAAAATAAATCCTATTGTTAAAACACATAAAAGAATAGGAATTAAAAATAGTGCCGCTACTCCTACAATAATTAATAGTAAAGTTTGGGCTACGTAATATATTACTCCTTTTTTCTCTTTTCTTTCTTGCATATCTTTTACTTTTTATTTATTCTCTGTTATTTCTCGTTCTCCTACTACTGATATTTTAGTATCAGCGTCTTCACAATCTGTTCTTATTTCTCCAGGTTTTAGCTTATAAGTATATGTTTTTGATTGTCTATTTTCATCACCTGTAAACACGAAGTTGCACTTCGTGTTTTTTAATTGTTAGAGCTCGGCTTAATAAAATTGAAGTTTAAAGTTAATAGGATCTCTATTTATAAACAACAACAATATTAATTTTTAAGCAATAAATTCAGCACACGATTTTCAAGAATGGCCCGCAAACCATATCCACGCAAGTACAACTTGCTAAATTAAAATAAACCGAAGCACAGCTTCGATTATACTGTGAGTGCGGACTAAATATAGACTAAGCACTAAAAAGAAAAAACGCAAGTACTTGATTTTAAATCACGCTTGCGTTTTTTTATGCGGAGACTGAGGGATTCGAACCCTCGATACACTTGCGCGTATACAAACTTTCCAGGCTTGCTCGTTCGACCACTCTGACAAGTCTCCAAAAACTGGACTGCGAAAGTAGTAAATTATTCTACACTTACTTCTTTGTGCTCCTTTTCAT
>CAMBZU010000049.1 GCA_945872355.1 Chitinophaga pinensis
CCCAGATTACGCATTAGAAATGCGTAAACGATAAAGAAATTGTAAATCAGATTTTTACAAATCTGATAACATTTTCTATATCGGGATTAACCCAACTAAATCAAGTAGTTCGATTTTTTAAATCTCCTATTGATTAATTTGGGTTAAAACATTGGATAAGGCGCAATTAGGAGTTTAGCATATACTTTAAGTACTTTAAGCTTCCTTAGGATAGGTTTTATTAAGCAGCTGCCGCAATGAATTTTGATGCAGCTTAAATTTTTATTAACTAATTATTGGTTTTTTTTCAATAGAAGGAATTATAATGCATTAAAAGTATTTACTTTGAGGCAGATTTAGCGCATGTTTATATCCACATTCAAAAACAATCAACCATTTTCCATAGTAATTTTATCAATCATCATGATAATATTATGGATACCAACCTTTCAAAGTACAGTTTCATTACCGTATAACAATACAATGCCCTTGTATGAATTTTATATTCGTGGGGCAAACAACATCCCTTATTTTCATTCGGTTTTTGCACTATTGTTAGTGGTTTTTGAAGCTATTATACTCAATTATATTTTGAGCAAATTTGAAATAATGGCAAAAAAAACATTTATGCCAGCAATATTTTATTGCTTACTAATGAGCTGCTGTAAGCCTTTAACTCATTTTTACCCTTTGCTATTTTCAAACTTTTTTATTTTGTTGGCACTCTTTAAAATTTGTCTTTCTTATAGAGTTGATGTAGCCTTTTCTACCATTTTTGATGCTTCATTTTTTATTGCAATTGCTTCACTTTTTTACTTCCCAACAATTATTATTTATCCACTTATTTGGGTAACTTTAATTGTAATTAGGCCTTTTATATGGCGCGAATGGATTATCTCTATCATAGGATTATTGCTGCCCTATGTTTTTGTGGTGGTTTATTATTTTTGGACAGATAAGGTTAATTTTTTACTCTACGATAAAATTTTCTTTCCCTCATCAGATTCCTTATTATCATTGAGTAATCAGCGAGATTCCTTTGTGCTTGTAGCTTCATTATTGTTATTGCTTTTTGCACTTTCAGTAAGCACCTTATTAAAAGGTTGGCCTGTAAATACTATTTTATCAAGAAATTTTTTAGTGGTGCTATTTTGGTTATTTGGATTATCGATACTCTCCTACACGATGGCGCCTGTTTTTAATATTACTTATTTAGCCATAGCAGCAATTCCTCTATCGGTGTTTATAGCCAATTATTTTTTGATGACCAAGCGCAAATGGATTATGGAAATAATATTTATACTATTTTTAGTTGCAATAATCGTTGAAAACTATGCTTAATTTTTTTGTTTGTGTACCTTTTATGATGCCTGGCAATTTTATACCAATTAAGAGCGCAGTTTAATTTATTGAATGCCTATTAATGAAGGTTCCACTAATTATTTCCAAATTTAACAGCAGTAATCTTCAGCATAATAATGATGTTGAAACTATAAATACAAAGAAGTAAAAGTGCATATCAGCTTTTTTACAATTAGACTTTCGGCACTTGATATTATATCAATGTAAGATTTTGTTGATCAACGATTCCTACTGCGTAAGCCGGGTTTAAGCAAAGCAGCAGTTAACAATTAGTAGAAGCAACAGCGCTTTTTCTTATAAAATAGCGTCGAAAGGAAGAAATAGAGAAAAAGATTTGGGTGTTTGAGGAATAATTTTGTATTAAATATTTGGGAGTACGAAACAAATACTTACTTTCGCAACCCCAATTATTAAAGTCCGCCCGGATGGCGGAATTGGTAGACGCGCTGGTCTCAAACACCAGTGGATTCACTTCCATGCCGGTTCGACCCCGGCTCCGGGTACAAAATCAGAGTGAGAAACAAAGCGAGAGCGAAGTTTCGAACTCTGATTTTTATTTATTATCATTCTGTTTCTCACTCTTGAATTATAGAAATGTTCGATTTTCAAAAACTTGAAGTATGCATTTACCAATATATGATTTTAAATTACTGGCATAATTTATAAATCATATTGGTATTAGTTAATGGAAACACAGCTTGTTTATTAGCTTAATTTGATCAATACCTTCGTCCGCAAATTCTTTCCCATAAATCAATAAAACTTGCTTTAAAATTAGTATTGTTTTTATTGGCTTGCTTCATACCCATTATTTCTTTACCGTCTTTTTGATAAAGCTTGTAATTAAATATAAATGTTTTTTCTAATTCGGTTGCTTGCATGTTTGTTCTACCAAATTTTATGGCATATATGTTCAATGTATCACCATTGGCCTGTGCAATGGTGTATGGATCGCTAAACCATCTTAATACTTCTACATCCTTTTTACTTTTGCATTGATGCATTAAGTTTTGATTACGTGGGTAACAATGCCAAGTAATTGGATTTTGCTTATGCAACAAACTAAACTCTCCAATATAAATATTGCTATCATTACTGGCTACCGAGTACCATAAAACATTGTTAAGCATGGTAGGATTAGTGATATAAGCAGTAACAGGTAGCTTATTTTTTAAGATGGAAGCCTCAGCTACGTGCGCTGCTTGCGCTTTGTTAACGAAAGTAAATCCTAAATAAACCGTACAATAAATCAATGTAGCCAAGCTTAGTTTAAACCTTCGTATGGTGTTTTTTTTATTAAAAACAGCTATTATTAGCATGGTTAACATAGGTAATGTAAATAATAAATCTACAATTGCGATAGTATTTAAAGCATAGTTTTCATTGCTAAATGGCAACAATAGTTGCGTGCCAAAATTAGTGCACCAATCGAGCAGCGAATGCCCCCACAAACAAACAAGCATAAAAAGCAACATCCTATTAAAAGCTACTTTATGTTTGAATAATTTAAACAATATCCAAGCAATTGGAATGGCGTATAGCGCTTCAATAATTAGCGAATGTGTATGCGCCCTATGTTCGCACATATAAGCTCTTGGATCGCTCAATCCAGTATAAAACAGATCGAAATCGGGCATACTCTTAGCAATAGCGCCCAAGAGCATTCCCCAACGGCCAATTTTTTTTCCTAAAAATGTTTCGCCAATAGCAGCGCCAATAACAATGTGAGAAAGCGAATCCATGTTGTGCTTATTTATTTTCGCATCAAATATCAGAAAAACTATTTACGATTAATAAATCACATTGGTATAACTTGTTCTTCATTTCAATATT
Source organism: Chitinophaga pinensis (assembly GCA_945872355.1). Taxonomy (GTDB): domain Bacteria; phylum Bacteroidota; class Bacteroidia; order UBA4408; family UBA4408; genus CAIKXD01. The sequence goes on from CAMBZU010000049.1 coordinate 3,175, forward strand.
TTGATAAAAATAGCTTAGGTGATTTTTTATGATAAAAATAACGAAAAATATAAATGGCTTAGCTGCATATTTTATAAGCAATTGATTACAATTTGCAAGCGGCTATTATTAAATTTAATCATCATTTTACACCAAATAAAAAATGATAAAAATCATATTTGGAGGTAACATTTGTAATACTTAGTGCCACTTTATCTATTCAACTTTGTGCTAATCAATGAAGAAAATTAACCTCTAAAAATGATATTATGAAAGTAGAACAAATTTATACCGGATGCCTCTCGCACGCAGCTTATTATATAGAAAGCAATGGAGAAGCAGCAATTTTTGACCCATTACGCGAAGTGCAACCATATATTGATCGCGCAAAGCAAGATGAAGCGCAAATTAAGTTTGTGTTTGAAACGCATTTTCATGCCGATTTTGTGAGCGGTCATCTTGATTTAATGAAAAAAACAGGTGCTGTTATTGTATTTGGCCCAACAGCAAAACCTGCTTACAAAGCCTTAATTGCCGAAGATGGAGAAGTATTTAATATTGGAAAAATTAAAGTAAAAGTAATTCACACGCCCGGCCATACTATGGAAAGCAGTACATTTTTGCTCATTGATGAAAATGGCAAAGCACATGGTATTATAACCGGCGATACCTTGCTTATAGGTGATGTAGGTAGACCAGATTTAGCACAACATGTAGTTGCATCACTCACTCAAGAAAAATTGGCTGCGCATTTATATGATTCACTTCGTAATAAAATTATGCCTTTAAGCGATGACTTAATTGTTTATCCCAACCATGGTGCCGGTAGTGCTTGTGGCAAAAATATGAGCAAAGAAACTACAGATACGCTTGGTCATCAAAAGCAAACAAACTATGCACTAAATCCTGCATTAACCAAGGGTGAATTTATTAACTTAGTATTGAATGGATTGGTGCCCCCTCCGGGTTATTTCCCGCAAAATGTTTTACTAAATATTAAAGGATATGACAGCTTTGATGATGTTAAAGCAAAAGGAACCACAGCGCTTACTGTAAGAGCGTTTGAAGCTGCGGCAAACGAAACAAACGCCCTAATTATTGACACTAGAAATGCGCAAGAATTTGCCAAAGGATTTATTCCAAACTCCATAAATATAGGCATTGACGGTAGTTTTGCAACATGGGTTGGCACCCTAATCCCAGATGTAAAACAAGCCATTTTACTTGTTGCAGATAAAGGTCGCGAAGAAGAAATTGTTACTCGATTAGCACGCGTTGGCTATGACAATGCATTAGGCTATTTGAAAGGTGGCTTTGAAGCATGGGCAAAGGAAGGTAAAGAAACAGATGAAATTATTTCTGCAAGTGCCGATGATTTAGCTGATATGCTTTACAATGAGCAAGTGAATATAATTGATGTTAGAAAAGAAAGTGAATATAACAGCGAGCACATGATTGAAGCTATTAATATGCCATTAGATTTTATCAACAACAATATAAGCAGTATCGATAAAAACTTAACATATTATGTGCACTGCGCTGCAGGCTATCGTTCTATGCTGTTTATTTCAATACTTAGATCGATGGGCTATAAGCACTTAATTGATGTGAAAGGTGGTTTTAACGAAATAAAAAAAACAAACAAATTTAAACTTACAGATTATGTTTGCCCCACTACATTGCTATAGTTTTTAGAAACATTAATTGAATAAAAGAGGCAGCTTAGGTTGCCTTTTTTTTGTACTCATTTAAAAAAGTTTAATCCTATACAATTGAAGTATTTGGGCGCATGCCGCCATTAATAATTTATATTAAAAATAAACATACCGGTTAAGCGGCACCAGGTTTTCGCTCCTATCTTTTTTCAGCGCACATGCTACGCCATAAAAAGGATATCCGCTCCAATCCCTTGCGCAAGGCGTTTTACATTAAAATTGATTCGTTTGGGTTTGTTGGTGATAACACCAACAAAGAGAAGTGAAAGCTTTAAAAAAGGATTACGTTTTATGTTTATTTTTCCATTTGCCTGAGAATCATTCGGTAAATTAGGGTTTTAAAACTAAGGCTCTAATTTATTATTGAGTTGAAGTTAATTTCTGCTTTTTATAAAAGTTCATCAACTCAAAAGATAATCCAAATAAAAACATGTGTTTGTTGAAGTTATTTATTTTTTCTACATGATCCCAAGGATCTTGATTTGAGCCAACAGAAACATTAATATTTGAAATGTAATTATATCTAAAAGTTGGCGAAATTCTGAAAGAGGTTCTTTTTGTCTTTTTCGAAAATATGGTATACTTCATCAACAAATCAAGACACCGTTTTGAGCTAACAATATAATAGTCAGGCCGAGAAATATCAAACAAAGAAATTGGAATTGTTGTCATTATATTTAGCGAAGCATAAAATAGTGCTTTGCGAGATTTAAACTGATGCAATTTAGCATAGAATAGTCCTGTTGAATAACATCTGTATTTTAAATGCATATCAAATACGCTGTAATAACCATGATAATTTGCCGAAGGATGTGTTCCAATTCTGGCATCATAATAATAAGACGTTAAATTAGCCAATCCTTGAAGATTATATCTTGAGAAATTGATGCCCAAATAATGTTGGTCTAATCTTACAATTCCAAAACCAAAAGAAAAGGAGGGTGAAACAAAATAGTTTTCATTAACAATAGTGGACAAAGATGTATTAATGAAAAAAGGGCGCTTTTTTAACTCAAGCTCCTGCCCAATGCACATGTTGCATAGTAAATAGGTGAACATAAAAACGAAATAAACATGTACCTTTTTCATGCAACTAGATTTAATACTTTGCACCACTCGCACCAATATTCTCAATAGGATGCCAAGTAGTTTTTATTTCTTGCGTATCTAAAATATGATAAGGACTTTGCGCATCACTTGCGCTGCCATTTCCTTTATTGTGAATGAATACGCGCTTTACATTTAATGTAGCTAACTCTTGAATGGTTTTAATCACTTCAGCATCATCTCCATAATAAATAGTAGCGTTTACATCCATATGATTGGCAAAATGTGTATGCAACTCGCTTACTTTACCTGTTAAAATATTTACCACACCGCCGGGCACATCAGATGAATTAAGCACCTCAGCAAAAGTAACTGCACATAATGGTTTACTCTCTGAACCTAAAACTACACAAGTATTACCGCCTGCAATTACAGGTGCAATTGCGTTTACTAAACTTATCAAACTTGTATCTTGCGCGGCTAAAACGCTTACTACGCCTGTTGGTTCAGGCACCGAAAAGTTAAAATGCGATGTTGCCACTGGATTGATACTGCCAAATAAAGCTTGGTATTTATCGCACCAGCCGGCATAATACACTAATCGATCTGCAGCTAAATTTACTTCGCTTTCGGCTACTTTTGCAGTGCTTCCTTGTTGCATCAATTCTTCAATAAATTGAGCTTTACGGGTTTCGAGCATTTCGGCAATGCGATATAATATTTGCGCTCTGTTAAATGCAGCTCTGCTACTCCATCCAACAAAGGCACCGCGGGCAGCAACTACTGCATTTCTAAAATCTTTACGTGACGACAAACAGATGTTAGCAATGAGCTTGCCTGCTTTATTATTGAGTGGATAATATCTTCCACTTTCGGTGCGAGGAAATGCGCCTCCAATGTAAATTTTGTATGTTTTTAAAACTTCTATTCTTGCCATGATTTGATGTTATTGTTTTATTATTTTATTGCCACAGATTCACAGATTAAAATATAATGCGCTTAAATTTTAAAGAATTTTCCCCGAAGTTAATCAAGAGTCCAATGGGTAATTTTGATATCGCAAGATAATTAATTACTTGATTGAAATGTTCTTCAACTACTCCATTTTGCGCCTTAATTTCTACTATAATATTATTGATTACAAAATCAGCATAATAATGATGTGGTAATATTTTCCCCTTGTATTCTACCAAATATTTCTTTTCTCTTTCGTATGGAATATTTTTCAATTTTAATTCTAACTCAATGGCATCTTTATATACAATTTCTGAAAATCCTCTGCCGAGAATTCTATGCACCTCCATACAAATACCAATAATTTCAAATGATTCATTTTTTAATGGGAAATTATCATTTGTTTGATATTTTTCTTTTGCTTCTTCCAATGTGTAAAATTCATCCTCACTTTTCAGTGTTGAATAAATCAGTGAATCTGTGGCAATATTATTCATGTTTTTTATTGAATTAAAACTTCAAATAAGAACTCAAACCATGAATGCCACCTTCTCGTCCAAAGCCGCTTTCTTTGTAGCCACCGAATGGCGATGTAGGATCAAATTTATTATACGTATTAGCCCAAACTACCCCCGCTCTTAGTTTTGTGGTTAAATTAAATATTTTAGAACCTTTGTCTGTCCATACACCGGCACTTAAACCGTAAGGAATGTTGTTTGCTTTTTCAATTACTTCTTCTACAGTTCTAAATGTTTGAATGGTTAATACCGGACCAAAAATTTCTTCTTGCACAATACGGTGACTTTGAGAAGTATTTAAAAACAAGGTAGGGCGACAAAAGAAGCCTTTTTTAGGAATGCTGCAGCTGCTTTGATACATTTCTGCCCCTTCATCCTTTCCAATCTTAATATACTTATTTATGGTATCTAATTGCCCTTTGCTGTTAATGGCACCAATGTCTGTGTTTTTATCTAAAGGATCGCCCACAATTAAAGTTTCTAACCTGTCTTTTAATTTTCTAATTACAATATCTGCTACACCCTCTTGCACAAACAAGCGACTTCCAGCACAACAAACATGTCCTTGATTAAAGAAAATTCCATTTACAATGCCTTCTACAGCTTGGTCAATTGGAGCATCTTCAAAAATAATGTTTGCTGCTTTACCGCCCAATTCAAGTGTTAATTTTTTATTTGTTCCTGCAATTGATTTTTGAATTAATTTACCCACATCAGTTGAACCCGTAAACGCAATTTTATTGATATCGGGATGATTTACAATTGCTGCGCCCGTTTTACCAGCGCCTGTAATAATATTTACCACACCATCGGGCAAACCACTTTCTTGAATAATTTCTGCTAATTTAAGTGCTGTTAAAGGAGTTGTTTCCGCAGGCTTTAACACCACTGTGTTTCCTGCAGCTAAAGCTGGCGCTATTTTCCAAGCAGCCATTAACAAAGGAAAATTCCAAGGGATTATTTGCCCCGCAACACCCAATGATTGCGGCTTTCTGTTAGGAAAAGCATAATCTAATTTATCGGCCCAACCGGCATAATAAAAGAAATGATTGGCTGCTAGAGGCACATCAACATCTCGGCTTTCACGAATTGGTTTACCACCATCTAAAGTTTCAATAACTGCAAATTCACGGGCTCTCTCTTGCATTAAACGAGCAATACGATAAATATATTTTCCGCGCTCAGCAGCAGGCATTTTACTCCAAACATTGTTGTATGCATTGCGCGCAGCTTTTACAGCTTTGTTTACATCTGTTTCATCTGCCTCGGCTACTTTAGCTAAAACCTCTTCAGTTGCGGGATTGATAGTATCAAAATATTTACCTTTTGTGGGCTTCACAAACTTGCCATCAATAAATAAATCGTATTGCTTTTTAAGGTTGATGTGCTTAGTATCTTCGGGCGCTGGAGCATAATTCCAACTGCTATTGAAATCTAAATTTGGTGTATTTTTTTTGGCCATGATTTATTTTTTATACTTTATGATAGTATTCATCTTTGTAAAGTTTCTGATTAAATAAACTCCTCTTCAAATGGTGCACTTTTTATTTTCTCTAATTTTTCATTGTGACAATAAATAAAATTCTCTCCGGTATCGAATAAATCTATCACCTCTTTTCTTTTAATCATAGTCGGTTTATCAGATAAATGAGCTTTGAAAGAAGAAAATTTCCATTCCTCAATTGTATTAGTAAACTTGTGATTTACTGGATTACAATGTATATATAAAATATTTTCTTTGGCATGCCTCTCATCTACTATTTCTTTTCTATGAAAACTTTGTATGAACAAATTACCTTTTCTTTTTAATTGCTTATTTAATGCCTGTGTATATGCACTAAAAAAGTTTGCAAACTGCTTACTTAAGTGAATGCTAAATATATTCTCTGGATGATTGGGCAAACCAATTTTTATTGTTTTAAATTCATCGAAACCAATGTCATCAGGTATTTTCCCATTGGTTCTTAAAAAATCGAATATTTCTTTTTCTGATTTTACTTTAACGAGCCAATGAAAGTGATTAGGCATCAAGCAATAAGCATAAGTATCAACAATGGGGGACAGTAATTCACTATATCTTTTTAGAAAATAAAAATAATTTTCATCCGAATAAAATAAGTTGTCATTTCCATTTGCGTGGTTATAAATATGATACATTTTATCTGGTTCTAATGGGATTCTCATTGTTTTTGGTGTTTGTACTGCTTAAACTTTAACAAAGTTGAGAACTTTGTTAAAGTTGTGTTATAAGTTGTGTTAGTTTAATCTTTAGAAAAATAATCGCTCGACTGGTAAACGCCTGTTGCTTCTTTCATCAATTGCATTAAAACATCATTGGCCAAACTGCTGGCACCGAACCTAAACCATTCGTTACTTAGCCAAGCCATACCTAATGTTTCTTTAACCATCACTAGATAATGTAAAGCCGATTTAGCTGTAGAAATACCACCTGCTGGCTTCATGCCAATCATTATTCCTGTTTTATAGTAATAATCTCTTATGGCTTCTAACATCACTAAAGTAACAGGCATTGTAGCTGCTGGAGAAATTTTTCCTGTTGATGTTTTAATAAAATCTGCGCCAGCATAAATAGCAATTTCACTTGCTTTGCGCACATTATCCAAAGTAGATAGTTCACCAGTTTCAAAGATTACTTTTAAACGTGCCTTTCCACAAGCCTCTTTTACAGCAGCAATTTCATCAAACACAAAATTGAAATTTCCTTTTAAAAACTCACCTCTACTGATCACCATATCAATTTCATCGGCACCATTATCAACCGCAAATTTGGTATCTAAAATTTTTATTTCGCGCGTTGATTGGCCGCTTGGAAAAGCAGTTGCCACTGAGGCTACTTTTACATTTGAGTTTTTTAATGCCTCCTTGGCTATTTTTACCATGCTAGGATAAACACAAACTGCTGCAGCAGTTGGCAAACCTGGCAACACATCATGTAAATGGGTGGCTTTATAACACATTTGCTTTACTTTACCTTCGGTATCTTTACCTTCAAGTGTTGTAAGATCAATCATGCTCAGCACCATTTTTAAACCATGTAATTTTGTATCCTTTTTTATGCTGCGTGAAGTAAATCTTGCACAACGTTCTTCTACACCAACTTGATCAATAGTTGCTGTTTTGGTGAAATCAGGAATGATTAATGTTTTGCTCATGATGAATTTATTTCATGCCAAATATAATTAATATTATATACAATTAAATTAGCATAAATGCATGGTGGTTTTTCCTTTAAAATTTTGTGACAACAAACTAATGTTTACGCCACATCAAAAAAGCGGTTTTCTTTTTCTCTCCTTTCACCACGCCTTCAATCCAAGCATTGAGGGTATCAGGCGCTTTGTATTGGTAATTGATTCGGTTTGGAAAATCATGCTTAAGCTGCTCGAAACTATATGTTTGATTTGTTGTTGAAACAAGTTTAAAATTTACAGTTTCAGCATTATTTTGATTGCGCACGGCAACTGAATAATAGGTTCCACTGTCGGAATTAAGCAGTTGCATTGATTCAAAAAAAACTGTATCGTTGTTTGAGATGATATAGCTTATCCCACTATAATTTGTGGCTGAGGATTTTGTCCAATTTTGGGTTAATGGACAAAAAAGTTGGTAAAATGTTCTGTAAAAAGCATTCTTATTAGCTTTGGGGCAAATGAAAGGTTATGAATAAAAAAAGTGCTTTTTCTGTGGTAGTAAAATCGGGTTCAAATATGGTTTTGCGAATAGAATTCAACGATATAAATGTGGGAATTGCAATCGTGTATTCAACGGTGGTAATCGAATAGAGCCAATTGTAATTTGGCAAGAATATATTCAAGGCAAGCAAACCTATCAGCAACTTGCAGACAAATACAATTGTTCCTTAAAAACTATTCAGCGTAAAATAGATTCTGTACAATTTGAAAGAAACACCTCATTCCCTGGGTTAGTAAATTTACTTATGGACACCACTTATTTTGGTCGTCAATTTGGTGTAATGGTTTTCAAGGATTCTATAACAGGGCAGGTACTTTTGACCCAATTTGTAAAACAAGAAAGCAACAAATTATATCTTCAAGGTGTCGAAGAAATTTCTAGAAGAGGTATAAAAATACAATCTGTAATTTGTGATGGCAGGAAAGGCTTATTCCAAATGTTTGAAATCAGTATACCTATCCAAATGTGCAATTTTCATCAGGTTGCTATCATACGAAGGTACTTAACTAAAAAGCCCAAGTTACAAGCTAGCAAGGAGCTTTGGGAGCATACCCTTTTATTAGTTCATACAGATAAAGAAAGCTTTATTGGTGGATTACAAGACTGGTTTACAAAATGGGAGTCTTTTTTAAATGAAAGAAAGGTTGATGAGAATGGTAAAAAAAGATATGTACACAAAAGGCTTCGTAGCGCATATAGAAGCCTTCAAAACAACTTAACCTACTTATTCACTTGGTATGATTACATTGATTTTAAAATCCCAAATACAACAAATGCAATAGATGGTCAATTCTCTAATTTGAAAAATAAACTCCGCAACCATAATGGTTTATCAAGTGAAAGAAAAAAGAAGTTCATAAGTGAGTTTTTTAAGGCATGACGGTCTCTAAAAATATCAATGGGCCATCGCTAGGACAGCCCATTAATAGACATTTTTGACGACCATCAAGGGTATCCCTCATAGGTTGCTCTCCAGCAGAGCCTACTCCGTTTATCTTGACAATACAAAATTCAGAATTTAAATTATCTATTCTATGAATACAAAAAAATAAACACCAACTAAAATGTCCACTTGAACAAAGTGTCTATAAATTACCAACTTTTTTGTCCATTACACCCCAATTTTCAAAAAAAAGGGCTGTAGTATCTCTGTCATTCATCCATTTTCCTATGAGCCAATCAAAATTAACTACTGTAGTTTGATGACTTTTAATGTGTGGAGTGTTGCAGCTTGTAAAAATTAAAACAATAGTAATTAATACACTATTAATCTTCTTGTCTAGTTTCCACATCAGGATCTGAATTAGCAACTGTATGCGTTGTTTCATTCGCAGTTTCAGTTAGTGGCTTTTCGTCTTTAACAGTATCTGCAAAATACTTTTTCTGATTTAAAATAATTAATCCAACCCCACACGAAATGGAAAAATCGGCGAAATTAAAAACGGGTCTAAAAAACACAAAATCTTCGCCACCCCAAATAGGGAGCCATGTTGGGAAATGCCCATGCAGCATAGGAAAGTAAAACATATCTACTACCCTGCCAAACAAAAAAGGTGCATAGCCGCCCGATGTAGGAAAAAGTGTTGCCACTTGATTGTAGCTTTCATTAAACATTAAACCATAGAAGGCACTGTCTAAAATATTACCTAAAGCACCAGCAAACACAAGCGCTATACAATAAATGTAACCTTTGTTTTCTTTATTTTTTACTAACCAATATAAATAGTAGGCCAAGCCAGAAATTGCCAATACCCTAAATAAACTCAGCAATAATTTACCATAGCTTCCTTCAAGTTCCATTCCAAAAGCCATCCCATTGTTTTCTGTAAAATGGATGATGCCCCAATTTGGAAATAAAATTATTTCTTGACCAATATACATGTTGGTTTTCACCCACAATTTAATTGCTTGATCAATAAGCAATATAATTAAAACAAGCAGCAATGGTTTTTTCACAAATAGAAATTATTGATTAAATCAAAAGGCATAACCACCGAAGTAGCAATGCCTTTTGAAAAATATTATTGATTAAAATTAGTTTTGCTCTCTTTTTGCTTCGATACTTAAAGTAGCATGCGGCACACTTCTTAAGCGATCTTTAGAAATCATATTTCCTGTAGCGCGACAAACGCCATAGGTTTTATTTTCGATACGAATTAAAGCATTCTTTAAATTTTGAATAAACTTTTCTTGACGTATCGCCAATTGTGTAGTTTCTTCTTTAGACATTACTTCAGAGCCATCTTCCAATAGTTTAAATGTTGGTGAAGTATCATCAGTTCCGTTATTATCTCTATGAGACAAAGTATCTTTTAACAATTCGTAATCTTTAATTGCCTCAGATAACTTATAATTGATTAGGTCTTTAAATTCTGTCAACTCTGTTTCATTGAATTTTGTTTTTCCAATAATTGGGGCCTTTATAGGCTTATCATTACCATAAAGAGAAGTGTTATCATAGGTAGGTCTTGAAGCTGTTTTAAGTTCTTTTTTAGTTACAGGAAATTTCTTTTCAACAGGTATCTTATTGGCTTCAATAAGCTCAGCAACAGTTTTCGGCTTTGTTGGTATTGGCTTAGCAATCATTGGCAATGGCGGAGGTAATTTCTTACGTCTTCTTGAAGCTGGTTTATCTTTTTTGTTTTCAATAGCTTTTACTTCAACTGTTTTATCCAAAGCCTTTGGTGCTGGTTTAGTAACTTTTACAGGAGTTGGTTTTACATTCTTTTTAGCAACTTCCTTCACTATTTTCTTAGCAACTGGTTTAGCAAGCGCTTTAACTGCTTTCTTAGCAACTGGTTTAGTTACCTTTTTAGCAACTGGCTTAGCCACTTTTTTTGCAACAGGTTTAGCTGCTTTTTTAGCCACTGGCTTAGCGGCTTTTTTAGCAACAGGTTTAGCTGTTTTCTTAGCCACTGGCTTAGCTGCCTTTTTAGCAACAGGCTTTGCCAGTTTCTTTGCAACAGGTTTAATTGCTTTTTTTGCAACTGGTTTAGCTACTTTCTTAGCGACTGGTTTAGCGGCTTTTTTTGCAACAGGTTTAGCTGTTTTTTTAGCGACTGGTTTAGCTGTCTTTTTTGCAACGGGTTTAGCCGTTTTTTTAGCAACAGGTTTTACAACCTTTTTAGCCACTGTCTTTGATTTTTGTACTTTCTTTGCCATAATCGTGCAATTTTAATATTAAACTTTATTCACTTGAACACTGCTGCTCAAGTTTTCTTCTAATTCCAGCAAAATCGCAGATTCATCAAGGGCTTCAGAAACAAATTCGATTTTATCTGCCAAAATTTCGGTGCAAATATATTCCAAATTATGATTCACAGCCGATTTTATTTCCTTTTGTTCTTTGATTTTCAATACAATGCGGTCTGTAAGCTCGAAATTACGCTCTTTTCTATGGTTTTGAATTCTGTTTACCAATTCCCTCGCCAGCCCCTCTTCCCTTAATTCTTCAGTAATTGTAATATCCAAAGCAACTGTTAACTGACCAGCATTAGCCACCTTCCAACCTGGAATATCTATTGGTATTATTTCAGTATCTTCAGTTTCTAATAAAATACTTTCTTCTTCAATCACAATTTCAAATTTTCCTTCTTTTTCAATTCCAGCAATAATTTGTGCTGCATGACTTGAAGCAAAAACCTGCACCGCTTTCATATTCTTACCACACTTCTTCCCTAAAGTTTTAAAATTAAGTTTTAGTTGTTTTACAATTTGTGTTTGAGATTCATTTACCAAATCCAATGATTTTACATTAACTTCTGATAATATTAAATCTTTAACTGCCTCAATTTTTGCTTTATAAGCATCATCCAACACAGGAATTTGAATTTTTGCCAAAGGTTGACGCACCCTGATATTTTCTTTTTTACGAATGGATAGCACCATAGATGAAATCTTTTGCGCCAATTCCATTCTTTCCTCCAAGGCAGTATTAATATGCGCTTCATTTGCAATTGGAAAATCGCTAAGGTGAATTGATGCCGATTTGTTCCTGCCCGTTGCTGAATTAAGGTCGGTAAACAATCTATCCATAAAAAATGGGGCGATAGGCGCAGAAAGCTGTGCGATTACTTCTAAACATTTATAGAGGGTTTGATAAGCAGCAATTTTATCTTGAGAATAATCCCCTTTCCAAAAACGTCTTCTGCATAAGCGCACATACCAATTGCTTAAATGCTCATCAACAAAAGTTTCTATTAAGCGGCCGGCACGATGTGGTTCATAATCCGCAAAAGCAGCATCTGCATTTTTAATCAAAGTATTTAATTCTGATATGATCCAACGATCTATTTCTGCTCTTTCTGCCAATGTGATTTCTGCTTCTGAATAATTAAAGCCATCAACATTAGCGTATAGCGCAAAGAAAGAATACGTATTATGCAAGGTGCCAAAAAACTTACGTTGCACTTCTGTGATACCTTCTAAGTCGAATTTAAGGTTATCCCAAGGAGCAGCATTAGTAATCATATACCAGCGTGTTGCATCAGGACCATATTTTTCAATGGTTGTGAAAGGATCAACCGCATTCCCCAATCGCTTACTCATTTTTTGACCATTTTTATCTAAAACGAGACCGTTGCTTACTACATTTTTAAAGGCAACTGAGTCGAAACACATGGCAGCAATAGCATGTAAAGTAAAAAACCAACCTCTGGTTTGATCAACACCTTCGGCAATAAAATCGGCAGGATAATATTTTTTTTGATCAATTAATTCAGCATTTTCGAATGGATAATGCAACTGCGCATAAGGCATGGCACCAGAATCGAACCACACATCAATTAAATCGGGTTCACGAAAAAGTTTTTTGCCATTGCGCTCCAATACAATATTATCGGCATAAGGCTTATGTAAATCAAAAGTGTTGTAATTTGAAGTTGACATATCACCTGCATTAAACTTTGCAAGTGGATTTTCAGTCATGCTATTTTTAGCGATAGCATTTTCAATTTCTGTTTTCAGTTCTTGTACCGAGCCAATAATAATTTGCTCTGTTTTATCTTCGCTTGTCCAAATAGGAATAGGAATTCCCCAAAAACGTGAGCGAGATAAATTCCAATCATTCAAATTTTCTAACCAATTTCCAAAACGTCCGGTACCAGTAGATTCTGGTTTCCAATTGATGGTTTTATTGAGTTCAATCATGCGCTCTTTGTAATCGGTTGTTTTAATAAACCAAGAATCTAAAGGATAATACAATACTGGTTTATCGGTGCGCCAACAATGTGGATAGCTGTGCTCGTAGCTTTCTTTTTTGAAGAGTTTACCTTCTTCTTGCAATTTTAAAACAATGCGCTCATCAACACTTAAATAGGCTTTTAATTCTTTTATTTTGCCATTTTCCTCCAATGTTTTTTTCTGAACTTGAAATTCATGCGCCTTTTCTTCATCAGACAAATAGGCTTCTTTCACATATTCTTCTCCGTAAAGGAAAATGCCATCTTTAATTTCGGGTAAAAATTTACCTCTTCTGTCGACCAAAGTTAATGCGCCAATGCCATTTTGTTTGGCCACACGAAAATCGTCGGCACCAAAGCTTGGCGCAATGTGAACAATTCCTGTTCCATCTTCAGTGGTTACAAAATCGCCTAAAATTACTTTAAAGGCATCGCCATCTGTGGGTTGGGCAAAAGGGAGTAGTTGTTCATAATTAATGCCTGCCAACTGCGCGCCTTTGATGGTAAGGATGATTTTGAATGGAACTGCCTTATCATTGGCTTTATAATCTTCAAAAACCAGTTCAGCATTTTTTTCTGGAAAGTGCTTATTCAATAGCTCTTTGGCCAGAATAACATGTACTTTAGAAAATAAAAAAGGATGATAAGTTTCAACTAAAACATAATCTATATTTTTACCAACAGCAAGCGCAGTGTTTGATGGCAAGGTCCAAGGTGTGGTTGTCCAGGCGAGGAAGTACAGCTCCGATTTTAAACTTATTAAGTTTTTGAAAACCGACAAGTCTTGGTTTGCAAGTACTTTAAACATCGCCACGGCTGTTCTATCTTTTACATCTCTGTAGCAACCAGGCTGGTTTAATTCATGAGATGAAAGCCCTGTGCCCGCTGCGGGTGAGTAAGGCTGTATGGTAAATCCTTTATAGATAGATCCTTTGTCAAATAAATTCTTTAACAACCACCAAACAGTTTCTATGTATTTGTTATCATAGGTAATGTATGGATGTTCCATATCGACCCAATAGCCCATTTTTGCTGTAACATCAGCCCAAACATCAGTGTATTTCATCACATCTTTTCGGCATTCAATGTTGTATTGCTCTACCGTAATTTTTTTACCGATATCTTCTTTGGTGATGCCTAAGGCCTTTTCAACACTTAATTCAATAGGTAAACCATGCGTATCCCAGCCTGCCTTTCGTTTTACTTGAAATCCTTTTTGCGTTTTATATCTGCAAAAAATATCTTTAATAGAACGCGCCATTACGTGGTGAATACCCGGCAAACCGTTTGCACTAGGTGGTCCTTCGTAAAATACAAAAGGCGCTTTTCCTTCGCGGGAAGTGATTGATTTTTCGAATGTGTTTTCTTCATCCCATTTCTTTTGCACATCCTTAGCGGTTTGTGAAAGATTGAGATTGGGGTAGGTTTTATATTGTTGACTCATATTTTTTTTTCACCACAGAGATACCAGAGATAACAGAGCTTAACCCTGAATAATTCTTTTGAATCCGTTGATTAATTTTAATTCATTTAAATTGATTAAAAATTCTTTTGTTTGTTGGCTCATATTTTTTTTTCACCACGGAGATACCAGAGATACCAGCGTTTAACCCTGAATAATTCTTTTGAATCCGTTGATTAATTTTACTTCATTAAAATTGATTAAAAATCCTATTCTTTTGTTTGCAAGCTTTAAATAAGTAATTATTTGTGCGTGATGTATTGGTAGTACTATTTCTACTGCTTTTAATTCTATAATATACTCATTTTCAACTAAAATATCTATTCGGTAATCTTGATCTAATTCGTATTCTTTATATTTTATGGGCAATCTTACTTGCCTTTCTGCTGCTATTCCTCTTAATTGAAACTCTTTCATCAAACAAATTTCATAGGTTGATTCCAATAATCCTGGGCCTAAATGTCGATGAACTTCTATGCTTGCATCTAATATTTGTCCAGTAATAAAATCACTTTTTTCTTTTTCCATCACGGTAAAATTCTCTGTTTCTCTGGTATCTCCTTGATGTATTATATAGTAGCAATCACCTTTAATTCAATAGCAATTGGCGTAGGCAAGCAATTTATTTCAATGGTAGTTCTGCAAGGCTGATTATCTTTAAACCACTCGGCATACACGCGGTTATAGGTTTTAAAATCATCTTTCATGTTGGTTAAAAAAACTTGTACATCCACTACATTATCCCAACTGCTGCCGGCATCTTCTAAAATATATTTAATATTTTGAAACACACTGTTACATTGGGTTTCAATATCATACGATACAATATTACCACTATCATCTAATTCTACCCCAGGAATTTTTTTAGTCCCTCTTTCTCTTGGACCAACACCAGAAAGAAATAACAAATTTCCTACTTTGCGCGCATGAGGATAGGCGCCCACAGGCTCGGGTGCTTTACTAGAATTTATTCTATCGTTCGACATATTTACAATGATTTAACAAGCGCGCGAAGGTATGTTTTTTACCCCATTTTAACAAGTATTAAAAGCAATTTAAAGTAACTGCCTGTAAACTTCCCAACTCACAATGCCTGCGGCAATAGAAATGTTTAGAGAATGCTTATAGCCCGTTTGTGGAATTTCTATAACGCCATCACAAACATCAATAACATCTTGATCTACACCATTGATTTCATTTCCTAAAATAAAAGCCACTTTTTGATGACTTTCTATTTGAAAGGTATTAAGCATTTGACTTTGCTCTGCTTGCTCAATAGCATAAACTTTAAATTGCAATGATTTAAGTTCAGCCACAGCTTCAAGTGTTGAATTAAAATACTTCCAGTGCACTGTATCAGTGGCTCCAAGTGCAGTTTTTTGAATATCCTTATGCGGTGGTGTGCCTGTAATGCCGCATAAATAAACAGCTTCAAGCAAAAAGCTATCTGCTGTTCTAAATACAGCACCAACATTATTTAAGCTGCGCACATTGTCTAAAACTAATACTAAAGGCGTTTTTATTGCTTCTTTAAATTCTGAAGGAGTTTTCCTAAAAAGTTCATCATTGCTGAGTTTGCGCATTTTTTAATTTTAAAAGCGCAAAACTACAAAAACAAGCCTATTTATTTGGAAATATTTCTTTGAGTTTGCTGTTGCGATAATCGAAAATGCTTTCAACTTTTTTCTTGATAAATAGCGCTTGAATAAAAGGCTCTAAAATCCAACCAGGCGAAAGGTATTTAACCTCATCAATCATTTGAGTGCCGCCATCAACAGCTTTGAATGAATGCGTGTGATGCCAAATACGATAGGGCCCTTTTAATTGCTGATCAACAAAGTATTCATTCACTTTCCAATCACAAATTTCTGTTTTCCAATTGAAAGGAATTCCATTCAGTTTAATTTTATAATCGATGATTGTTCCAGCGCTCATTTTAATAGGCAGTGGCGTTAAAATTTTAAATTTTAATTCGGGAGGTGTAAGCAGGTTTAGATTTTCTGCTTTGCTAAAAAAATTAAAAACCTCTTCTAAAGGTCGGTTAATAATGGTTTTTCTGATTATAATATGTGGTTTCATAATGAATTTATGTAGCACAATAACACCCTGTTCGGCTAATTGTTTAAGAAAACCAAGTTTGAAACATGCACCAACAAATGATATTTTAGCATACATTTGCAAAAAAACTTAATGATTTTGCATCATTCAAACTTATGAAAAAAATATTTTCTTTAAGAAACACTATTTTTATAATAGTTGCATTGCTCCTCCTATTGATTATTGGCAAAAAAACAGGAATTATTGGGCGTGAGAACAATACTAAAGTAACAGCCGAGGAAGTTATAAAAAGAACCATCATAGAAACTGTTTCAGGCAGCGGCAAAATTCAGCCTGAAACACAAGTAAAAATAAGTTCTGATGTTTCAGGAGAAATAACTGAAATGATGGTAAAAGAAGGCGATGTAGTAAAAAAAGGTCAATTGCTATGCAGAATTAGGCAGGATATTTACATTTCTAGTTTGGAACGTGTTGAAGCCTCGGTTAACTCATCTAAAGCCAATAGTGCGCAAACAAAAGCAAGATTAATTCAAAGCAAAGCACAACTGACCAATGCAGAATCTTTATACAATAGAAATAAATTACTTTTTGACCAGGGTGCTTTATCACAACAAGATTTTGAAGCCTCTAAGGCACAATTTGCCACTGCAAAAGCCGAAGTTGAAGCGGCACAGCAAACACTGGCAGCGGCTGACTTCAATATTAAAAATACAGAAGCTTCATTAAGAGAAGCCCAAACTAATTTAGAAAGAACCTCCATTTACTCGCCAGTTGATGGAAAGGTATCGAAATTAAATGTTGAAAAAGGAGAGCGTGTTGTTGGAACTGCGCAAATGACTGGTACTGAAATTATGACGATTGCGAATTTAAATGAAATGGAAGTAAGTGTAGATGTGAATGAAAATGATATTGTACGCATTAAGTTGAATGATACCGCCAACATTGAAGTTGATGCCTATTTAGATAGAAAATTTAAAGGCATTGTAACAGAAGTTGCTAACTCAGCAAATACGGTAGGTACAAGTGCCGATCAAGTTACAAATTTTACAGTAAAAATTAGAATTTTAAGAGATTCATATTTAAGTTTAATTCCAAAAGACAATCCGCAATATTCGCCATTTAGACCTGGGATGTCGGCCACAGTAGATATTCAAACAGATAAAGTATTTAATGTGCTATCGGTGCCTGTGCAGGCAGTTACTACAAGAGAAGATACTGCTTCTTTTGGTGTGAAAGAAAAAAAGAAAAATAAAGAAGAAGTAAGTCAAACAAGCGACAATCAAAAACAAAAAGAAGAAAAAGTTATTGAATATGTGTTTCTTATCAAAAATAACAAAGCAGTTTTAACAGCTGTTACCAGTGGGATACAAGACAATAACTACATAGAAATAAAAACGGGGATTGCGGTTAAAGATGAAGTAATTACAGGTCCATACAAGGTGGTTTCAAAAACCCTAAAAAATAAAACACCTATTGAAAAGGTTGATAAAGAAGATTTGTTTGCCGAAAAGGAAGAATAAGCATGTCGTTAATTTTGCATTTAGAAACCGCTACAACAGTTTGTTCTGTTTCCCTAGCCTATGAAGGTAAAACACTCGCTTTAAAAGAAGAGAACAAGGGCTTTACACATGCTGAGCATCTTACTATTTTTATTGAAGAAGTTATGCAAATTGCAGGAAAATCATACAATGAAATAGATGCAATTGCGATAAGCAAAGGACCAGGATCATACACAGGTTTAAGAATAGGTGTTGCTACTGCAAAAGGATTATGTTATGGTATAAATAAACCCTTGATTGCAATAAACACCTTGGCCTCCATGATGCAGGGTGCAGTTCAAAAATATCCAAATTATACTTTATTTTGCCCTATGTTAGATGCACGCAGAATGGAAGTTTACACTGCTTTATTCAATCAACATGGCCATACAATAGCTCCTACTGAAGCGCTTATTTTAAGTAATGAAAGTTTTGAAAAGGAATTGACAAGCAATGAAATTTTATTTTTTGGAGATGGTGCAACTAAATTTAAAGAAATAAACACTTCAGTAAATGCTAAATTTGACTTAGAATTAATGCCAAGTTCAGTAAATATGGTTGAAATAGCTTATCAAAAATACATTAATAAGGCATTTGAAGATCTTGCTTATTTTGAGCCTTTTTATTTAAAAGAATTTTATACGCCTACTGCCAAGGCTAAAGTATAAGTTTGAGTTTTTTCAACATCAAGTTTACAAAAATTGCCATTGAAATAAATATGGCGAATAAGCCTAAATAATCTCCAAAACGCGTATAAAAAGTAAGTTCATTATTTACATTGATTGTCGCTTTTATTGCGACTTCTTTCCACCATTTGCTTGCCTGTTCAATTTCTCCTTTTTGATTGATGATGGCAGAAATTCCTGTGTTTGCTGAACGCACAATACTTCTGCGTGTTTCAATTGCTCGTAGCCTGCCATAGTTTAAATGTTGCTTATAGCCTGGCGTATCGCCCCACCAGCCATCGTTAGTAATGATTGCTAAAAAGTTGGCTCCTTTATTTACATATTCACCAACATATTCACCGTATACTGATTCGTAGCACACAATTGGGCCAGCAGCAAACTTTTTGTTTGGGGTAAAAAAAGCTTCACGCTCCTCTTGCATTCCTAAGCTTCCGCTAATACCACCGAGGTCGATGGCGAACCTTTCGATATACTTAAATACAGCAGGCCAAGGCATTTTTTCTACACCAGGCACCAATTTAGATTTATGATATGTTTGAATGTTTCCGGTATTGTCTAATTGTAAAGCCGTGTTGAATGAATCATAATACTCTTGGCTATTCCCAAACTTTCTTGCGGTGCTAGATACAGTTTCATTTGGCATAAAAACTTTCAAAGTAGAAGCACCAATCAAGATATTTAAATTTGGATAGTTAATAAGCAAAGCATGTAGCATTTTCAAATCCTCGGCATTAGCCATTTTATCTTCCCAAATGTAATCTACCAAAGCAGTTTCGGGACCTACCAAGAAATCGGTTTTTTGATCTAATTTTCCATCCGTAATTTTAAGTAATTTTGATAATTGTTCGGAAGAAGAAAGTCCATTAAATTTTTCGTTATAGGGATCAATATTGGGTTGTACAGCAACTACATTTAATGGATTCACCTTTTCTTTATAGGTAGAAAAAATAAGCAACGATATCAAAACAGGGAAAGTTAAAATTGAAATAACCCCTATTGCTAGCTGTTTTACCTCTATACCTTCGGCTTTCTTTTGTAAGATTTGAAAAAGTAAAATGTTTACAATTAAGACCCAAAGTGTGCCGCCAAAAACACCAGTGTATTCGTACCACTGAATAATTTCAATTTCATTTGCAAAAACGTTTCCTAAACTTAGCCAAGGCCAAGTAATATCCCATCGCAAGTGAATGTATTCAAAAGTCATCCAAAAGGCAATTAATGCCATATAACCATAATTACTTCCTTTTCTAACTTTCACAAAATGGAAAAAATACAATACTGCAGCCATTAAAATACTATTAGCAATTATAGCCATCATAGCACCTCCAAAGGATGCATTCTTTATCCACCAAGTGGTAAGTATATTCCACAACAACATAGCAATAAAACTATAGCCAAAAAATGCCAGCTGCGTTTTACCTGTTTGTTTCAATTTTGATTCTACAAAAAGCAAAGGAATCCAAGCAATAAAAATAAGCAGATAAAAGCCATCAACAGGCCAAGCATAACTTAACAATAGGCCTGAAAAAACACTAAGTAGTAATTTCTTTATCAATGACATAAATTATAGGAATATCAATGCGTAATAATTGTTCCAGTTTCTTTAAACAAATTCTCTTTGAGTTCATGCAACAATTTGTATTCCATCAAGAGGTAATTTAATTGTTCATCATCATTGCAATTCTTCATGCTTTCATGCACGCTGTGCATCATTTTTAAAATATGTTTTTGCTTCAAGCGATCTATCACCCTATCGGCCAAAAGTTTTAACTCTTGGTCTTTGGATTTAGCATTTACCTTGTATTTAATTTTCCAGTTCTCACTTAATTGATATGGATCACTAAGCAAGGCAGTTACCGCATTTCTAACGCCTTCATTTTCATGAGATAAAAAAGAGTTTATTTCAGGAATCACCCCTTTCTCCATTTCAATCAAAAAAGTTTCATAAATTAAGCCGTAATTAACATTTTCAAAAACAATTTCATTTTCATGAATATGGGTGCAAATGAAGGTTGCCAAATGCACTTCATTGGTTTCCAACTCTCCCGTTTCTAGCTTAGATATATGTTCAATTTCTGCAGTACCATGCTGTATGAGCAATCGTATAACTTCATCTTCTTGCGAACCCACTTCAAGTTCAGCATTTTCTACAACACTTACAGACTGCGCTATTTTAGGTGTTTCTATTTCAGGAAAATAATCCGCTGATCCGCCTTCATTCGTAGTTTTACTTTTTTGCTTGCGCAATGATTTATTCAACTCATTGAGTAAAAGTTGCTCATCAACAGTCATTAAGCGGCTACACTCTTTGATGTATAATGAACGCGCAATATTATCAGGAATTAAACCAATGCTTTCAACAATTTCATGAATGAGTTGCGCCTTAGCAATAGGATCATTTTTTGTTTCATCGAGCAACAACTTTGTTTTGAAACTAATGAAATCTGTGGTGTTGTTTTCCATGAACAGCACCAACTCTTCTTGCGTATGTTTTTTTGCAAAGGAATCGGGATCTTCGCCATCAGGAAAAAGTAACACTTTTACGTTTAATCCTTCAGTAAGTATAAGATTGATTCCTCTAAATGATGCTTTAATACCAGCGCTATCACCATCATACATGATGGTAACATTAGGTGTAAACCTTCTTATTAACCGTATTTGTTCAACAGTTAATGAGGTACCTGCAGAAGCCACCACATTTTCAACACCTGCTTGCGAAAGGCTTACCACATCGGTATATCCTTCAACCAGGTAGCAATTGTTTTTTTCTACAATTGTTTTCTTGGCTTGAAACAAACCATAAAGCACATTGCTTTTATGATAAATTTCACTCTCCGGAGAGTTAAGATATTTGGCAAGTTTTTTATCATTCGTTAATATTCTTCCACCAAATGCAATTGGTCTTCCGCTAATATTGTGAATTGGGAAAATAACCCTTCCGCTAAAGCGATCGAAATAACGACCTTCATTCTCAATTGTTAAGCCCGTTTTGGCTAAATATTCCATTAAATAACCATCGGCTAAAGCTTTATCAGAAAAGGCTTTTCTGCTTTCTAAACTATAGCCCAATTGAAAGCGTTCAATGGTTTGTTTGCTGAATCCTCTTTCTTTAAAATAACTGAGGCCAATGCGCTTACCCTCTTCTTCTTCCCATAAATTTTTAGTAAATTGTTGCTGTGCATAAGCCGAAAGTAACATCATGCTTTCTTTGGCATTTTGCTCTTTTATTTGATCGGCAGTTTGCTCAACTTCTTCAATTTTGATGCTGTATTTTTTTGCTAAAAAGCGAAGTGCTTCAGGATAAGTTAAACCCTCATGCTCCATAATAAAATTAACAGGAGCTCCTGCTTTACCGCAGCCAAAACATTTATAAATTCCTTTGGCAGGAGAAACGGTAAATGAAGGTCCTTTTTCGTTATGAAAAGGACATAGGCCTAGGTAATTTGCACCTCTCTTTTTAAGAGAAATAAAATCACTTACCACATCAACTATCTCAGCTGTTTCTAAAATTTTAGCAACGGTTTCTTTAGGAATCATTTTTTATTATAGATGTACAAAAGTAATGGAAATATGATTAGCTGATGTGCTGATGAGCTAATTAGCTGATGAAATGATGAGCTGATGAGCTAATTAGCTGATGAAATGATGAGCTGATGAGCTGATAAGCTGATGAGCTAATGTGTTGATGCCCCCCCTTTTTTTAATGTGCCAATGAAGCAATTTGCCAATGAGGCAATGTGACGATGTGTTTATTGGAATGCAAGCCGAAAAATAATAAACCACAAAAGTGGCGAATTTAAAACCCCTGTACCTCTGGCTGTCTGTATTTTAACCAAAATTTTTGCATCGCTTTTATTTCGTAGGGATAATGATATATTTTTGAATGATAACGTAACGCAGAAGTATAACGTATCATGCTTTTTTGAAATTTTGAAATTCTAATATCGGTAGCGGTTGGATAGTAGCCATTGAGCACTGTTTCAAAGTTCTTAATTTTATCTACCATTTGTGGTGTAAGCCATGGTGTGAGCGGATTTTTACGCAAATCAAAATTTTCCCAATCGGCATTAATCCAGTCTTCTAATTTTTCGGGAAACCTAAAACCAGTGGCCAATACTTTATCATACAATTCTGAACCCTTGGTAGGAACGGGGCTGTATACATAAATAATGATTTCTGTGGCCGGATTAATTTCTTTAATTTCTCTTATAAAGGCAATGTCTTTATCTATTTGCTCCATTACAATTTCTGGCGTGGCGCCAGGTGTGCCCAATACAAAAGAATATTCAGGGATAATATCAAATTTGGCCATGCGCGCAGCAAACTTTTTTATTTGTGCTGCCGATTGTGTGCCGCCTTTATCCATTTGTTTGAGCATATCATCATTGCCTGTTTCGGCCCCAAAGAATATCATTTTACATCCTGCTTTTCGCATTTTTTCTAAGCTAGCATCGGAGTATTTATCAATCGTATCAATGCGCCCTTCACCCCACCAAATCATGTTTTCATTCATAATTAGTTCTGCAAACTCTAAGGTCCTTTTTTCAGATACAAAGAAATTATTGTCATGAAATTCAATACTATCGCCCCCATAATTTTCTTTAAGAAACTTAATTTCCCTGTAAATATTTGCAGCACTTTTGCCTTTCCAACGAGCATTATAAATTGGCACCACCGCACAAAAAGAACAAGTAAAAGGACAACCAAAACTGCTGTGATAAGCTATGGTTTTATTGCCTAAATAAGTTTTACCAAGGTATTTTGGAATATCATATTGTTGATGCAATTTCTCATAAGGAAAATCAGGCAATTCATCAATATTATAAATGCCGTCTTTAGCAGTAAAAACAAGCACTTGCTGTTGCTTATAAATTAAATTATGCGGGACTTGGTGCGCAGGTATTTTTTCATAAAAATGCTTTCCCTCTTTCACAATTAAATGTAACAATTGAGGAAAAGCAACATCGCCCATGCCATTAATAATAAAATCTACAAAGCCACTGTGCAAAACTGTTTCGGGCTGATTGCTAGCAAAATATCCACCCCAAATGATTGTTAAATCAGGAAAAAGTGTTTTGGCTTTTTTAGATATTGGAATAGCCTGTTTGAGCTGTGGTCCCGGCATAACAGTTAAACCAAAAAAGGCAAACGCTCCAGTATTTAAGTAGTCAAGTATTTTTTGTTCAGGATTTTCCTCTCTATTTCCATC
>CAMBZU010000050.1 GCA_945872355.1 Chitinophaga pinensis
TTGCTTTGCGTTTTCCAATCTATTGGGCTGCAAATCTTGGGCTTTCATACTATTTGATACATCTAAGGCAATCATGATATCAATCCCTTCACGTTTAACTTCTTCTAATTTAGTTCCAAACTGTGGATTTGCAATAGCTATCACCAATAGTGCCATTGCTATGGTTAAAAAGACAAATCGCAATACAATTTTGGTGCGTGAAAGTTGGGGAATTATAATTTTTTGAAGTCTTACTTCTGCAATTTTATTCAATGATTTTTTTCTCCAATTCAAAAAGTAAAGGAATATCAATACCATTAATGGAATAAGCAATAAGCCATAAATAAACAAACTATTTTCGAAGCGAAATATCATTTTAATATCCAGTTAAAGTTTTAAAAACTGTATTTTTTAGCAAAAACTCAACTAATAATAATATAAAGGCTGCAATTGCAAGTGGGTGAAATAATTCTGCCTTTTTAGAATATTGTTTTTCTTCAATAATTGATTTCTCCATTGTATCGATTTCGGCATAAATGGCTTTTAATTTGGCATTATCTGTTGCTCTAAAATACTTGCCACCTGTGGCTTTCGAGATTTTCTTTAATACAGGTTCGTCAATATCTACTTTTACATAATCATAGGCATATTGTCCATTGGGATAAATACCTACAGGTGAATATGCCATGCCTTTTGTACCTACGCCAATCGTATAAATTCTGATGCCAAAAGGCCTTGCCAAATCAGCTGCGAGTTCAGGTGCTATTGAGCCGCTATTATTCACACCATCGGTGAGTAAAATAACTACTTTGCTCTTTGCATTACTGTCTTTTAATCGACTAACCGCCGTGGCAAGTCCCATTCCTATAGCTGTTCCATCCTGCACCATACCTGTTTTCACAGAACTAAACAAATTTTTCAATACAGTATGATCCGTAGTTAAAGGACATTGAGTAAAACTTTCGCCGCTAAAAATTACCAATCCAATTCTATCATCAGGTCTGTTTTCTATAAACTTTTTGGCCACAGCTTTAGAAGCTTCAAGGCGATCAGGCTTTAAATCTTTAGCTAGCATTGAAGCTGAAATATCAACTGCTAAAACAATATCAATACCTTCGGTTTTCACGTCTTGCCAACTGTGTTTTGATTGCGGACGTGCCATTGCAACTATAAGTGCAGCAATAGCAATACATCGTAAAAGAAAAGGTATATGTTGTAAGTATGATTTCAACGAAGGCCTAAAACCATTGAAAAGCACAGGTGTTGAAATGATTAAAGCATTGATGCGATAAATATTTTTAAATACATACCATCCAATTATAAGAGGTAAAACTAACAAAATCCATAAAAAGTTAGGATTGGCAAAACTCATCTCATTCATATCTTTTCCTCCTTTTCATGCTTAACTAAGGCTGTTTCTTTAACAAACGCCATTGCATATTCCCAGCTTAATTCATTTTCATTAGGCAAGGGATTTTCTTTTGCAAACTTCACCATATCACTTAAAATTAATACGCTTGATAATTTAATTTTTAATTGTTGGTTGGTTAAAATAAGTCTTAGGCTTTTCAAAATCTCATCGCTAGTCATCTCCATAGCTCCTATTGAAAATCTTTGTTCTATATAGGTTCTAACGATGTCAGAAATAATTATATGAAATTCTTTAGCCCTCCCCTGCTGCCACAACTTTTGAGTTCTCAATTCAGTGAGTGCTTCAATGGCAATTTCGTGGGCAGGTCTCTTTATTATTTGTTCATCTAACACCGTTTCAACTTTCTTTTTTCGCATCAAAAAATAAACGATTACAATTACAGCGAGTAAGCCAACAAAACCAATCAGTATTTCTTTTTGAATTTCGAATATACTCCATGCAGGATCCATTGGAGCTTTAATTGATTTAATAGCTAGGGTAGTATCAACTGGTATAGTTTGCACAGCAAAAAGCAAGGCTTCAGTTTCAAATTGTTTGGTGCTATCGTTTTTAATTTGGAATTTAAAAGGAGGAATCGCAAAATAACCACTATCGAAAGCGGTGATAATTATTTCTCTTTTGTAAGTAAATTGATTTCCGGCTTGAAGCGTGTCAACTTTTCCAACATTTACCACTTCAATTTTTTCGGTTAGTGTATCTTTTACCTCCGGAAAAACAACCTGAATTCCTTTTGCAGCAGTTGCTTTAAGGCTTAATTGGGCTTGCTTTCCAATTTTTATTTTATTAGTATTAAGTGAAGCCGAAACAACTATATCCTGCGCTTTAACTGAGAAAGAAAGTATTGTAAAAAGGACAATTAAATTAAAAAAAATAAGTTTATTATTATGTTGAAGAATATACATATTAAGCCCCCCTTCTTTTAAACAAATCAATCAATGGTTTTACGTAATTTTGATGCGTAGCGATTGAGGTATGATCAACACCATTCTTTCTAAAAGTTGCAATTAGAAGTTCTTCTCTTTTGAGCGCCTCTGCCATAAAATACTTTCGAAATTCATCGTTTCCTGTATCTACCCAAACAGTTTTTCCAGTTTCACTATCTTGAATATTAATTAATCCAACTTTAGGCAATTCCATTTCTCTTTGATCGTAAAGTCTTATTGCAACTAGGTCATGTTTGCGACAGGCAATTTTAAGTGCATCTTCAAATTTATTATCAATAAAATCTGATATTAAAAAGGCAGTGCATCTTTTTTTAATCATGTTATTAAAGTAACGCAAAGCATAGGCTATATCTGTTCCTTTGTTACTCGGTTTAAATTCGATTAACTCTCTAATAATGCGTAATACATGCGTTCTACCTTTTTGAGGCGAAACAAATTTTTCAATTTTATCAGAAAAAAATATGACGCCTATTTTATCATTATTTTGCATCGCCGAAAAGGCTAAAACAGCGCATAATTCGGTTAATAGTTCTTGCTTTAATTGTATTTTAGTTCCAAATTTTTCGGAGGCACTTACATCTACCAGCAGCATCACAGTCATTTCTCTTTCTTCTTCAAAAACTTTTACGAAAGGGTGACTAAACCTGGCTGTAACATTCCAATCTATAGTTCTAATATCATCGCCAGGTTGGTACTCCCTCACCTCGCTAAAAGCCATTCCTCTTCCTTTAAATTTACTGTGATATTCTCCTGAAAATATTTGTGTAGAAAGTCCACGAGATTTGATCTCTATTTTTCTGACTTTCTTAATTAATTCCGAAGACTCCATTTTATTTGAATTGAATGATGTATATAATTTTTACACTTGCACTAAGGCACTTCAACTACATTTAAAATTTCATTTATAATATTTTCTGAAGTAATGTTTTCAGCTTCAGCTTCATATGTCAAACCAATTCTATGACGCATCACATCTGCGCATATTGCCCTTACATCTTCAGGAATAACATACCCTCTGCGTTTAATGAATGCGTAGGCTTTTGAAGCCAAAGCCAAATTTATACTTGCCCTTGGGGAGGCCCCAAAACTAATCATTTGGGACAATTTACTTAATTTATAGTCTGCAGGAAAACGAGTAGCAAATACAATATCAACGATATACTGCTCAATTTTTTCATCCATGTAAACATCTTTCACAACTTGTCGCGCTCTTAAAATATCTTCAGGTTGTATAACAGTATTAGGCTTAGGAAAAACTGCGGCTACATTTTGTCTTATAATTTTCTTTTCATCTTCTTTTGTAGGATAACCAATCACTACCTTTAACATAAAACGGTCAACTTGCGCTTCTGGTAATGGATAGGTGCCTTCTTGTTCAACTGGATTTTGGGTAGCTAATACTAAAAAAGGCTCAGGTAATTTAAATGTTTGATCACCTATAGTAACCTGTCTCTCTTGCATTGCTTCAAGCAGGGCACTTTGCACTTTAGCTGGCGCTCTATTAATTTCATCTGCTAAAATAAAATTAGAAAAAATAGGACCTTGGCGCACGGTGAACTCCTCCTTTTTTTGGTTGTAGATCATAGTTCCAAGCACATCGGCTGGAAGTAAATCAGGCGTAAACTGAATTCTACTAAAGTTTGCGTGTATGGTTGAAGATAGTGATTTAATAGCCAAGGTTTTGGCTAAACCGGGCACACCTTCCAATAAAATATGCCCATTAGATAATAAACCAATCATAAGCCTTTCTACCATATATTTTTGGCCTACAATCACTTTATCCATTTCTAAATTAATTAAATCGATAAAAGCGCTTTCCTTTTGAATTCTTTCATTCAGTTCACGAATATCAACAGATGATGTTTCCATAGTATTATTTTATTGTGCTTTGATTTGAGGATGGCAAATTTACTCGAGTGAAACTTTTGAGCACCTAATTCGTTGTTAATTAATGTTAAACATACTTAGCTAGAAGCCTTTATTAACAAGGCATTTGGAGGTTTTAACAGATTGTTTTACCATGCGTTAAAATGTTCTTTAATTACTTAAATTGATATGCTAATTTTAACATGCTACCTTCCATATCAAGAATGCAATTTTAATTAAAATGGTTTTCAAAAAAAATTCTACAGATACCCATTGATAAATTTTAATTCATTTTATCTATTTGATTATATGACAGTTAAATATTTTTGTTCAACTATTAATTACTTTTTTTAAACAAATAAATGTAAATAAAGTTTATATCCTTGAAAACATTAATAATTAAAAATTTTAAACACTA
Organism: Chitinophaga pinensis; assembly: GCA_945872355.1. Lineage (GTDB taxonomy): Bacteria > Bacteroidota > Bacteroidia > UBA4408 > UBA4408 > CAIKXD01. Next base: position 4,640 of record CAMBZU010000050.1, read on the forward strand.
TGAAGAAAAAACAATTACTTTCATTCGCAGCAGCGATTATGCTTGCAAGCAGCACCTACGCCCAATTTGCAAAAGTTCAAGTTATTCACAACTGCGCTGATGCTGCAGCTGCTCAAGTTGATGTTTACATCAATGGGATCCTCCAGTTAAACGACTTTGGCTTTAGAAAAGCAACCCCATTTTTAGATGTTCCTGCAGGAGTAAACATCAATGTTGGTATTGCGCCAGCTAACAGTATTTCAATAAATGATACTATTACTTCGTTCAACTACAATTTAATGAATGGCAGTAACTACGTATTAGTAGCATCTGGTATTGTAAGTCCAACAGGCTACAATCCATCACCTGCTTTTAATTTAGAAGTTTTTCCGATGGGAAGATTAACTTCATCAAATCCTGCAAATACTGATGTTTTGGTAATGCATGGATCAACTGATGCGCCAACAGTAGACGTAAAAGTTCCACTTGGTCCAACTTTAATTAATGATATTTCATATCCAAGTTTTACAACAGATTATTTGGAATTGCCCACTGCTAACTATAATATTCAAGTTAGAAACGCAGCAGGTACAGATGTTGTTGCAGAATACCAAGCACCTCTGACAGCACTAGCGCTGCAAGGGCAAGCTTTAGTTGTTTTAGCTTCTGGTTTTTTAAACCCAGCTAACAACAGTGGTGGAGCAGGCTTTGGCTTGTGGGCTGCGCTTTCAACAGGAGGCGATTTAGTTCAATTACCATCAGTTGCAACAACTACTACAAGAGTGCAAGTTATTCATAATTGTGCTGATGCAGCAGCTTCAACAGTAGATGTTTGGTTAAATGCTGGTCCTTCACCTTTAATAGATAATTTCGAATTTAGAACAGCATCTGCTTTTATTGATGCACCAGTTGGCGTTGATTTTGATATCGTAATACAACCTGCAAGCAGTGTTGATACTACAAACGCTTTAGCTCGTTTCACTTACAATTTATTAGCTACTTCTAAGTATATTTTAGTTGCCAATGGTACAGTAAGCCCTACAGGCTATAGCCCTGTTCAACCTTTTAATTTAGATGTTTTTGCAGCTGCTCAAGAGGCTTCTGGAAACGCTTTGAACACGAATATTTTAGTTTATCATGGTGCAACAGATGCACCAACTGTGGATATTGTAGCTGGACCAACAACATTGGTGAATGATATTTCTTATGCAGCGTTTAATGCATCTTATTTACAATTACCAACTGCAGATTATACCATTGATGTAACAGATGCATCAGGTACTAATACAGTTGCTAGTTACAGTGCACCGCTTGCCACTTTAAATTTACAAGGAGCTTCATTGGTTGCAGTTGCCTCTGGATTCTTAAATTCAGCAAACAATAGCAATGGTGCAGCATTTGGCATTTGGGTTGCCCTGCCTTCTGGAGGAAATTTAATTCCATTGTCAATAGTAACATCTTTAGAAAATACAACTTCTAATGCTGGAGTTGCTGTTTATCCAAATCCTGCAAGCGATAAATTAGTGATTTCGAATTTATCTAACACTGAAAAAACAGTGGTAAATATCTATAACAATATAGGTAAACTTGTATTATCACAGCAAATACAGGCGAATACTTCTTCAACAAATACGATTGAAATTGAAAATTTATCTAATGGCTTATATACATTAGAAGTAATAGCAAATGAAAGAAAATCAACTACAAAATTAGCTGTAGTAAAATAAATAAACACTAAATTTATTTAAAGCCCGGTGATTAAATTCACCGGGCTTTTTTATTTTTAAATTAAATATTTTTTGAATCTTAAAATCTTTTATTTTTGAAAAATGAATTTACACAATAGAAGGCAATTTATCAAAACTGGCTCTTTAGCCGCTGTTGCAATTGGTATTGTATCGCCAAAGCAAAGTATAGCAGACGATAGCAATAAACCTATCATATTAAGCACTTGGAATTTTGGACTTAAAGCGAATGAAGTAGCTTGGAAGATTCTTTCTAAAAACGGAACAGCATTGGACGCTGTTGAAAATGGTGTGATGTTGGTAGAAGCAGATCCAACTGAAAGGAGTGTTGGATACGGAGGCAGGCCCGACAGAGATGGCTTTGTGACTTTAGATGCCTGTATCATGGATCATGAACAAAACATTGGTTCAGTGGCTTGTTTGGAGCATATTATGCATCCTATTTCTGTGGCAAGAGCAGTGATGGAAAAAACACCGCATGTAATGTTGGTAGGTGATGGTGCATTAAAATTTGCTCTTAGTCAAGGTTTCAAAAAGGAAAACCTTCTTACTCCTGAATCTGAAATGGAATGGAAAGAGTGGTTAAAAACAAGTAAGTATAAACCAATCGCTAATATTGAAAATCATGACACCATTGGAATGATTGCACTAGATGCACGAGGCAATTTATCTGGCGCTTGCACTACCAGTGGCATGGCGTTTAAAATGCATGGCCGAGTTGGCGACTCACCCATTATTGGCGCAGGTTTATTTGTAGATAATGAAATTGGTGCAGCCACTGCTACCGGACATGGTGAGGAAGTTATAAGAATAGCTGGTTGTCATTTAGTGGTTGAATTAATGCGGCAAGGCAGAACACCTGAGGAGGCATGTAAGGAGGCAGTTGAAAGGGTTTTTAAAAAGCAACAAAAAAGAGCTGCTGAAATTCAAGTTGGTTTCATTGCCATTAACAAGGCCGGAGCACATGGTTCTTATTGCCTGCAAAAAGGATTCAGCTATGCTGTTCACGACAATAGGAGCAATCGATTAATTGATGCAGATTCTAGAATTAAATAAAAAGTTTTGAAAATTAAAAAGGCTCATTACTGTTTAGTAATGAGCCTTTTTAAAACATAAAAAAAACTAAGCGTTAACGCTTGCTTTTGGCGCTGCAGCTTTAATAGCATCATTTGCAGCGCTAATATATTGTTCAAAGTTTTTAATGAACTTTGCACCTAAATCATTGGCTTTAGCATCATAAGCATCTTTATCGGCCCAGGTAGCACGAGGGTTTAAAATCTCGGTTGGCACATTAGGACAAGTTGTTGGAAATTGTAATCCAAAAACTGGCAATGTATCAAAAGCTACTTTATCTAATTCACCGTTAAGGGCAGCAGTAATTAATGCACGCGTGTAACTTAATTTCATTCTACTTCCTGTACCAAATGCACCACCGCTCCAACCTGTATTTACTAGCCAAACATTAACTTTGTTATTGTCTAGTTTTTTACCTAATAATTCGGCATACTTGGTAGGATGTAAAGGCAAGAAAGCTTTACCAAAACAAGCTGAAAAAGTAGTTGTTGGTTCAGTAATTCCCATTTCGGTACCAGCAACCTTAGCAGTATAACCACTAATAAAATGGTACATGGCTTGACCTGTAGTTAATTTAGAAATTGGAGGCAAAACACCAAATGCGTCACAAGTTAAAAAGAAAATATTTTTAGGCACACCTCCAACTGAAGGCTCTACTGCATTGCTAATATGATTAATTGGATAAGAAACTCTTGTATTTTCTGTTTTGCTAACATTCGTATAATCAACAGTTGCTGAGTTTTCGAAGCACTCAATATTTTCTAACAAGGCGCCGAATTTTACAGCATCAAATATTTGAGGCTCCTTCTCTTTGGTTAAATCAACACATTTAGCATAGCATCCGCCTTCAAAGTTAAATACTGAAGTATCACTCCAACCATGCTCATCATCTCCTATTAAACCTCTTTCTGGATCAGCAGACAAGGTAGTTTTACCAGTACCACTTAAACCAAAAAATATAGCAGTATCACCACCCTTACCAATATTAGCAGAGCAATGCATGCTTAATACGCCTTTTTCATGTGGCAAAATGTAATTCAACAATGTAAAAATACTTTTCTTGATTTCACCTGTATATCCTGAACCACCAATTAAAATAATTTTTTTGGTAAAATTCATGATGGTAAAATTATGTTGACGTGTACCATCAATGGTTGGATCAGCTTTGAATCCAGGAGCATTAACAATTGTCCAATCTGGTGTAAAATCCATTATTTCTTCAATTGTAGGACGAAGAAACAAATTATTAGCAAACAAATTACTCCAAGGATACTCTGTAACAGTGCGCACATTCAACCTATAAGCAGGATCTGCGCAAGCATAATTATCACGCACATAAACTTCTTTGCCACCTAAATAAGCAGCAACTCGGTTATAAAGAATATCCCAATTGGCAGCATCAAAACGAAAATTAACATCTCCCCACCATATAGTGTCTTTTGTTACATCGTCAACAACTACAAATTTATCTTTAGGTGAGCGGCCTGTAAACTCACCAGTGTCGATGGCCAAAGCTCCAGTATCAGTAAGAAATCCTTCTCCTCTGACAATCGTTTCTTCTACTAATTCGGCAGGATTTAAATTCCAATAAGCGGCCGAAACATTTGATAATCCTAAACTTGCTACTGAGGCAGTTTTAGACTTAATCCCAAATTCGTTCATTATTTTTTATTTTGGTTAGATACTTTTTTTTAAAAATGTGCACAAATTTAGTGATTTTATAGTTTTGGGCTCACATTTAGTTAATTTTTAACGAATAAAAATTAGTAATACTGATTGTAAACCTTTGCTATACCTCTATTTTATTGACAAATAAATAATTATAAGTGTTAATAAAACACTTAGACCAAGGTTTGTTTCTTTTTTCCGTTAATTAAATGCTAATTTTTAAAAAAGGCCTTCAGTATAAAAACATATCTTACTATAAATCAATACACTCTCATTAATTTTACAAAAACTTCTTTGTAATAGGTTTCAGCTAAACTGCTTTCAGTTACACCAAGAGAGGTGCTGGCATGGTAGAAGTAAATAGTACCATTGTTTTGCACTTTCGAGACTATTCCAACATGATTTACCGGATTATTACTTTTTGATTTTTTAAACTTAAAGAAAATTAAATCGCCAGGTTGCGCTTCTGTTAAATTGATAGGTTTGCCAATTTTGCTCTGCTCCATACTGGTTCTTGGTAAGGTGATACCTGCATTTTTGTAGCTTAACATGACCAAGGCTGAACAATCTATGCCGCGCTTTGATTCACCTCCCAGTTGATAAGGAGTTCCATCGAACTGTTGCGCTGCTTTAAGAATTATATCTCTTTTTTTTAGGCGTTCTTTATTTGTTGCGACTTCAGTTTCATTATTGATGTGTGCTTCCTTTGCTTTTTTCCTTTCTTGGATGCCATAGCGAAAAAGGTTGCATGATGAGAATGACAGCATCAATAAAATAACAACTACAGTATTTAAATTTTTAATTTTCAAAAAAACAATTTTAAAATACAAAAATGCGATTAAAACAACTTAAGCATAAGATGCTGCAGGGAAACTTTCAACAATGTAACGTTTAATAGTTCGTTGATGGAAATAGCGCATATAAGCATTGGTCATTATTTAAATTCATTACATTTGCAGCATGACTGAAACCATATTAATTTTAGATTTTGGTAGCCAATACACCCAATTAATTGCTCGGAGGGTTCGTGAACTTAATGTATACTGTGAAATTTTACCATATTACAAGTACAACGATAAAATTGCGAACCTAAAAGGAGTGATACTTTCTGGAAGTCCGTTTAGTGTGCGTGACTCAGCTGCCCCAATGATTGATTTTTCAATTTTTAGAAACAAAGTACCTGTATTAGGTATTTGCTATGGTGCTCAATTGATGGCGCAAAGCTTTGGCGGGAGCGTTCAACCGAGCGCAACACGCGAGTACGGAAGGGCTAAACTAACAACAGTTCATCAACAAAATTTATTGTTTAAAGGTATTGAAATTGATAGCCAAGTTTGGATGAGTCATGGAGATACTATTGTAGAACTTCCTATCAATGCTGAAAGAATTGCAGAAACAGCCGATGTTAAGAATGCTGCCTTTTGTTTTAAAGATGAACTTACCTTTGGAATTCAATTTCATCCAGAGGTCTATCATTCTGAGCAAGGAACAGCGTTAATTCAAAACTTTTTAAAAGACATTTGTGCCTGCCAACAAGATTGGACATCAGCATCCTTTATAGAAAGCACTGTAGCTGAATTAAAAAACAAGTTAGGTGATGATAAAGTAGTTTTAGGTTTATCGGGCGGCGTTGACAGTTCTGTTGCTGCTATGCTTTTGCACAGGGCCATTGGGAAAAACCTTCATTGTATTTTTGTAGACAACGGCTTGTTAAGAAAGGGTGAGTTTGAACAAGTATTAGATTCATACCAACATTTAGGATTGAATGTGAAGGGCGTAAGCGCATCAGATAAGTTTTATTCTTCCTTAAAAAATGTGTCTGACCCTGAATTAAAAAGAAAAGCCATTGGGAAAACTTTTATAGAAGTGTTTGATGAAGAAGCGCATTTAATTAATGATGTAAAATGGTTAGCACAAGGAACTATTTATCCAGATGTCATAGAATCAGTTTCGGTAAAAGGACCATCAGCAACAATAAAATCGCATCATAATGTAGGAGGTTTACCAGATTATATGAAACTGCAAATTGTAGAACCTTTGCGCAATTTATTTAAAGATGAAGTAAGAAGAACAGGAGCTGCTTTGCAAATGCATCCTGAGTTATTAGGAAGACACCCTTTTCCAGGACCTGGATTGGCCATAAGAATATTAGGAGCTATTACCCCTGAAAAAGTACATTTATTGCAAGAAGCAGATCATATCTTTATTTCGTTATTAAAAAAGCATGACCTTTATAAAACCGTGTGGCAAGCTGGTGTTATTTTCTTACCAATTCAAAGTGTTGGTGTAATGGGCGATGAACGCACCTATGAAAATGCAGTAGCACTCAGAGCCGTTAGTTCAACCGATGGGATGACGGCAGATTGGTGCCATTTACCTTACGAATTTTTAGCCAAGGTATCAAATGAAATTATCAATAAAGTAAAGGGGATAAATAGAGTGGTTTACGATATTAGCTCAAAACCACCAGCTACTATTGAGTGGGAATAATAATTGGAGTAATAATTGAAGTATGATGGATAAAACCAATCGTTTTAAAATGAATTATTTATACAAAAAACTCGTCATACTTGTGATGCTTTTAGCGAGCATTTGTAATTATACAGTGGCCCAAGAAAACAATGCTGTAGCTATTACAAAAAGTAACATCAAAATAAATATAGATGGCAAAAGCTATTACATACACAAGGTAGCGCCTAAAGAAACTTTGTATGCCATTAGCAAAGCATACACTGTAGTTATTTCAGCTATTGAAGCCTCAAATGATAGTTTGAAAAATGGCCTGAAGGCTGGCATGGAATTAAGAATACCAGTTTTAAGTGACAATAATTCTAAAAACATTGTAATTGATAATTCTGGTAAGTTTATCCTACACAAGGTGGAGAAAAAACAAACCTTGTATGCCATTTCAAAAATATATGATGTTAGTTCAGAAAACATTCAGCGTGTTAATCCAGAAATAGCTGAAGGCCTAAAGGAAGGAATGACTATTAAAATTCCTCAAAAAGAAATTAAAACAATTGAGCCACCTGTGGTGCCAATTATAAAGGACCCAAAATTAACCAAACAGGCTATAGTTGACCCTGCGAATGGCATTGCAGTAAATTTATTTCTACCATTTTACTTAGCACAAAATGATAGTATCATCCACAAAGAAACTTTGGCAGAAAGTGATGAATTGTTTTCGAAGTCGATTCCTGGTGTTGAATTTTTAAATGGTTTTCAAATTGCTTGCGACTCATTAATAAAGTTAGGAATAAAAGTAACCTTAAATGTATATGATACACCAGCTGACTCGGCAGCTTCGGTGAGTTTTTTCGCAAAAAAGCAATTTAATAAAGCAGATCTTTGGGTGGGTCCTTTCCACAGCAATGCGGCATCATCTGCTGCCCAGGCTGTTAAAAACACCAATGCCTTATTGGTATTGCCATATTCTTCGCCAAACAAAGTGTTACTTGGCAACGAAAATGTTTTAAAGATAACGCCTTCATTACCTACTGGGATAGAGAATTTAAGTTTACAATTAATTGCAAAAAATAAAAATACAAACTTTGTTTTGGTGCACAATGCCTTAATTAAAGAAAAACAAATCGTTGATATTATTAAGCGTACATTTAAATCGCAAAGCAAATCAGATTCAATAAAAGAAATTATTTATAAGACAGTAGGATTAAAAGGATTTACAAATGCATTGTCAAAAACAAAAAACAATATGATTGTGGTGGCCAGCAGCGATCAAGCTTTTGTGACAGACTTATTTAACAAACTCAAAGGTTTAGATGATGATTATAAAATTGCAGTTACTGGCATGGATTCGTGGATTAATTATGACAATTTAGATATCAATATGATTCAAAAAATGAATCTTCAAATTACAGCCAATTCACATATTAATTATAGCGACAGTATTACAAATTATTTTATAAAAGTATACAGGGAGAAATATCAAACAGAACCCGGTAAATATGCATTTTCTGGTTATGATGCCGCCATGTATTTTATTCCATTGCTTGCTAATTTTGGAAGTAATGCCCTTGAAAAAATGGAATCAACTAAAAAAAGTTGTTTAAGTACTTCCTTCAATTTTAAGAAAACAGGCGTAGATAGTGGATTTGAAAATCAAAGTATTTTTATTTTGAAGTATGAAGATTTTGAACTAAAAAAACAATAATTGAATTTCAAACAAATTATGCTTGACAAAGAGAGTATTTCATTATGGTTTCAAAGTTTACAATCAGATATCATCAAACAATTAGAATTGGCAGATGGGAAAGGTAAATTTGTTTATGACAATTGGCAGCGAGAAGAAGGCGGTGGTGGAAAAAGTAGTATTATTCAAGATGGAAATATTATAGAAAAAGGGGGCGTAAATTTCTCTGCAGTATATGGCCCAACACCTGAATTTTTAATTAAATCAAATCCAACATTGATTGGAAGTCAGTTTTATGCTACGGGCGTTTCTATAGTTTTGCACCCCAATAATCCTATGGTACCAATAATCCATATGAATGTGCGCTATTTTGAAGCAGGCAATCATGTTTATTGGTTTGGTGGCGGTATTGATTTATCCCCCCATTATGTTGATGAAAAGGATGCACAATTTTTTCATCAAACATTAGAAAAAGCATGTTTATCTCACAATGAAAATTACTATGCGGAATTTAAAAAATGGGCCGATGATTATTTCTATATTCCACACAGAGATGAAACCAGAGGCATTGGCGGTATATTTTTTGATCACTTAACAGGTGAAACAGAAAATGACAAACTAAATTTATTTAACTTTATTAAAACGATTGGAAATACATTTGCTCCCACCTATGTACATTTTATGAAAAAAAATAACGAGCTAGCATTTGGAGAAAATGAAAAACAATGGCAATATATAAGACGTGGTAGATATGCAGAGTTCAATTTAGTTTATGATAAGGGCACTAAGTTTGGGTTAGAAACAAATGGCAGAACAGAATCTATTTTAATGAGTTTACCGCCAAGAGCTGAGTGGCATTATAACTTTTTACCGAATGCAAATGGAAAGGAAGCACAAACATTAAGTTTATTAAAAAAAGGAATAGATTGGGCCAATAAAAATATGAGCATTGAGAAAGATTAATCAATTAATATTAAAATCATATTTGGGGCCATTTATAATGACCTTTGCTGTTGTAATGTTTATACTTCTTATGCAATTTGTATGGAAGTATATTGATGATTTTGTTGGTAAAGGATTAGACTGGTTTTTGATCCTAGAATTGATGTTTTATGTAGCAGTAACGCTTGTACCAATGGCATTGCCACTGGCCATTTTATTAGCATCAATAATGACCTTCGGAAATTTAGCAGAAAGCTATGAATTGACAGCGTTAAAATCTGCAGGAATGTCATTACAAAAAGTGATGAAACCATTAACAATAACTACATTTTTAATGGCCATTGGTGCATTTCTTTTTGCTAATTATATTTTACCCATGGCAAACCTTAAAATGGGCACTTTGCTATATGATATTACGCATCAGAAACCCTCATTAGATGTTAAAGAAGGCGTTTTTTACAAAGGAATTCAAGATTTTACAATCAAGGTGGCTAAAAAAGATGCCAAGAATAATATATTGTACAACATATTGATATATGACCACTCGCAAAGGCAGGGCAACAACAAGGTAGTAATTGCAAAGCAAGGTATTATGAAAATGAGTGCTGATGAAAACTTTCTATTAATCACACTAAAAGACGGGCATAGTTATGAAGAAATTGTATCACAAAACAACAAAGGATTTAAACCTTTAACCAGGACTAATTTTAAGGAAGAAACAATTGTAATGGATATGCGTGATTTTAAAATGATCCGTACCGATGAGTCGTTGTTTAAAGACAACTATCAAATGATGAACATATCGCAATTGAGCCATGAAATAGATACCCTAAAAAAAGAAAATAAAGAAAGGTATGCTGCAATAAATATGCAGGTAATTAAAAACTATAATTTATATTCTGATTCAACAAAAATCAGTGTTCACAAAGATTCATTAACCCAAGCCCTGCTTGATAAAAAAAATTGGATTGATGTTTACAACCTCAGCGAGAAAAATCGCATATTTGAAAATGCACTAAGTTTGGCCCGCACAAATCAAAGTTACGTTAATGTAAATTTGATTTCGGCTAAGAATGCAGTAGAGACAGAAAGCAGGTATAAAATTGAGTGGCATAAAAAATTCACACTTTCATTTGCGTGCCTTGTACTATTTTTTATTGGCGCGCCGCTTGGCGCTATTATTAGAAAAGGAGGAATAGGAATGCCTGCAGTGGTCTCGGTTGGTTTCTTTTTAATCTTCCACGTACTTAGTATTACTGGTGAAAAATCGGCAAAAGAAGGTGTATGGGAAGCCTGGCAGGGCGCTTGGTTGGCAACTTTTGTTTTACTGCCTATAGGTATATTTTTAACTTACAAAGCAACAAGAGATTCAGCTTTGTTTGATGCTGATGCTTATTTGATGCCAATTAAAAAACTTTTTACTAAGAAATCGGATGCGCATTCTGCAACTTTGTAGTAAAGTACCTTACCCAGCAAAAGATGGAGGTTGCCTAGCCATGATTAACTTGGCAGAGATGATGTATGCACAAGGTTTTGACGTAAAAATTTTAGCCATGGAAACGCATAAACATCCTGCCCCAAAAGATGGTTTTCCAAAAGATTTCACAAATAAGTTTAAACCAGAAAGTACTTTTATTGATACAAAAGTGAGTCGATTTCCTGCAATCATAAATTTGTTTTTTAGCTCCAAGTCTTTTCATTTATCTAGATTTAAAAATCAAGAATTTGAGAAAAAACTAAAACAAATTTTACATGATTATAAGCCAGATATCATTTTATTAGATAGTTTATTTACATGCGGCTATATTGATGTTTTAAAATTAAATACAAGCGCTAAAATTATTTATAGAGCGCACAACGTTGAATATGTTATATGGCAAGAAATTGCTGCAAAAACAAAGTCCTTTATCAAGAAAACGTATTTAAAAGTTCAAAGTAAAAGACTTCAAACAGAAGAAATGAATGCCATTAAAAAATGTGATGGAATTTTGGCAATTACAGCTAAAGATGCACAATTTTTTAATACACATTTTGGTTCAATAAAATTAATGACGCTTCCTTTTACAGTTGATGTTTCGAGCTATAAGTGCGAGAAAAACTATCAAAATAAATCATTGTTTTTTATTGGTGCAATGGATTGGTATCCAAATTTGGAAGGCGTAAATTGGTTTATAGACAAGGTTTGGCCCGAGGTATTGAAACATCATCGAGATGCCATGTTTTATATTGCTGGAAAGGCAATGCCTGAGTTCCTAAAAAACATGGAGGATAAAAACATCATTAACATGGGTGAAGTTATTGATGCAAAAAAGTTTATGGAAATAGCACCAGTAATGATTGCACCTATATTTTCTGGGGGTGGTTTAAAAATAAAAATAATAGAAGCAATGGCAATGGGAAAAATTGTTGTTTGTAATCCGCAAGCTTCAACTGGCATTCCCGTAACAGCTAAAAAAGATGTTTTATTGGCAAACTCATCTAAAGATTTTATTCATTTAATTAATGATATTTTTAATCATTTACCTAAGCATAAAACCATTGGAGAAAATGCCAGATTGCTTATTGAGCAGCATTTTAATAGTGCATCCAAAGCAACAGAACTTGAGCTGTTTTTACATGCTATTCACTCAAATTAAACCTATAAATAAAAACATCCCTAAAATTATTGCTTTATTTGTAACATCAATCACACAATAGTAAAAGTAGTTGTGACAATTAATTAAAATAGCCTTTGGCAGAAAGAACAAAAATATTGGTGGTATTATCGCGTGTTCCATATCCTTTAGATAAAGGAGATAAGTTGCGCGCATTTCATCAAATAAAAAGTTTATCGATTAATAATGATGTGTATTTATTTGCAGTTAATGATTCAAAAATTCATCCTAAAGCGATTGAAGTTTTAAATGAATATTGTAAAGAAATTTGTATTGCACAGCTAAGTAAATTGGGCATTGCATTGAACTTACTTTTTGGTCTTTTTGGCAGCAAACCATTTCAAGTATATTATTTCCATCATCAATCGGCACAACATAAATTCAATGCCTTTTATCAAAAAATAAACCCTGATGCAATATTCTGCCAGTTGATTAGAACAGCAGCCTACACCAAACATATTGACAAAGTTGCTAAAACAATTGACTATCAGGATGCATTTGCAAAAGGAATGGAGCGCAGAATTAAAAATGCACCATTTTATTTGAAGCCTTTTTTTAGGTCGGAATATGAGAGATTAAGAAAATACGAACATATAGTTTTTCATTATTTTGAGCATCATACAATAATATCAGAACAAGATAAAAATTACATCATTCATGAAGATAATAATAAAATAGCTGTTATTCCTAACGGCGTAGATCTTCACTTTTATAGTCCAATTGAAAAAGCAAAGGATTTTGATCTTGTTTTTACTGGCAATATGAGTTACCCACCCAATATTAATTGTGCACAGTTTTTAGCGCTAGAGGTGTTACCTTTGGTTTGGAAGCAGCGTCCATCTACAAATCTTTTAATTTCGGGAACCTCACCCTCAAAAGAAGTAATGGCCTTGCATAATGATAAGGTTGTTGTTGGAGGTTGGGTAGCTGATATAAGAGAAAGCTATGCAAGAAGCAAGCTATTTTTGGCGCCCATGCAAATAGGTACTGGGTTGCAAAATAAATTATTAGAGGCGATGGCCATGAAAATACCTTGTATAACCTCTCCCCTAGCAAATGCTCCGCTTGGCGCGAAAAATGGGGAAGAAATTTTAGTGGGAGAAAATGCGGAAGCCATCGCCAATTTGATTATAAATTTACTAGATAATCCAAAACAAATGGAGGCTTTGGCTGCTCATGGAAGAGCTTTTGTTGAACAAAATTATAGCTGGCACACACACAATAAAAAGCTGGAAGCACTTATTTTAAAAAAAGAAAGTTTTTAAGCAATTGCTTGATGACCAAGAACCAATAAGGCTTTCGATGTTGCCAAGGATTACCAACACTATGTTATACCAATGTGATTTATAAATTATGCCCATTATTTAAAATCTTACATTGGTAAATGCCCATCGGAAAAAAATTTGGAACAAATGCCGTGAAACAAATTTGGGCCATTACTTATTTTACATCGGTATTATTATGATTGGATTTGTTAGAAGCATTGTGCCGAGAAAGCGTTTAAGCAATAGACGCTGGTTTTGCTTTAATTTGAAAGTTCAGTTTTTTCTTTTAAGTTTGTAATAGGTTTGCGGTTTTTTGCTCCGGTGCCGCGCCCTTCGCTAGCATGCAATTCGTTATGGGTTATGCTTGGGCGAAATCTGAACTTTAAGCTAACTGCAAATAACAAACAGCGTATGAAAAAGCTTTTTTCTCTTTTAATAGCAACACTTTTTTCACTTGGTAGTTTTGCGTTGAATAAGTATAAAACCAATTTATGAAAAACATTTTTCTAATCTTAATCCTTGCACTTTTAACTACAACCGTAAAAGGGGTGCAACCAACACTCATTAGCACTCACAACCATACCGTGAATGTTGATTCAACAATATTTTATTTCGATAAAGCAAAAACGCCAAATGGAATAGACACATTAGCTTTTCAAAAGGGATTGATAAGTATCAATAATATCGTTCTTAATGATAACTCAATAAAGCGAATTCAAAATAAAGCAAAAGAATTTATAGGCATTGAAAAATCACGTTTTTACACCAGCATAGAATTAGCACTTTTTAATGCTATTTTAAATGCGCAACGATATCATAAAGCAATTGATTTGGGCAAGGAAATAATTAGCCGATACCAAGCTACTCAAAATGCTGATGAAAGAACTCTCTTCCTGAGCCTGCTCACAAACATGAGAATTCCCTTTCGTCTTTCGGATAAATTGGAAGATGGTTTTGATTACTACACGACACAACTTAAATTGTACTTACAAAAAAATGATTCGGTAGCTATCTCCATATGCTATTATGTGCATGGAGGATTCTATGCAACAAAAGGATTAAATGACCTATCTATTTATTACTATAAAAAATCAATACTCTATTTAAACGAAAATGACACCGTTGATGGCAATGCCTATGAATTATATTCATCAGGTCGCAGTGCATGGGTAAATAATACGGCAGTTGTAGGGAAAATATATAATGATTTAGGGGATTATCATAGCGCGATTTTATACTCACGTGCCACTCTTAAGTTTGGGGTAAAGAATAAAATTTTAAATACGCATAGACCTTACATTCATAAAAATATTGCCTATGCAAAAATAATGTTGAACGAACTCGATAGTGTTATTTACTACTTAAATATTGCCATTGCCGAAGTAAAGAGTTCAAAACAACAAGTTGCTAATTGCTATTTAGTAAAAGGAATTTATTACATGCATACGAATCAACTTGATTCATCAGAGTTTTATTTAAATCAATGTAATAATTTAATAGAGGAAAATAATATGCCAGCGAACTCTACAGATGGCAAATTAGTTCCCAATTATTATCGCGCGCTATGCAGAATTAAACAAAATCGTTATAAGGATGCTGCAGATTTACTTATAACTGAAATTTCTAGATTGGGGAATTTAAGACAAGAATTAATAAATGAATACAGCCTTTTGGTTGAAGTGTATTTGAAATTAGGTGATGTTAAAAATGCAGCTGAAACTTTTGCCAGGTGCAATACTTTGCGCGAGCAATTGGAAGCAGATGAGCGTAGCAACCGTAAAATAAGTTTTGAAACAGAACAGAAAATTGCAGCAGCCGAAGGAACTATTGCAAATCTTGAAAACGAGAGAAAGGTTGCCGCCATTACCCAAAATTTTTTAACTGTAGGATTGATTGTGCTGCTGATTTTCTCAATTGTGTTCCTCCTCCAACGAAATAAGATTACGATAGGTAAAAAGGAAAGTGATGAACTTCTATTAAATATTCTTCCTTCTGAAGTAGCTGAAGAACTGAAAGCAAAAGGAAGTGCCGATGCAAAGCAATTTGAAGGAGTAACTGTCATGTTCACCGACTTTAAAGGCTTCACTCAACTTTCAGAAAAACTCTCTCCAAAAGAACTGGTAGGAGAAATCAACGAATGTTTTTCTGCCTTCGACCATATCATGCAAAAGCATGGTGTAGAAAAAATAAAAACAATTGGTGATGCGTATATGGCAGCAGGCGGTTTGCCTACCTCAAATACAACACATGCCAATGATGTGGTTTTGGCAGCCCTGGAAATTCAAGAATTCATGCATGAACACAAAGCAATAAAAGAAGCATCTGGTCAATTATTTTTTGAAATAAGAATTGGTGTTCACTCAGGGCCTGTAATTGCAGGAATTGTTGGCATCAAAAAATTTGCTTACGATATTTGGGGTGATACCGTGAACACGGCAAGCCGCATGGAATCATCAGGTGAAGCGGGTAAGGTAAACGTAAGCGGCACAACCTATGAATTGGTGAAAGACAAATTCAATTGCATACATCGTGGAAAAATAACCGCAAAAGGAAAAGGTGAAATTGATATGTATTTTGTGGAAGTAAGAATTTGATAAGAGCGCATGAGATAGCAGCGTGTAAGCAATAGACGCTGGTTTTGCCATAATTTGAAAGTACTTATTTCTTTTATAAACCTCTCTCAGCGTAGTTTGCAACTATGCTGTTTTTATATTTTCCACTAAAGCTCATCAATTTCCATTAAAGCCAATTGCCCATCAAAATTTTTAGCACCACGGTAAAATCGAACTGTGCTTCGGTTTATTTTAATTTAGCAAGTTGTACTTGCGTGGAATTTTTTGAAAGCTATTTTTGAAATGGGATGTTGAATTTATTACCTCAAAATTAATATTGTAGTTTCATTTAAATTGACCCGGTATTAACTTTTAACTTCCACTTCATAATGCCGAGCCGAGCTCTAACAATTAAAAAACATGAAGTGCAACTTCGCGTTTATAGACGCTCAGGTGAAGTGCAACTTCGCGTTTACATTCGCTTCAAAACTTCCCAATATTACATTGAACCGGCATTAACACAAACATGCTGTTAGCAGTTCGGCATTTTGTTTATGCGTTTGTATCCTCTTTTTTATTTCGTCTAAAAATTAAAATTATTGTTGATGCTGCCAATATTAAAATAAGTCCTGCTCCTGCAATAACGTAATAACGATTTAAACTGATTTCATTTGTCTCTTGTGTATGAGCAATTAAGAGTTTAGGTGTCAGTTTTGTTTCTAAATTTAAATTAATTAAAATTTCTTTGGTTTTTGCAATCGATAAACTATCTGCTCCATATTTTTTTAATTCTTTAAAATCAGCTTGATCTGTAAATGCCCACATTGCGTGCTGTCCCGGCATATTTTGAATGAAGTTATCGCCAAGGTAATTCGCAAGCTTTACAAGTCCGGTGTCGGCAAGTTCACCAATGCTAAATGTTGTTTCAATTATTGGAGCTGCATCGTGGAATTGTCCACACATTGCGTAAAATCTTGTGGCATAAGCTTGATTTGGATAGAGAGGAAAAAGTGCTTTTTGAGTTACTATCATTGTTTGAACGCTACTGTCAACCGGAATAAGTTGAGTGCCGCAGTCCAAACGTAAAATAACAAGACTGTCTATTTTGCTTTTAAGTATGATTGCCATACACTTTCCAAAATGAACACCATCTTTGTTTACTACTTCATAATAAAATGTCGGGTCGTAAGCACCAGTAATTTCAAGTGCTATCATTCCTTTGTCAATAGCTTCGTTAATTGAAAGTTCGGTTGGTTTGTGTCTGTTCACACTATCTTTTGCTTGCGCATTGAAACTCGTAAAAATGAATAGTCCGAGAGTAAAGATTTTAAAAATTTGTGTTGACATATTGTTTGTTTTATACTGTGATGCTGTTTATGCTGACCGCATACAAAATTGCAATTGCTAAAATATTGGAATAATTCATCCAAATTTTAGGCATGTTTTGCACTTTATGTTTTACGGTTTAGCCAAATTTAGACATTATTATTGAATACAGCTAATCGATTAATAGTGTCAATTGAAAAACAATTCTATTATTGCTTAATAAAGTAATCTTATATGCCTTTCGATTAAAGCAATTATTCCAATTGATTCAAGAAAAAAAAATTGACAACATGTGTAAAACAAAAAAGCCTCTCAATCTCTTGAAAGGCTTATCATCACTATGTGATTCCGATTGGATTCGAACCAATGACCT
This sequence comes from Chitinophaga pinensis, assembly GCA_945872355.1. GTDB lineage: Bacteria > Bacteroidota > Bacteroidia > UBA4408 > UBA4408 > CAIKXD01. The sequence continues at coordinate 22,368 of CAMBZU010000050.1, forward strand.
ACTGCTTAGAAGGAAGTTACACAACCCTATATTGTTTATTTCATTTCTTTCTATTTACCTAGATAAATCAATGTAAGCCATATATAATAGGTTTTTCAAAGTTAAATTTATTTCTATTTACTTTATTATTTTTACTACATTTGTTTAAACTATGTTTAAACCATGACTTCAAGGAAAATAATTTTGTACAAATCAAAAACACTTAGCAATGGAGAACATCCTATAATGATTCGCCTAATCAAGGATAGAAAAATCAAATACATCAATTTAGGACATTCATGCTCCATAAAACAATGGAACGAAAAGGAAAAGCAAGTGTTAAAGAGCAAAGAAAAGTATGATCAATTAAATCATTATATTCAAACAAAATATAATGAAATTGTTTCAATAATATTAAAGTTTGAAACAGATAAAATATCATATTCACTTGAAAGTATTGAATCGAAATTTTACGCCTCATTAAATTCATCAACAGTATTTACTTATTGCGCAGAGTCCATTCAACGTTTAGAAAAAACCAACAAAATTGGCTCGGCTGCTGGATTAAAAGATTTATTAAGAAGTCTGAAAAAATATAGAAACAATAAGGATTTGCTATTTTCAGATATCACTCATTCATTTTTAAACAGATACGAAGAAGATTTTTTGCAACGTGGAGTGAAGGAAAACTCAATAAGTGTATACATGCGAGCTATACGAGCATTGCTCAACAAAGCAATTGTTGAAGGGCTTGCCGATAAAAGCAATTATCCATTTAGCACTTATAAAATATCAAAACTCAATACCGAAACTAGGAAAAGAGCTATCCCTAGAGAGGATATACGGAAAATTTATGATTTTATTCCTGAACTAAACACTAGCTTTTATCATACTCGTAATTTTTTTTTATTTAGTTATTTTAATATTGGAATAAACTTTAAGGATATGGCTTTATTGCGATGGTCTAATATAACGGGTGATAGATTGTACTACCAACGAGCCAAGACAGGTGCAAATTATGATATAAAGATACAACCTGAATCAAGGGCAATCCTAGATATGTATTTAAAACCCAATAGAACTCATAATGATTATATATTTCCAATTCTTAATGACGAAGTACATCAATCTCTTCAAAGCAAGAATGATAGAATAAAAAAGATATCTAAACGAACTAACAAAGAGTTAAAATTAATTGCTGCCAAAGTAGGTATTGACAACCCTAAAAGTCTTACGCACTACGTGGCTAGGCATTCGTGGGCGACTACTCAAAAAATGAAAGGAACTCCTGTTTCCATTATTGGCGAGAGTTTAGGCCACCAAGATGAAAAAACAACCAGAATATATCTCAAGGGCTTTGAAAATACAGTACTTGATGAAGCAAATACAGACCTAATTTAAAGATAAATGAACTCAAATTTAAATAACTACGAAATTAATACAGCTGATATTTGGTTGTATGAGCGTGGACGCTTCTTTTCAGATAAAAAAGACGTAAGTTTTATGAGGGAATTACTTAATAAATTACAATACCTCCTAACTGATTATGGACCGCGTGATTATGGGAAGGAACAATATGATGAGGCTATAGATAATGCTAACTTTAGAAATAAGTTCGAAGAAAGATTTCAAAACTATCAGAAAGTTGTAATGAGCACATTGGAAGATAAAGTTCAATTAGGGTACTTTTTTAGTGATAATTCTTACTTCTGCGATTATAGCCACCCTATAGTGGTGATTCATGGCCATCAAGATTATAAATACTGGTTTGCACTTAAATTAAAACAATACGATTCAGACATATCGTTGGTTAGTGAGTTTTTAACTTACCAGTTAATAAATAATTTTAAGAATGACTTTAGTAAATTGAAGTCACTCTTAGAGTTCTTGAATGTTCAATACGATTACTTCATAAACCCAAAAATAGCTTTTGCCATTAATAATTGGAGCAACAGTCACAAGCCAAAACATAGCTTTAAAGAGTTGCCTGAAAGAACAAGCAAGGAATTTAATCCTATAGAAAAGGACATGCAATCCCGTTTTAAGGATATGGAAATTAAATTGATTGAAAATAATAAATATTTAATTAGAGGAGATAATGAACAATTAACTTGGAAAGGTTATAAAAAGACATTGGCAATATTTATTATGTGGCTGTACGATAATGGTTTTTTCTTTAAAAGGGATTTTGATAAAAATCGCAAGAAAATCAAACGCTATTTTGAGGAAAGATACGAAATTGAATTAAAAACTAATTTTGAAGAAAGTAGGATAAAAGGCTATAAGGACAGTTTAGAATATAGATGTTATAAGAATATGTAACAAATATGGTCAAATTACGAATTACAATAAATTTACTAAGAATCGTAATTTTCAATAAAAACGTAATTCCTTTTGGAACACCTATTTTTATTGGCATTTCAAGCAAACATATAAAATCGCAATCTTCTCAGCGCATCATTTTTAGCTTCCTTTGTCAGACCAAAATTTGTCAAAAATGAAAATACTTCAAACAGAAATCGACCGTGACTTCGAATTAGTAATTGAAAACTGTTTAAGACGTGTTCTTAGCGAAACTAACAATCAAGTTAGACCCATTGAAAATCAAGAATCAGACCTATGTTCCGTAAAGGAGGCAGCGAAAATTCTTGGTTATACAACCAGCACGGTCTATTCTAAAACTTCAAAAAAAGCAATCCCCTTTATAAAGCAAGGTAAAATGCTTCGATTTTCAAAGACTGATTTGAATGCCTGGATAAATTCAGGCAAAAAGAAGACTAGAGAAGAAGAAATTAAGGATTTCGAAGCAAAATCTGACCAGTACTTAGCCAAAAAAAAATCAAAAAATAGCATTGGTTAAATAAATGGATAATTACTATAAAATACTTCTCTCAATAGAAGATATAGTAAGGAATGAATTACCCAGAGGATTATGGGTCTCAAGAACTTTTAGATCTCTTAATAGATAATTTTGAAACTCACAATCGGAAATATTTTTAGGGCTTCATTAACATTCAACTACCCGTGCAAAAAAAGTAATATGAAAAACAAAATCAACAACAACAGTTTAGATAAACCAATTGGGACTCTAACTGCATCAGAGTTTTTAACGCAGCAAAACAAGGCCTTGGGCGAAATCATTTCAAAAGAGCTAAGATTAGCTAAGGAAGATGCTTTACCTAAATCGGACAACATGGGTGTTGAAGAAACAGCGGGCATTACCAGATATAGCCCTAAAAGGCTATATAGTAAGGTTTGTAGACGAGAAATACCAGGTGTATCTTTGGGCCGGCCTTTAATCTTTAATAGGAAAGAGATTGAGCAATGGATGCAGCTTGGCAACCAGAAAGTGGCAGAAATGGCTTTAATGCATAGAAACGGAGAGCTATGATGGAGTTTGAAAATCCGGACCCAAGAGGCGAATATATCCGCACTTGTCCTTATTGTGAAAAAGAATTTACAGCCAACCATATGAACCGTGAATTTTGTCAAGAAAAAAATGGCAAAATTGATTATTGTAAAAACCGCTTTAAAAGGATTGCAAAGTACGAGAAGTTGGAACAGGAGCTTGATGCAACAATTTCATATAAGGAAGTTGAACTCAAACTAATCGATACCCGCGTTATAAAACAGCAGATTTGCAATATTAGCATAATGGCAGCCACTTTAGGTAATAGACAAACTGTTACACTCCCAGCGTCTTATTTAAAGGAGAAAGGATTTGTTTACGAGGCTTATGATAAACAACATCAATATCCTGACACTGAACTTCAAGTATTAACATACGGCCCTTATGCAATTGCAAGGGGCTATGAAAACCATATCATATTAACGCATAAAACACTTATACCATGGATCCAGTAATGGAAGTACTTTTTGGCAAGATGCCATTTTCTCAGTTGCCCTCAGTTCAGGCTGCGGTAGCTCTAAAAAATAAAAATAACACCATTCTTCTTATGGGAGCAATTATTTTAGTTGGTGGGTTTTTGGCATACAAACTTTATTTGGAGAGTCAGGAGTTGAAAATTAGGTTGGAAGCACCAGAATTAAAGTGAGGGAATAGTTTTGTTACGAGCCATTTTCGTTTAGGTCATCTAAAAAAATGGCTGCTCCTCCCTAAAATTGAGCTCAAACTTTGCTTGGGCTAAGTTCATATTCATTATTCTTTCCAGAAAATCATATTCGATTTCTGTAGCGTCATTTGCATAGAGGTAAGCATTAATCTCAATCCCTTTTTTGCCAATACTATGGTGAAGATAATTTATTTTATGATTTTTTTCCAAATTTAAACGTTCTAAATCGATCGCAGTGTCGATTACATAATTTAAGCGGGAATAATTATTGCTTATACGCCAATTTTTTCTTTCAACAACACCTTTTGCACCCTTAAGGATATTCTCATTTTTATTTAACTCTGAAATTGTTTTTGATAGGTTCAAGTCAGCCTTCGAAAGGTCTTGCTCTTGGAATGCTTTTTTTTCTAATTGATCGGAGAATAAAACAAGATTTTTAAAACAGTCCCTTATTTCATCAACGCTGATAGGGTTGCCTTTTTTCCTCTCTGTGAAAATGGGTAGATCGGTTCTCAAATAAAGGCCCCAATAGTTTCCTCTTCCTGTTTTAATATCTAAACAAAGTTTAATTCCTTCTGGAACAAAAATATTATTGTCGTTAATTGTCTTCAATGCGTGCTTCCATTTCATTGATCTTTCCAATGGTGTTTTCATTCTTAAGGTGAAAACAGTTTCTTTCATTAAGGAAGAACCAATTGAATCAAATAACAACTCAATTATTACTGGTTGCCTCCTGTTTTTTATTCCATCAGCTATGAAAGGATCG
>CAMBZU010000051.1 GCA_945872355.1 Chitinophaga pinensis
CTCGCAACTAATAATTTAAGGCCACCACCACGAAACAGCGGCGCCCCTGATGCGCCGATGATGCGTAATTTTTTAGTGGCCGACTTTCAATATTATGTAAAATCTGAAATCTTTATAAATTCAAAACTCTCATTTATAAATGCATTTCACTTTATAAATACAAATTTTGACAACTCGCATTATGCTACCGCAATATTTAATTGTGGTTTAAAGATTACCCAGCCATTTGCAGATTTTAAAATTGAATTTAATGCAGGTACAATGATTGATTCATTAATTGCTCAGGCTGCATTTTCAAGCACTTATTTCCCATTTGGCAATACAAGTTTTTATGGCAATAGCCGATTCAGTTTTCAGAAAAGAACTAATTTATCTCAATTTAATTATTCGCAAATGTTTGGTTTTAAGCTTAACCGTAAAATATGGTTAGAAACTCATGCCACATTAGGTGAAATTAAAAACCTCATTGACAATGAAAGTTTTTACATTTATGATGCGCTTGATCCAGGCAAATTTAGGATTGGTTCATCAATCATTTTACCTTTAACGCCCATGTTTAAATTGTCTGCTAACTACTATTACGAGCAAAAAAAATTATATTTACAAAACTCTTCCGGTGGCTATCGGAATTATAACTTAAACTCATTTTCAATAGGATTATCATGGAAACTCTAAAAAAAATAATTATTGCAATATTATTAATTAACATGTTTGATGTTGCACATGCACAAACAGATGCAGCGCAACAAAAAGCATTTTCTGCTAGCTATATTGCAGAGAGCAGCTACAATTACACAGAGGCTATTAACCAAATAAACAATGTGTTTCAAGAGCAAAGCTATGAAATGAATCTTCGTTTGGGATGGTTGTATTATTTAGCTAAAAACTATACCAATGCTATTAAGCATTACGAAAAAGCATGTACACTAAAGCCCTATGCTATTGAAGCTAAATTTGGACTTATAAAACCTTTGGCTGTGCTTGAGAGTTGGGATAAAGTGATCAAACAATATGAATCAATATTAAGTATTGACCCACAAAATACTACAGCAAATTATTATTTAGGCTATGCATTATATAATCGAAAACAATACGATGTTGCTGCTAAGCGCTTTGAGATAATAGTGAACCTGTATCCCTTTGATTATAACAATGCAATTATTTTAGCATGGACTTATTTGCGACTGGGCAAAAACAACGAAGCTAAAGTGCTTTTTAATAAAGTTTTATTAATGAGTCCTAACGATGCGTCTGCGCTAGAAGGATTGGCAGCCATAAAATAAAAAAGAGGTGTGTTGAACTAGGCAGCACACCTCTTTAAGTATTAATAATTTATTTTTACTGTTTAAAACCAACAAGTAAAGCGGCACAGCCAACTTTGCTTATATCGTTTGCTGATTTTGCTGCTGGAGGAATAATTACAACCACTTTCATTTGTTGTGTACTTGCAACTTCAAATTCCCAGAACTTGGCATCATTATGATCTTTATTATCAAAAACTAATTTGTTTTTGTTATCATAAACTTGAAACTGCGCTTTTCCTAATATATCTTGAGTGCATATTAATAACCGGTAACTCATGCCTGAATAAAAAGTAAGGTCTAATTCAGCCTCTTCACCTGGCGCCATTTGTTGTATATTTAACTGTCCATTATGCGTGAATGGATTTAACTCGGGCATACAATTTTTTTTAGCAAATTGATTGCATTGTGCCTTTGAAATACCAGATAAACCGGCTAAAAGGAAAATTGAAAATAATATTTTAAAAGTTGTTTTCATATCTTGATTTATCTTATTACTAACTAATAATTATTGTTCTAATTGTTGTAACTTTTTTAGTGATTTCTGCCAATTGCTCGGGCGTTAAATTTAATTCACCACTTGAGCCAATCACAGTTTTTTGAGCTGTTTTATCTGTTTTAACTTCTGTAGCTGCAGGAACATCTGTTAACTTAACGTTATCGTAAATACCTTTAAGTGCTTTTAATTCTGTCATCATTTCAGGTGCATTATCATTAGCTTGGTTTGATTCTAAAAGACCAATTAGATTTTCTAAAATTAATTTTTGTTCAGCAATACGTTTTACAATCATTTTGTTGCTTGTATTTTGAGCAGCAATATTCACAGAAATAAATAAACCTTCAATCCAACCACCTGCAACAACCAATGCAGAAACACCGGCACGGTCATTATTTTTCAAGTAGATGTCGGTTTCTAAATAAGTATCAGAAATGATCTTTAATAAAGAATCTTTATTGTTTAAATTTTTCTCCATACGCTTCACCGTATTCTCATTAATAGCACCTGTAATACCTAAACCGTCGGCTAATTTTTTACAAACCCCCATGTAAACCATAGATTCTTGAGTTTGATCAAAAGTACTTGTATAGCTTAAATCAGCACCATAAACTCCTAAATTCATGGCCTTCTTTATAATAGACGCATACTTAGGCTCGTTTGCAGGCGCATTAAGCATGTTTTTGTTATAATTTGCACCGGTTGCTTTAATCATAGCCGACAATTCACTTGGTGATGGGACGGCATAAAACACTTTTGCAACTTTGTTTTTACTTTCTATTGCAGTAGCATCGACATCTTCAGCATCAGATTTAGAACCGCTGTTACAAGCAAATAAGGAAGAAATAATTGCAATAGCAACTATATAATTTAATTTAGCACTTAACCACTTCATATTGATTTATTTTAAAGTTTATTAACAAATTTTCACAGACAAAATTACAACTTTTAAAGACAAAAACAAATGATTTCTAATACCTATGAACAATATTATGGAAAAAACAGCAATTTGTTGTTTATTTACGCTTAAATTCAATCATGCAAATTATCATTGCCATAGTTTTTGCCTTTGTATTGGCTTATTGGATATTCCGATGGAAAATATTCAATAACCAAAGATACACCTCAACCACTTTTTCTTTATTATTTTTAGTAAAACTATTTTTCGGGGTTTGTTTTTATTTGGTTTATACAGTTTACTATAATGACATACAAAGCAGCGACATGCATAAATATTACAATGATGCTGTTAAAATATTTGAATTAACTAAAGAGCAACCGCTATCTTATCTGAGTATATTAAGCGGAATAGAAGTAAGTGCCAAATATGAAATAATTACACAACAACTCAATTTTTGGTATCAAGAAGAAAGTGCTGCTGTTATTAATGATTCAAGGATGATTATTCGTTTTAATTTAATGATGATGCCCTTTAGCAGAGGAAACATATACTTGCATTTAGTGATGATGGTTTTCCTTTCTTTTATAGGCCTTACATTCATATATTTAAGTTTAGAAAAGTATTTTATTAAGAAAGAAATTTTATTACTATTTTCTTGTTTTGGCATTCCATCTGTGATGTTTTGGTCCTCGGGCATAATGAAAGAAGGATTATTAATGTTTTTCTTTGGCATATTAATCTTTTATTTATTGAATACAAAAAAAGTATTTTACAAAAGGTTTTTTTTAATTCTAGTTTCCTTTATTGGGATGTTTTTTGCAAAATTTTATGTGGCTTTGGCTTTAGTTCCTTCCTTGTTTTTTTTATGTATTTACAATTATTCAAAGAGAAAAAAAATATATTGGAGCTTAACCATCACTTGTGTTTTAGTAATCTCAATAAGTTTAGTATTTAATTCACTTTTGAATAATTTACCACTCCAGAAATTATCAAAAAAACAAAATGATTTTATAAATCTTTCCATGGGTGGTGTTTATTTATCTAATACAATTTCGCCATTTGATACCATTTTTACATTAAAGCAAGCATCACTTATAAATTACACCCAAATTATTGAGGGTAATACCGCAAAACTTAAACCAGGAGTAATCTATCATCATTGGAAAAATCCAGGCAATGCCGATACCTTAATTGCAAGTAACAACCAACATAAATATGTCATTCTTAAAGTGCTTCAACCAACAGGAAGTGCAATTACGCTTAAACGTTTAATGCCAAGTTATACCAGTGTTATTAAACTATTTCCTGAAGCCTTTATCAATGTGTTTTTTAGGCCATTTATTTTTGATGTTGAAAATATTTTTTCGTTTTTGGCTTGCATCGAAAATATATTATTTGTTTGTTTATTAATCGCTCTACTTTTCATATTTAAAAAACCAACATTTGAAAGTCAAAGCATCATTGTTTTTGCCTTGCTTTTTGTATTTACATTATATACTTTGGTAGGTTTAACCACTCCAGTGTTAGGCGCAGCTGTAAGATATAAAGTGCCTGCATTGCCCTTTTTGATGATCAGTATTTTTTTATTTTATGATTATTCAAAATTGCACCAACTGTTTAATAAATTAATTAAACCCTAAAGTTTAAACTACAAAAAGTTTAACAAAATTGAAACACAAGTACAAAATACTAAATTTGTAAAATTAAAAGCAAGCAGTGAAAATACATTACGATTTAGCTTCAATTTCTGAACTTACAAACACGGCCGTTACAACGGGAACATTTGATGGTGTGCATTTAGGTCATAAAACGATCATCGAAAGATTGATAAATACTGCCAAAAGCATAGGTGGAGAATCAGTTTTGCTTACTTTTTATCCACATCCTAGAATGGTTTTGTTTCCTGATGATGATCAAATTAAAATGTTGAACACTCCGCTCGAAAAAGAAAAATTACTTGAAGCCAGTGGAATCAATCACCTTGTTGTAATCCCTTTTACCAAAGAATTTTCGAGACTTTCTTCTTTAGAATTTGTTAGAAATATTCTCTCAAATACACTTAAAGCAAAAAGATTGGTGATTGGATACGACCATCACTTTGGCAGAAATAGAGAAGGCACTTTTACACATTTATTAGAATTTGGTTCCTTGTATGGTTTTGAAGTTGAAGAAATTCCTGCAAAAGATTTAGATCATGTTGCCATTAGCTCATCAAAAATTAGGCATGCGCTTGAATCGGGTGATTTGCAAACTGCAAATAACTATTTAGGTTATGAATACAACATCACTGGCAAAGTAGTTAAAGGGAAGCAACTGGGCAGAACGCTAGGCTATCCAACGGCAAACATAGTAATTAGTGATCAATACAAATTGATACCAGCCATAGGAGTGTATGCAGTTAAAGTAAAATACAGCCATCGCATTTATGAAGGAATGCTAAGTATTGGTAAAAACCCTACAGTTGCAGAAAATGGGCCCGTTACTATAGAGGTTAATATATTTGATTTCAATCATGAAATTTATCATAAAGAAATAACTATTTACTTTTACAAGAAATTACGTAATGAAGAGAAATATAACTCTATTAATGAATTAAAAGCACAGCTTGCCATTGATAAAGAAAACGCAATTAAACATCTCCAATAAATGAAAAATTATAGTAAACGCAGTTTAGGTTTCTTATTGTTTTTTTTGTTGACTAATTGTTTGTTCCTGCATGCTCAAAATTATCAGAAAGGTCTTTCTGAAACTGATTTAAAAATGTACACTTCAATTGAAGAAGCCCTATTAAATCCAGATAGCGTAAGGTACTTGAGTCTTAAGCATAAAAAACTTAAAACCTTAGCTCCTGAAATTTTCCAATTTAAAAATCTTGAAATATTAGATGTTAGTAAAAATAAACTAGAAGAAATTCCAGAAGACATCTTAAAGCTAAAAAAATTGCGTGAACTAAGCGTATCAAACAACAATTTAACTACTTTACCTATTCAAATTGGAGACTTAATTCATTTGAAAAAAATATTGGCTTTTCAAAACAATATTGCGCTCCTTCCCACCACCATAGGAAATTTGGTTAACCTAGAGTTATTAGATTTATGGAGCAACGAAATCGAATCCTTTCCTACTGAAATAAGTAATTTAAAACACTTAAAATTTGTTGATTTAAGAGGAATTATGTTGAGTGATGAGCAAAAATCTAATATAAGATTGTTGTTACCAGCTGCTGATATACAATTTTCTATGGGTTGCAATTGCTTGAAGTAGCTTGTATTTGCGAGCCTTTGAGCTTGATCTATTTTTTATTGAATGAATAGTTTTATTTCAATGACCAATTACAGTCAGAAGAATTAAAGGAAAAAACCTTCATTTCTTTTGTTAAATTTACGATATTCGCAGCAAAACTTATTAAAACAATATGGAGTTCAAAAAAATGGTTACTACACTCGGTCAGTTCATTATTGAGCGTCAGGCAGATTATCCTTATTCTAAAGGTGAGTTATCTCGTTTATTAAGAGATATTGGCATAGCCGCTAAAATTGTAAACCGAGAAGTTAATAAAGCGGGCTTAGCTGATATATTAGGCGAAGCAGGCGAAATAAATGTACAAGGCGAAAGCGTTAAAAAACTTGATACTTTTGCAAACGATCAGTTTATTAGTGCGCTAAGTTCAGGTGGAGAATGCTGTGCCATTGCATCAGAAGAAAATGAAGAGTTTATTCCTATAGATAATTCTGTTTCACAAAATGCAAAGTATGTTGTTTGTATGGATCCTTTAGATGGTTCTTCAAATATTGATGTGAATGTTTCAATAGGAACTATTTTCTCGATATATAGAAGAAAATCGAAACCACAAGGGCCAGGTACAATTGAAGATTTTTTACAAAAAGGTACTGAACAGGTAGCAGCGGGCTATGTAATTTATGGTTCATCAACCATGTTGGTTTATACTACAGGCAATGGTGTTAATGGTTTTACGCTTGATCCAAGTATTGGTGAATTTTGTTTATCTCACCCCGATATGAAGGCGCCTAACATGGGTGAAATATACTCGATTAATCAAGGTAATTTTGTTCATTTCCCTCCTGGTGTAAAAGAATATATTAAATATTGTCAAGATTTAGATGATGCCACAAACCGTCCGTATACGTTAAGATACATTGGTTCATTAGTGGCTGACTTTCATAGAAATTTAATTAAAGGTGGCATTTATATTTATCCTCACACCTACAAATCGCCCAATGGAAAATTAAGATTATTGTATGAATGCAATCCATTGGCATTTATTGCTGAGCAAGCAGGTTCAAAAGCTACCGATGGTTTCAATAGAATATTAGAAATAGACCCAACTGATATCCATCAGCGTGTTCCTTTATTTATTGGTTCAACAGCAATGGTTGAGAAGGCAGAAGATTATATGGCTAAACAGCCTCAATTGCAGAGTTAATATAGTATCTTGATTGGTGCTAAATTATACAACACCGACACTCAAAATAAAAGCCTCAGCAAAAATTTTTGCTGAGGCTTTTATCATTTCAAAAAAAATTATTTTCCCAATTTTGCTTTTAAGTTAGCATCAATGGAATTTAAAAAATCTTCGGTAGTTAAATAGTGCTCTTTTGCTACGTTGTTTCCATAAATACAAACGGCTAAATCTTTTGTCATTTTGCCACTTTCAACTGTTTCTATACAAACTGCTTCTAAGGCTTCGCAAAACTGAACTAAATCTTTATTACCATCTAACTTGCCTCTAAAGGCCAATCCTTGTGTCCAAGCAAAAATAGATGCTATTGGATTTGTGGAGGTTGGTTTACCTTCTTGGTGCATACGAAAGTGACGTGTTACGGTGCCATGTGCAGCTTCAGCTTCCATGGTTTTTCCATCAGGAGTAATAAGTGAGCTTGTCATTAAACCCAAAGATCCAAAACCTTGCGCCACCGTATCACTTTGCACATCGCCATCATAGTTTTTGCAAGCCCAAACAAAATTTCCATTCCATTTTAATGCAGAAGCAACCATATCATCAATCAAACGGTGCTCATAGGTAATGCCTATAGCATCCATTCTTCCTTTAAATTCAGCATGGTAAATTTCTTCAAAAATATCTTTAAATCTACCGTCATACTTTTTCAGAATAGTATTTTTTGTAGAAAGAAAAAGTGGCCACTTTTTCATTAATGCTTGATTAAAACAAGAACGAGCAAATCCTTTTATTGACTCATCAGTATTATACATTGCTAAAGCAACACCATCGCCTTTAAAGTTAAACACTTCAAATGATTGAGGCGCAGATCCATCTTCAGGGGTATAAGTAATGGTTAATTTTCCATTTCCTTTGGTTAAGAAATCAGTAGCTCTATATTGATCACCAAAAGCATGGCGACCAATGCAAATTGGCGCTGTCCAATTAGGCACTAAACGCGGAATATTTTTCATCACAATAGGCTCACGAAATACAGTTCCATCTAAAATATTTCTGATGGTTCCATTGGGCGATTTCCACATTTGTTTTAAGTTAAACTCCTTTACACGCGCTTCGTCAGGTGTAATTGTTGCACACTTAATTCCAACATTATATTTTTTAATTGCTTCTGCTGCTTCAACTGTTACTTTATCATCAGTAGCATCACGATTTTCTATCCCTAAATCGTAATATTTAATATCTAAATCGAGGTATGGATGAATTAATTTGTCTTTGATAAAGGCCCAAATTACTCTTGTCATTTCATCGCCATCCAGCTCAACAACAGGGTTGCTTACTTTAATTTTGCTCATTTGATTTAATGTTTAATTGGTAATTATTAGTTTGTTAAATGATTAATATCCGAATACATCTTCAAGTTTCAAGTAAGTTACCTTACCATAACCTTCAAGTGTTTTAATATCTAAAGTGTTTTTATTTCCCAACACCATGATATTGTATTTTTTATCTTTAAAATGCGCCTGTTGAAATGCTTTAATGTTTTCAAATTTCATAGTTGGCACTGCTGCAAAAACATCTTTACGCATATCATAAGCATTGCCCATTTTCTTGGCATTCATAAAGTTAAATAACACAGCGCTTTTCGTAATTCTTTCGGTTCTTATTTGCTCTTCAACAGCTTTTTTAGCGTTGTTAAACATGTTTTCACTTTCAGGTAAATTGTTCATCAATTCAAACATTCCTTTCATGGCTTCGGGTAATTTATCGGCTTGTGTGCCTATATAAGCCAAAGCAAAGTGCGATCTTTCTTTAGTTTGAGGACTACGATAACTGCTAAAAACTGAATAAGCCAGCGCCTTAGACTCGCGCATGGTTTGAAAAACAATACTTCCCATACCTCCACCAAAATACTCGTTAAACAAAGTGATCGTTGGCAAATTGTTTCTGTTATATTTTTCATCTTTTGAAAGCATCATAATTTCAGCTTGCTTCATATCATAATCAATAATAAAAACTTCAGTTTGCTTATTTTCTTGTTCTACAAAATTTAAAGGTGTGGGTATCGCTTTCAAAGGAGTGCTTACTTTATGAATTGCATTCATTTTGTTTGCTAAAAGGTCAGCTGTTAATGGGCCATAGTAATAAATACCATGTTGATAAGAAGTTAAATCCTTAATACGTTTTATTAACTCATCAGCGTTAACAGCTTTCAATTCAGTTGCTGATAATATGTTTGTATATGGTGATTTTGCCCCAAATACAGCAAAATTATACATTCCGCTCCACAGTATTTTGCCTTTGCTTAACTTATCATCTTCGCGTTGTTTCATGATAGATGAAACCAAATTATCTAATGCTGCCTTATCAGCCTTAGGATTATTAAGCAAGTCTTCAAATAACTTCAATGCTGTTTCAAAGCTTTCATTTAAACCTTCTAAACTAACATACACTTGATCTTCGGAGGTGAACACATTGTAGCTGCAACCTAATTTATAAAATTCTTGTTTAATTTGTTCATTTGTTAACTTATCAGTTCCCAGAAAATTTAAATATTCAACTGCCAAACCTAATTTACTATCATGGTTTTTCCCCATTTCTAGTACATAATACAAGCTAAACAAATTGTTTTCTTTATTTTGAGTAGCATAAATTGGCGCACCAATTATGGTTTTATATTCAGTAATATCTTTAGCATAATCAATAAAAACAGGCTCAATAACTGGTGCTTTAGCATCCATAATTGTTTTTAAGAAAGGTGATTGTGCATCACGATTTACCTCAACTGGTGTAATGGCTGGCTTGATTACTTTTTGCACATTTTTATCTTCACCTGTGCGCTTATAAACTACTACATAATTTTGATTTAAATTGGCCTTGGCCCAAGCAACAATTTGTTCTTTAGTTATTGTTGAAAGTTTATTGATATGATTTGTGAATTCATTCCAAGGAGTTTCATTTATAAAAGCGCCTACCATTGACATTGCTCTTGAACCATTGTCTTCATATTCTTTTGTTTGTTGAAGCTTTAAGTCGTTAACAATAGCCTTCATCATCCAATCAGGAAATTCGCCTTTCTTTAATTTTTCAACTTCGGCTAAAAGTAGGTCCTTAGCTTGTTCTAAACTTTGTCCTTCTTTTGCGTTAGCATCTAAAATAAAAACGCCATAATCTTTTAGTATATAAGGAAACACTGACGAACTCAATACTTTTTGCTGTTGATTTAAATTTAAATCCATCAATCCTGCAGTTCCATTATATAAAATTTTACTAGCAATTTCAGCCAAATCAGCATCTTCAGTATTTTGACCTTTGATACGGTAAGCCAACAACATTGATTCAGCATCAGGACCAAACACTTCTTTTACAAGTGGCTGTGTAATGGCTGTTTCTATCCCTGGCACATAAACAGGCACTGGTTTAGACTTCATGCTTCCAAAACGACTGTCGATTAAACGTATGGCTTGTTCATAGTCAAAATCGCCCGACATACAAATGGCCATATTATTAGGCACATAATAAGTTTCGAAATACTCTTTTATTTTTTTTATTGATGGATTTTTTAAATGCTCAATAGTTCCAATGGTTGTTTGTTTACCGTAGTTATTATTTGGAAACATGGCTTCAAATAAAGTTTCAAAAACTTTGCGACCATCATTGTCTAAACCTCTATTTTTCTCTTCGTAAACTGCTTCTAATTCTGTATGAAAAATACGTAATACTGGATTGCGGAAACGCTCAGATTCAATGGTTAACCATTTTTCTAATTGATTAGAAGGAATATCATTTACATAAACAGTTTGTTCGAAAGATGTAAAGGCGTTTGTTCCTTTGGCACCAATAGAACTTAACATTTTATCGTACTCATTGGCAATAGCGTATGTTGCTGCAACACCGCTAATACTGTCAATTTGATGATACATTGCTGTGCGTTTAGCTTCATCTTTAGTAGCACGGTAGGTTTCATATAAACCTTCAATTTTATCAAGTTCAACCTTTTCTTTAGCATAATCTAAGCTTCCAAATTTATCGGTACCTTTAAATAGCAAATGCTCTAAATAATGTGCTAAACCAGTGGCATCAGCTGGGTCGCTTTTACTTCCAGCCTTAGTGGCAATATAAGTTTGAATACGAGGAGCATCTTTGTAAACACTTAAGTATACCTTTAAACCATTATTTAAAGTATAAATCCTGGCGTTTAATAAATCGCCTTTTACCGATTCATATTTATACTCCATGGCGCTTTTATCAGCAGCAGCAATAGTATTAGGAGCAGCCGAAACTTGCAATTGAGGGTCTTTAATAGTTTTCACATTTTTTTGAGCAACACTGTATGCAGTGCTTAATGCAACAACAGAAAGACAAAGTTTAATTTTAAATTTGATCATTGTTTTGGTTTTATATTTCTAAATCTAATTGACTTCTAAAGGTTTCTAAGTTTGGATTTATTTGCACCAAGCGCATAAATTTTTCGCGGTTGGTGTATGGTTTGCGTTCACTTTCATCTTTACTTACTTCCAATACTATTTGAATGTGGTCGTTTTGCAAATCATTTCGCAATTGCATACTTAACTCGGTTAATACTGCTTGCACATCACTCTCCTGAACTGCATTATATACATGAAACAAAACTTGATTTGGTGTTTCTATAATAGGCTTTGTTACTGTGAGTGTATGCCATAAGGAAGTTTTTCCCTTTTCATCCACTTGTTTAGCATAAGCGGCCCAAGAAGCTTGCATTTGTTCTTCGGTATATTCAGCATTTCTCAAATTTACAATATTAATTACTTCTTCTTTATCGCTAAGCTTTGATTGATTGAGCATAGAGGAAATAGAAGGCTTGCCAATACTGAAATTTTTTGGTGAAATTACTTTCTTAACTTCAACTTTGTTAGGAATTGATTCTTCTGCTGATTTGTTTATTTTATCACTCTCTGCTTCAGCAACTAAAGTTACTTCTTCACTTGAATTGGAAATAGTATTCGATGATTTAGCAATTTGATTATTATTTTCAACGTTTGTTGCATCAATTGAGGGCTCAGTTACATTGGTGGCATTAGGAGTTAAGCTTGCTTCAGATTTTTTTTTTTCGCTGTCAAGTTTTAAACCTTGCAACGTGCACAACTGCATGAGCGCCAATTCTACCAAGAGCCTTTGATTTACGCTCATTTTGTAGCCTGCTTCAGTTTTTGTGCATATTTCGAGACCTCTAATTAAAAAAGCCATTTCGCAAAGCGCTGCTTGATTTTTATATTTTTCTTTGATGCCAGGACTTGTTTCTAACAACTGTAAAGTTACAGTATCCCTACTCACCAATAAATTACGTAAGTGCTGCGCTAAACCGTTTGTGAAAAAATTTCCTTCAAATCCATTGCTTAATATTTCGTTATAAAGCAATAAACTAGCAGCCACGTCGCCATTTAATAAATAATCGGTGAGTTTAAAATAATAGTCGTAATCTAAAATATTTAAATTTTCAATGACTGATTTATAACTTATGTGGTTTCCTGCAAAAGTTACAATTTGATCAAACATACTTAGCGCATCACGAAGGGCACCATCAGCCTTTTGAGCTATTACATGCAAACCATCGTTTTCATAGGTGATGTTTTCTTTTTGGGCGATCTCCGCAAGGTGAGTGGCCATATCTTCCACTTTTATACGGTTGAAATCAAAAATTTGACAACGGGATAAAATGGTTGGAATAATTTTATGTTTTTCGGTAGTAGCTAAAATAAAAATAGCATGTGGTGGCGGCTCTTCCAGTGTTTTCAAAAAAGCATTGAAGGCTGCATTACTCAACATGTGCACCTCATCAATAATAAACACTTTGTACTTCCCAATTTGAGGCATAAAGCGCACTTGTTCAACTAAATTCCTGATATCATCAACTGAATTGTTGCTGGCTGCATCAAGCTCTAAAATATTGAGTGAACGCCCTTCATTAAAGGAAACACATGATTCACAAACATTGCAAGGTTCAATATTTTCATCAACATTAAAACAATTGATGGTTTTGGCTAAAATACGTGCACTGGTTGTTTTACCTACACCACGTGGGCCACAAAACAAAAAAGCTTGGGCTAAGTGATTGCTTTTTATGGCATTTTTTAAGGTAATGGTAATATGACTCTGCCCCACCACCGAGTTAAAGGTGGAAGGCCTGTATTTACGAGCCGATACTACAAATTTTTCCATATTGGAGTGCAAATATAACAGAATTGAGATAGCTTAAAAAAGGAAAATGAAAATAAGTTTATTTCAGCTATTTAAATTTAATGATAATTGTTTTTAAAGGGATTTTCAATTTAGCATGCAGGCTTCTGAAAGCATCAATGTTAATAACAATATTAGCCTTATAATACTACTTCTTTATCTCAATCTCACTATTATTTAAAGCCTCGTTGTAAACATCCTTTTTCATTCCTTCAATAAGCGTTAGTTTACGTTTATTAAGAATAATATTACGGATATTTTCCCGCTCAAAACTGAGTGGAGAAACTGAATCTTTTATTTTAAAACCTTTGATATTTACAAAGTATAAATGAGCACTATCTGTAAGTTCTATAAATCTATTATTTTTAAGATATTGTTCTTTATCATAGGTCTCAATGGGTATTTCTTTTAACAAATCATCAAATAGTAACCAGGCATCTTGTTCTAGAAAATAGTTTTCAGCAAACTGGTGGCAATAATCTTCCAAAGGCTTTAAATCTGTGGCTTTTTCTGATTTATACCATTCCTTTAACTTGTTAATTTTAGGGGCACTTTTCTTTACTTTTATGTAAATTACTTTAA
Source organism: Chitinophaga pinensis (assembly GCA_945872355.1). GTDB lineage: Bacteria > Bacteroidota > Bacteroidia > UBA4408 > UBA4408 > CAIKXD01. Next base: position 13,914 of record CAMBZU010000051.1, read on the forward strand.
TGATGTTATCTTTAAGTTCAAAGTTTTGCGGATTTTTATTGTAGTAATCTTCAATTTCTTCATTGCTTACTGCGGTATCTAAACTTTGATTCACCAATTCTTTTTCAAATGCGTAGGTAATTAAGGCATTGCGATAGCTCTCCAATTCGTATTCAACATCCTTTTGTTCTTCGCTTAAATTCTTTTCAGCATGCAAAAGCACTGCTTGTTGTTTTGCCCAAGTTTCGGCGAAATTATGCACAAAATCTGCACTGTCTTTTCCATGCAATTTCTCTTGCATTTGGTCTAATACATCTTCTAAATAGAGATAATTGCTATACACTCGGGCAAGCACAGTGCCTTCATTTTTTTTACTCTTTTTAAAATATTTACACTGTGTAAGAAGAAAAGAAAAAAATAACAAACAAGCTGCTAAACTTGTCTTTAGTACCAAACTATATTGCTTATTTTTTCTCACCTTTTAGAAATAAAAAAAGTTTACACCATCTTAAAAGACAAGTGTAAACTTTTTGTTGAAATTAATTAGTTTATTTTATGGTTGACAATACATCTTTATCAACTGTAAATTGATATTTACTTCTTAAAGATGCTATCCATTGCTTTTCTAAAAAGTTTTGATAATCGGCTGTAATTATACCTTTAGCTTCTTGAATGGTTTTATTTTGCGGAGCTGCAATATTCTCAAAATCAACAAAAACTATTTGTTTTTCAATTGTATTATTTGCGCTCAAGCCCTTCTTCCATTCTATTTTATCAACGATATCATTATCGCCCTTACTATATTTTCCACTTTCAATATTGAGGTTCAATTGTGAATCTTTATTGATTGCCTTTAAAATATCATCTGTGGTATACTTCTTCTTTGCTTTATCTTTCAACATTTTGCGCACATCTGCAGCCACTTTTTCGTTGGCACATTTATACACTGTAGCTTCAGCGCGTGTTTCCCACATATATTTGGCTTTATTTTCATCATAAAATGATTTTAATCCTGTGGTATCCTTCACCGCTTTTGACCATACATTTTTGTCAGTTAAATCAAATAACAAAATACCATCTCTATATTCTTGCAATAAAGCTTTAAAGTCAGGATATTTAGTAGCCAATTTACTTTCTTCGTATGCTAAGCATGATTCATTTACAAACTCTCTGTACATATCATTTACCAACATTGTAAAGTCTGTCTTTGCTCTTTTACTTTGGTGATTTTCTAAATAAACAGCAAAGTCTTTCTGAGTATAGCTTTTATCCGCAATATTGAACAAACCATCTTTAGTTAATTTAGCTGCTACTGCACTCTTCCATTTAGCTTCAAAATAGGTAGTGTCCATTAGTTTTACAAACTCATCACGCAGTTTTAAATTTTCTTTAAAGTTATATTGTTTTTTGATTTTAGCAATCATACTTTCTTTGCCATTTTGAGAGCGACTATCTTTACCTATCTTACCTTTCAATTCAGGCTTTAACTCATCAAATGTTCCAAGTTCTTTTTTACTTAATCTCTTAATAATATGCCAACCGTACTGTGTTTGAATAGGAGCAGACATATCGCCATCATTTTTAAGTGCAAACGCTGCTTTTTCAAACTCAATTACCATACGTCCTGTTCCGAATATAGGCAACTCACCACCTTTTTTTGCAGAGCCTTTATCATCACTATGCTGTTTAGCCATTTCCGCAAAGTCGGCACCTGACTTAATTTTTGCATATAACTCATCAATTTTCGCTTTCGGGTCAACCTTTGATGTATCTTTTACATTTGCATCTTTCTGCGGTGTTTTAACCATAACATGAGCTACAGTTATTTGACCTTGATTAGCTCTCTCTTCAGATTTCAAAATAATATGATATCCAAAACGAGTGCGCACAGGCATGCTTGCTTTATTTAACTCAGCACTAAAAGCTGCGGTTTCAAAAGGATAAACCATTTGCATGGAGGTAAAATAACCAAGATCTCCGCCATTATCTTTTGCAGATGGATCATCAGATAATTCTTTAGCCACCTTTGCAAAATCCTCACCTTTAACCACTCTATTTCTTGCTGATATTGCTTTGTTATATGCAGCCAAGGTATCTTTTGGTAAAGCACCTGCATCACATTTAATTAATATATGACTGGCTCTTACGTCTTTCTTCATTCGCTCATATGCTTCTTTTAGGAGCTTATCGTTCACTTCATTGTCGGTTAAATAAGGCGCTGCCAATTGTTTACGGTATCCTTCTAATTCATTTTTAAAAGCAGATACAGTATCTAATCCAAGTTCTTCAGCTTCCTTAACCTTCAATTTAAAATTGATAAATAACTGCATGTAATCTTCCAAAGACTTAGCATCAGAAGCGGCATTTTTAGTATTGTTTTTATGATAGATGGCCTCAAACTCAGATTTGGTGATGTTCTTACCTGCCACGGTCATCAATACAGGATCGGTTGAAGTTTGAGCATTTGCAATGAAAGAGCAACTTAATAAAGCTGCGAACAATACATTTGATTTTCTAAGTTTCATAATTTTTCTTTAATAGTTTTAAAAAAGGATTGCAAACCTACTAAATTTTAGCGGATTAACTAATCTAGTTGTATCAACTGCGAATTCTAAAATTCTAAAAAAAGTTAAACATAACAGGTAAAATATTTTGACCATGCTTTTGAGCGATTTAAAATTACAATTTACTTTATTGGCAATAATTAAAATGGAATGTGTAATTAAATTAAAGCGCTAGTTATATAGTAACATAAAGCGTTTTGTTTAGCTTTGCAGCTGAAAATGAAAAATTACCGCCTAATTAAGATTTGGTTTTTAATATCGTTATTGGTTTTTGCCATAACGCCAAAGGACATTTTTCATGAATTTCACGACCATGAAGACGAAATTGAACATATCAATCTTGATTGTCACAATCAGCATTTTGAAACAAAACATTCTCATTGTCCGGTATTAAATCAGGTTGCGCCAATATTTTTTGTTACTGCCCATCCGTTTTTTATTCCTTTTGTTCAGTCATTAACAATTTATGTTTTTAAGGCTAAGCTTTTCTTTAAAACGCCCACCCATTTTATGTTTAGCTTAAAAGCTCCGCCTTATTGCTTTAGCCACGTTTGCTAAAATTTCATTCTCTATAATTAACTCAGTTTTTTTACTGAGCTAATCTTCCATTATTTTATTTTTTCATAGAAATGCAGAAATTGCTTTGGATAGCTTTTTTGTTGCTGCCCCTGTTTTTAAAGGCGCAACAAGATGTTGAAGATTGTATTTACACACTTAAAGGAACAGTGATAGATGAGCATAATAAAACGGCTTTACCTTATGCTACTGTTGTTATAAAAAACACTCCGTTGGCTACTGTTAGCGATAGTTTGGGCGTTTTTTATTTCAAAAATTTGTGTAAAGGCAAATACTTACTTATTTCATCCCATCTTGATTGCGAAAATGTTGAAGTCGAAGTCATTCTCGCGCAGAATACTGATGTTGTAATTCATCAGGAACATCATGCAAAAGAATTACATCAGCTAATAATTGCGGCACAAAGAACGGCAGCACAAAAGAGTTTAAACATGAGCACCTTGGGCATCAGAGAGATGCAAGCCAGTAGTGGAAAACCGCTTGGAGAAATGCTCAAAGGTATTACCGGGGTAAATAGTTTGCAAACAGGAAGTAGCATCAGCAAACCCATAATACATGGCTTGCACAGCAACAGAATTATTATTATGAATAACGGAGTTAGACAAGAAGGCCAACAGTGGGGGAGCGAACATGGGCCAGAAATAGATCCTTTTGTTGCTGATAAAATTTCTGTTATAAAAGGTGCTGCGGGTGTTAGATATGGTCCAGATGCTATTGCTGGTGTTGTGCTTATTGAACCCAATCCATTGCGTGATAGTGCAGGTTATGATGCCATAGTTAATTTAATGGGAGCCAGTAATGGTAAACAAGGCACCACAAGTGGCATTTTAAACGGAAACATAAAACAATTGAAGGGATTAAACTTTAGACTACAAGGCACGCTTAAGCAGGCTGGCAATAGTAAGGCTCCCGATTATTATTTAAAAAATACAGGTTTTAATGAAAAGAATTTTTCTGCAGCAATAGCCTATCAAAAAACAAACTTTGGTACAGAACTATTCTACAGCAAATTCAACAGTAAACTGGGTATTTTATCGGCTGCACATATCGGCAATCTTACAGATTTAGAAAGGGCCTTTAATAGTAATGTTCCGCTTGATTCAGCTGGTTTTAGCTATAATATTCAAGGACCTTACCAACTTATTATACACGATTTAATAAAATGGAAATCATACCTCAATCTTAGTAAAGCGGGCAAAATTATTTACACTTTATCTCGCCAGCAGGACAATAGGAGTGAATTTGATAAGCATGGACCTAGAAATGATAGTTTGGCAGCTTTAAACAAACCTGCATTAGATTTCATTATTCATACTTTAATACATGAAGTTGTTTATGAATTACAATCCGCTAAAATGTTCAATACACAGCTTGGATACATGAACATGCACCAAGCAAATAGTTATGATGGGCGCTATTTTATTCCAAATTTCAACAATAAAGGTTGGGGAGTTTTTGGTATTGAAAGTTATCACAATAAAAACTTTTTTGCAGAAGCTGGTATCCGCTTTGATGAAAGAAAACTTCGCGTATTTTTAGAAAAAAATGGGTTTATCAAACAACCTTTATATAGCTATAAAAGTTACTCGGGTTTGCTTGGTGCTGGTTATCATTTTAAAGGGCATGATGTTAAAGTAAACATTGGTACTGGGTGGAGAGCACCCGGTGTAAATGAATTATATGCAAACGGAGTTCATCATGGTGCGGCGGCTGTGGAGATTGGTGATGAAAATTTGAAACCAGAAAGCAACATCAATACGGCTGTTTGGTGGGGAATAAAACCAGTAAATAAAATAGGAGGTGAGGTTGAAATTTATAAAAATACCATTCAGAATTTTATTTATTTAATTCCTGTTCAACCTGCCACACAAACAATTAGAGGCGCATTTCCAACTTTTAAATACAAGCAGGTAAACGCAGTTTTAAGAGGAGTAGATTTGCAAGTTAAATACCGTGTTTCAAATGTGATGCAATTCAATGTAAAAGGAAGCTATCTGTATGCAATAAATTCAGAAAACAATAGCAGACTAACCCAAATGCCTCAAAATTTAATTGAACCGAGTGTTACTTGGGAGCCTAATGTAAAAAGTGCAAAATGTGACAACTTTTATGTGAAGATTTCCTATGTTGTGGTGGCCAAAGCTGCAACTGTTATTGGTGATGAAGATTACTTAGCTCCCCCAAAAGCTTATCAATTGTTAAATGCAGATGCTGGAATTTTATTAAAAGTAAAGCAACAAAAACTTAATCTGGGATTAAGTATTACCAATGCGCTCAATAGTAATTACAGAGCCTATTTAAATCGATACAGATACTTTGCTGATGAGCTTGGCACCAACGTATCGATACACTTAAAAATACCAATAAATTTTAAACAACAAAACAATGAAAAACAATAAACTAATAGTATGCTTAACTGCTGCAATTATTACTTTGCAAGCTTGCAAAAAGGATGCGGATCTACCTAAATTACCCGAACCCATCAATGAACCAGAGGTAATTACTTCTCTCACATTGACTTTTACAGATTCTGCCAATGCGAGCAATGTAATTACTGCCAATTTTATTGATAATGATGGAGATGGAGGAAATCAACCAAGTACATTTGATACAATTAAGTTAAAATCAAACACTACCTATTTTACCTCACTCAGTATTTTCAATAGCATTGTTAATGAAGAAATTACTGCTGAAATAGTAGAAGAAGCAAATGATCACTTGTTCATATATAAGCCAACAGGGCTTGATTTAGCTATTACAGTTACCGACAGTGATAGTAACACTCCTGCATTGCCAATTGGATTAAAATCTAAATGGCGTGCTGGCAATGTAGGAAACGGTGCAGTGCAAATTATTTTAAAACATCAACCAGGAATCAAAGATGGCACCGAGGCTCCTGGTGATACAGATGTTGATCTAAACTTTCAAACAAAAATTACAAACTAAAAACAATCATTAACATGAAAAATAACAAGTTATATACCTTTGTATTATTAATACTCGCAGTTGCCATCATTGGCGGTGCCTGTAACAAAACCAAACAACATTCAAAGTGGCTCACTGGCGAAACATGGGTTGTAAATGAAGTCAGTATTGATGGTACGCCATTTGACTTACTGCCTAAATTAACTTTTGATGACTGCGATATTTATGATGAAATATGCCTTGGAACCTTGCAAATTAAAAAAGATGGTTTGGCAAACTTTGCATGGCAAGTGCGCGATAAAGGAAGTATTTTTGAACTTAGTGATCAAACCGAAAATGTGAATGAAAGCAATGAAGAGGCTGTGTCATTTTCCTCTTCTTTCAGTGGTATTTACAATGTGAACAATGCAGATAAAAAAAGCATGGAGTTAGAAAGTAACAACTGCAAAAGATACCCAGGAAAGAAAGTAATTCTTAAACTTTCAAAAGAGTAAGTCATAAAAAAAGCCCACAAGTTGTGGGCTTTTTTTATAATGTATAAGAAAATTATTACTCTCCTTTTTTAGCAGTTTTTTTTGCAGCAGCTTTTTTAGGTGCCGCTTCTTTTTTAGGTGCTACTTTTTTAGGTGCTACTTTTTTAGGCGCTTCTGCTTTTTCAACTTTCTCTTTTTTAACTGCAGCTACTGGAGCAGTTGGCTTTTTATCACGTGGACGACTTACACCAAACGATGCCATTTTAATTTTACCTTTTCTTGATTTTTTATCCCCTTTTCCCATTGTAAATATTTATTTATTATTCATTAATTAATTTAAAATCTATTCACAAACCTATACATTTCGTTTAATTAAACAAAATAATGTTTTAAAATAGCTTTTTTTTAAACCAATCCACTGCTCTTGGCAACTAAATTGCAAATTCGAAATAACAATCTGCTACTTACATTTGCATCCCATGCATTATTCCCAGTTTCGTTTAAGTCAAATCCTATTATTTGTTTTCCACTTTCTACTATTTTTTCTATCAGGAATAATATTTCATCTGTTTCAAAACCCCCAGCAACGGGCGTACCCGTGTTTGGACATAATTTTGGATCTAAGGCATCAGCATCAAAACTTAAATATATTTTTTGCGGCAATTCATTGATTATTTCTTCAAAAATTTGATCAATATTTTTTCCTTTGAATTGCGCTTGCTTTATATCACGATCAAAATATGTTTTTACCCTGCCATTTGAGTTTACAATATAGTTCACTTCTTCTTCACAATAATCACGAATCCCTACCTGCACCAATTTGCTTATTTGAGACACTTTTAATGCATTATACATAATGCTTGCATGTGAGTATTCAAAACCTTCAAAAGCAGCTCTTAAATCGCAATGAGCATCTAATTGCAAAATACCAAATGATGCATGATTTTCTGCCAGCGCTTCAATGATGCCAAGTGGCGTACTATGATCACCGCCCACGCCACCAATAATTTTACCTGCATTGATTAAGCTAGCTGTATAATCTTTAACTTCTTGATTGAACTTTTTACTACCTTCATTCACCTCTTGATACAAAGATGCGGTATGCTTTTCATTTTCATTTAAAGTTCCCGATGTAATTTTGGATAATATTTGTACGGCCTTATTGCGTAAACTTTCGCTTTTAAATTGCCAATCTTTATTTACCTCATCCATAAAAACACCAATTTTCCATGCTTCATTAATATATGGATCAAACAAATCAACTTGATGTGAAGCATCAAAAATTAAATCTGGTGCATTGGCTGTTCCAGCGTTAAAAGATACTGTAACTTCCCATGGCAATGGAAGCAATACAATAGCAGCTTCTTCTTTATTGAAAGGCAATCCAAAAATGTTACTTTCTTCTGTTGCGGGATCGTTGGGGTTAAAACGAATTATTTTTTCTTCTTTAGACATGTTTGATTTTATTTACGCGAAATTATTCTTTTTGTATTTATTAAATAGCCCAAAGCTATTTAATAAATTTACAATGGATAATGCCGATATAACAAAATATAGTTCAATAAAATTGAACTATTTATTTTGTATAAACGGTATTATAAATTCAATCAATGAAAAGGGTAAAAAAAAAGCTTTCCAAAAATGGAAAGCTTTTTTTTAATGTGCTTAAGAAATTATTTTTTCTTCTTGTTAACTGTCTCAGCTAATTCAGCACCAGCTTTAAAACGAACTACTTTTTTAGCAGCAATTTTAATTTCTTTACCAGTTTGTGGGTTACGGCCTGTACGAGCAGCACGATCAGCTACTGAAAAAGATCCGAAACCTACTAATGCTAATCTGTCGCCTTTTTTCAAAGCAGCAGTTGTAGCAGCGATAAATGCATCTAATGCTTTCTTAGCATCAGCCTTTGTTAACTCAGCGTTAGAAGCGATTGCTTCAATTAATTCTTGTTTGTTCATGTGTTTAATTTTTAATTGGATTAATAAAACGTTTAACAGCAGCAAAAATAAATCAATTCAAATACGCACCAACACTGTGATGCAGAAAAATGACGTTTTGTTGAAAAATTGCATTTTTTGTTAATAACTGTTCGCTCAAACCCTCTTTTTATGCGCCTTTTCGCCTTTTCAAAATGAGTTTATAGTTATTTCATTGTACTTTCAACGGAATAACGTCATTAAAATGTATGCTATCACTATCAAAAATGTCGTTTTTTTCTATTTAATTTCTAACAACTGCTTTATTTTTAGTTCAAGCTCCTCTCCTCTGAGTCCTTTTGCAACAATTTTTCCTTCCTTATCAAGCAAACATGTAAAAGGAATTCCAGATATATTGTATTGTTTAACTACTGATGATTGCCAATAACCTAAATCACTTACGTGTGATGGCCAAATCAATTGATCGTCACTGATAGCTTTTATCCATGGTGCTTTATCTTTATCTAATGATACACTGTAAACTTCAAATCCTTTATCTTTATATGTATTATACATTCTTACAACATTAGGATTCTCTGCACGGCATGGGCGACACCAGCTTGCCCAAAAATCAACTAACACCACTTTGCCTTTTAAAGAACTTAGTGCAATCGTTTTTCCATCGGGCGTATTTAAAGAGATTTCGGGTGCAACAGCACCAATGCTTAAGCGACTTAACTCAAGCACCTTTTTATGAAACATTTTAGAATATGAATTATTGGGTAAACTTTTATTCAGACTTTCATCTATCTTTTTATAATATGCTAAATTATCATCTGGCGACAATTTATCAATCATTGCTAAACAAGCAAGTGAATTTGTGTTTTTATCAATAAAACTTTTAATGAATACTATTTCTTCCTCTGTCATCCTGTTAAATGCTTCTTGCAAAACCATTTTAATTGAATCTAATGCTGGATTATTTTGTTCTCTTTGAAACACTGCATTTAATGAATCTAGCTGTTCAGCATTTCTTTGTAAATGATGTGTTGCATAAAACAGCTTTTCACTCTCCGCTGACCCTTTTACTTGGGCAGTTTTACCTATGTTGTTGGCATCAGCAGAAAACTCAATTTGTTCCTTATCATCAACAATCAATAGAATGTAATTATTTTCTGCCAAACGCAACCTATAAAAGGAAGGTTCTTTTGTATCAAACTTTAAGGTGAAATTACCCTTTTCATCAACTTTTGCGCTATCCTTTGGAATTGCACTTTCTATGGTAATTTCATCAAGGTAAACATAGCCTTCTTTGAAATTTTTTAGATTCCCATTAATACTACCGCGCTCTGGTTTACTGCTGCAGCTTAAAACAGAAATAGTGAGCATAATGGTTAATGTGCTGCTCAACAATGAGCTCTTTTGCTTATTCATAGTATATATAGTTAATTTGAAATTTATTAAAATAGGAAACCTACACGCAATAAGATAGGCATTCCTCCATTGTAATAAGGTGAATTTGGATCATTTATCAAATCATACAAAATTGAAAGATAAACACCTCCTATTTGACCACCTGAATAATATCCTAGTCCAACAGGGGCACTTCCTATCCATAGTCGTTCTTGCGCATAAGGGGGAAGCGGATTGTATACTGCTACATTGTAGGCATTGTATTCGCCATATGCAAAAAGCCCTGATATTAAAGCGTATTGTGCAAAAACAGTTGGGCCATAAATATGTGTTACAAACTTTTGCCCATAATCTCTTACACTAAAATAAATATAGTTTAAACCCAATCCTGCAATTAACCTTTCATTTACTTGATATCCTACCTTAGGAGCTAATTCAACATAGGTTTGCTGCCCAAAAAAAGCTCCAAAACTACCTCCATAATGGAGTTTCTTGGCAAAGTCTTCTTTTATTAAATTTGATGGTTTTGAAGATTTTTCTTCCTTTTCATTTTTAGGTTGAACATAAGGATCAAGGGTATCTGATTGCGCTATTGCATAATTACAATAAAAGCATGACGATAATAAAAAGCCGATAAAATATCTTACTAAAAGTGGCTTCATGGCGATTTAATTAAATCTGGCTAATTAATTCTTTTATAATTAATGTCATCTTAGGTTCTGCTGTCTCTGCAACCCGCTGCACATCTTCATGTGTAACTTTTACAATTCTTCCATCAACCCCCATATCCGTAATAATGGATATTGCAAAACATGGTATTCCCATATGTCTGCCTACTATCACTTCGGGCACCGTGCTCATACCTACAGCATCTGCTCCTACATTTCTTATGTAGCGATATTCTGCAGGAGTTTCTAAACAAGGTCCACTTACGCCTGCATAAGATCCAACTTGAATTTTTATATGGTGCTTAGTTGCAATTTCCTTAGCAATTTCAATCAAAGTGGGGTCATAGGGTTCACTCATATCTGGAAATCTTGGACCTAATTCAGGATAATTTTTACCGATTAATGGATTGGTAGGAAATAGATTAACATGGTCATTTAAAATCATTAAATCACCTATTTCGTAGTTCGGATTTACGCCGCCACTGGCATTACTTACAAATAATTTTTCTATCCCCAAATACTTCATCACTCTTACTGGGAAAGTAACTTGTTTCATATCATAGCCTTCATAATAATGAAATCTACCTTGCATTGCCACTACGTTTTTACCACCTAATTTACCAAAAATCAATTTCCCTGAATGGCCTTCTACCGTGCTTAATGGAAAATCTGGAATTTGCTCATAAGGAAGCACATAATGAGTTTCTATTTCCTTAACTAAACCACCCAATCCTGTACCAAGTATGATACCTATTTGTGGCTTAAAATTAACTGTTCTCTCAATAAAATCAGCTGTTTTCTTAATTTGTTCTAACATAATTCAATATAAGTTGATTAAAATTTTCTTCATCTTGTTGATGCAATTGCACTGCAATACTAATAAAAAAGAAAGGCAAATTTGTCCAATCTGAAGGCAAATTTAAATGTAATAGTCGCATAGCATCCTTTTCCGTTGTTAAAATTATCTTCTTTGCACTCCTTAATCCATCAAATTCATGCTTAATTCTTATTAAATCAGCACCTGTAAATTCGTGATGATCATCAAAGCAAATTAATTTGTAGGATTTACTTTTACCTCTTACAAAATCTTCTAATAAAGAAGGATTGGCAATCCCTGCAAAAACTATTACTTCAGTATCTTTGTTTATGACCTCTTTAAAATCATTTTCTAAATATGCTTGTTTACTAAAATAATTAGTAAATGAATTGTATTTAATATAACTGAAAAACACTTGTTGATTGTTCCTATGCGCTATCTTAGCTAAGATATGCCTGCGCTCAATTGGCGAAAAAATTGCTGGCGTTTTAGTTACAATAATGACATGTGCTCTATTAATGCCTAACTTAAACTCTCTCAGATTGCCAGTTGGCAACATCTTATCATCATAGTACATATTTGCATAATCGGTAAGTAAAATTTGAAATCCTGCCTTTACTGATCTGTGCTGATAGGCATCATCTAACAATACAACTTGAAGCTCAGGAAATTTTGCTACTAATTTTTTTATTCCCCTTCTACGCTTGGCATCAACTGCCACAATAATATCCATAAATTTTTGATAAAACTGTGTAGGTTCATCTCCTATTGTAATTGCATTATCTGTTAAATTTGCAATTTTAAAACCATGCGTTTTTCTTCCGTAGCCTCTCGACAGGGTTGCAGTTTTAAAGTTACCTTGTAAAAGTCTTACTAAATATTCAATATGAGGTGTTTTTCCTGTACCACCAGTGCTTAAATTACCTACAATTATGGTTTTAATTTTAGGATAAAAAGTGTACAATAATTTTTTATCATAACACCAATTTCTAAGTTGCATAAGTAAACCATAAATTATAGAAATTGGATAAAGAAACAAGCGTAGAATTTTCATCATTTACCTATGTATTATGTGAATACTAAATTTAAAGCTAATTCATCAATGTAATTCTTTTAATACTGGTTCTTTAACCTCTCTTTTTATAAAATGGTTTTAAAATCGCTACAATAGTATTATTTTTTATGATAAAAGCCTTATTGTTAATGACAATAATGAGTTAAGCATTGTTTATTTTCTCAAAAAATAATGAAAAAACAAAGCATCTACATTTGCTATTTGTCCTTTTTTATGATAATAATTTGAATTAAAAAAAGCCCAATAGTAGGTCGCAAACAACCCAATAAATAATTAAAATTAATATTTAGTATTAGATGGAAGTCTAAACATCATTACCCCAGTTTTTCAATTCCTCTTCTGTCCATAAATCTGGAAAGAAAATTCTACGCTGAAATTTTGGATGCATATATTTCTGCCAATCACTTCCACCGGTAGCTTCAGCATTTCCAAGGTATTTTCCTGCTGCATGATAATGTGCCATCACCCAAGTAACGTTAACTGTGTAGTCGTAATGACGCATAGCTTCAATCAGCGCTTTATCATTTTTAACCTCATCTGGCAATTGTTTAAAACGTGTC
>CAMBZU010000052.1 GCA_945872355.1 Chitinophaga pinensis
AAGCAATGCTTAGCGGGTTTTTTAATGCAATATTTTTTAAGTTTATTTACTTAATTGAATTAAATAATCAGTTCCTCATTTGCAGATTAATTCATAAAATTGGAAAACTGTATGATTTACAAAAAATATATTGCCAACTATTAAATTACTCATTATGGGCAGTAAAATTGCTAATTGAATAACATTAGTGAATAAAACATTTTATAAAATTCAATATAGGAATAACTTTTTAATGTAATATTGCACACCTAAAAATAATATAAAATCATGATTAAAAAATCCTACTTATTATTTATTCCTGCATCGGCTTTAATTATGGCCTCATGCGGTTCAAACAAATCTAAAGAAGAGTCTTCAACCAAAGGTCACGGCATTGATGTAACTTCTATTGACACCACTGTTCGTCCGCAAGACGACTTTTATGACTACGCCAATAATAATTGGTTAAAACGTACCGAAATTCCTGCTACAGAGGCAAGATGGGGAAGCTTTAGTGTATTAAGTGAAACCAATAAAAGTAATTTGTTAGCAATATTAGAAGAATCTGCTGCAAATAGCAAGGCAGAGAAGGGTTCTAATGTTCAAAAAATTGGAGATTTTTATTTTACTTCAATGGATTCTGTTAAATTAAATACAGAAGGAATAAATCCACTTAAGCCATGGTTAGCGGCTATCGACAGTTTAAAAAAACCTGAAGATCTAACTTTATTGGCGGCGAGAATGCATCGTTCAAGAGGTAATGTTTTATGGGGTTCATATGTAATGGCCGATATCAAAAACAGTTCAATGAATGTAATGTATTTGGGACAGAGCGGCACAAGTTTGCCCGATTGCGATTACTATCTTAAATCAGATCCAGAATCAAAAGCTTTACAACAACAATATGTAATGCAGATTTCTAAAATGTTACAATTTTTAGGAGATAAGCCAGAAGTTGCTGATAAAGAAGCACTAGTAGTGATGAATATAGAAACACAATTGGCAAAGGTTTCAATGAATGCAGTAAAACAAAGAGACATTGAAGCCCAGTATAACAAGAGAACCATTGCCGAATTAAGTAAAGAAGCACCAAATATTAATTTAGCTGCCTATTTCACAGCCCTTGGTGCCAAGGATATTAAAGAGGTAATTGTTAGTCAACCATTATTCATGAAGGAAATGAGTAAAATGTACAAATCTGTTGCTATAAATGATTGGAAAACCTACTTCCGTTGGCATTTAATAGATGGTGCAGCACCTTTTTTAAGTGATGCGATTGTGTTGCAAAATTTCGATTTTTTTGAAAAAACTTTAAGTGGTTCAAAGCAATTAAAACCAAGATGGAAACGCAGTTTAGAAATTGTTGATGGCACTATGGGCGAGGCCTTGGGACAAATTTATGTAGAGAAACATTTTAGTGGCGATAGCAAAAAAAGAATCAACGAAATGGTTGATAATTTAACCGCTGCCTACAGCGAACATATCAATCAATTAGATTGGATGAGTGATGAAACTAAAAAAATGTCGCAAGTAAAATTAAAAACCATCATCAGAAAATTAGGATATCCCGACAAGTGGAAAGATTACAGTAAATTAGCAATAAGTCGTGAATCATACTTTAATAATGTTGTAAATGCTTCGGCGTTTGCATTTCAATTTAACATTGATAAACTTGGGCAACCAGTTGATAAAACTGAGTGGGGCATGAGTCCTCCAACGGTGAATGCTTATTACAACCCTAGTGTTAATGAAATTGTTTTCCCAGCTGGAATTATGCAGCCTCCTTTCTTTGATCCACAAGCTGATGATGCTGTAAATTATGCCAGAATAGGCGCAGTAATTGGACACGAAATTACGCATGGTTTTGATGATCAAGGTTCTCAATTTGATGCACAAGGAAATTTAAAAGATTGGTGGACAGCTGACGATAAGCAGAAGTTTCAAACAAAAACCAAAATAGTAATAGATCAGTTTAATGGCTATGTTGCTATTGATACATTACACGTTATTGGTGCTTTAACAGTTGGTGAAAATATTGCTGACTTAGGTGGCTTTACAATTGCATTTGCTGCTTTGCAAAAATCATGGACTGGTAAAACCAAGCCAGGTAAGATTGATGGATTTACGCCTGAGCAAAGATTCTTTTTAGCAGGAGCACAAATGTGGCAAACAAAATACAGAGACGAAGCTTTGAAAAAGCAAGTGTTAACCAATCCACATTCACCAGGTAAATTCAGAGTAATTGGCCCCTTCAGCAATATGCCTGAGTTTTATGCCGCATTTGGTGTAAAAGAAGGCGATAAAATGTATAGATCAGAAAGCGTTAGAGCTAAGATTTGGTAATCAATTAAATATTAAAAAAATTCCCTCATTTGTGAAAACATTTGAGGGAATTTTTTTTATTCAAAAATTTAGATTTTTCTTAAGTGTGTGCACATAGGATTTGCAAAAATAAAAACAAAAATATCAGGACTTAATGCTGCGCTTACTTCATCTTTCTGTCCATTTCCCTGGTAGCATCCTTTGTTTTTAATGATTCTCTTTTATCATATAATTTTTTGCCTTTTGCGAGGTGTATTTGCAGCTTAGCATAACCACTTTCGCTAATGTAAAGTAAAGTTGGTATGAGGGTGAATCCTTTATTTTTAAGTTTGGAAATAATTTTTTCTATCTCGTTTTTCTTTAATAAAAGCTTGCGCTCTCTTTTAGGAAAATGATTATTAAGACTTGCTTCTTTGTATTCAGAAATATTCATGTTCTTTACCCAAATCTCATTGTTGTGTAAAAAACAATAAGCTTCTACAATAGATGCTTTGCCTTGTCGTATAGATTTTATTTCGGTGCCCATGAGCTGTAAGCCACATTCATAGCGATCCATAAGCGTAAACTCAAAAGTAGCCCGCTTGTTTTTTATTTGAACATCTTTCTCTAGTTTCATTTTCATGGCTGCACAAATTTTTGAATGTGTTCTACACAGTGAGACCTGGTATTTAATAGCGCTTCTTTTTCTACTTTACTTAGTTTTAAAATTCTTAAATGAGCCCTCATACCTCTAAAGTAGCTTGATAAATGAAAAGCAATTATTCCACTAAAGTGAAGCACAATAATAAGCATTAGCGCTTTTATAATAGGTAAGAAAAAAACAAGGAGTACCAGCAAAACAATATACCATATAAAATAAAGAAGCCCTGCCGCACCAATGTTTACAGAGGTAAAGAATTCATTTTTTTTAACTGTTTTTTTTGCCGTATAAACCGCCATAAAATAGGGCCATGAATTAAAAACAAGCCCCGGAATAGCTGGAATAATTAAAAATAAAAAAATTAAATAGTCACCAATAAATTTGGCATGCACCATATATTTACGCACGTATTTTTCTCTTAATTTATGTTGAGAAAGCAATCGCATATATGAGTTTGCAGCAGTTTTTAGCGTGCTAAGCGCGGCATCATTATTATTAATTTTTTCACTTAGTTGCTTTACTTTTTTGAATTCAAATTTTTCGCTCTTACTTACACCAACCAATAAATTCAAAAAGTTTCTTTTTATAAAATGAAAAAGTTGATGATGCTCTTTTTCGTGCACATTGTACATTACGTTATTAAGTGACTTTTCTATATCTTTTGTAAGTTCAACAACAGGTGCAGCATCCAATGGCATTGATTCTTGAAAATAATCATTCACTTTTATAGGTTCGCCAAAGTTGATGAGCACCTCACTATTTAAATTATCAGGGTCATCAAAATTTAATCCCGCACAAATGATATAGAGTGATTTATTATCTTTAAAAGTTTCTAAAGCCCCAAAAGCAATTCTCGCAGTTCCTTTTTTAAGCGGTCGCAACTTACTTTCCCTCTCACAATTGCCCTCAGGAAAAATAGCTATGCTTTGATTTTTATTTAGTATTTGATAGCAGCGGTTAAAAACTTCCTTGTTTTTTTCAATATTTTCAACCCCTTCCTGCATTCTGTATATTGGCGCAATGCCAATCCAGGTTAATATCTTTGCCGCAATGGGCTTATTAAAAACATCTCCTCGTGCCAAAAACCAAATACTTTGTTTCGTATGCAAACCTATCAGTACCCCATCCCAAAAGGCATTACTATGGTTAATTGCTATTAGAAGAGGTGCATTAACTGGCACCTTATTCAAATTTAAAACAGTAATTTTAGCATAATAAATTCTTGCAGTGATTAGGTAAAGAAACTTTATAATGGTATGTAGCAAAATATTCATAGACTGCAAAATTAACTTTTTATCACTTAAAATTGCCTGTATTTAAATATTGCTTGTTATTTTTGCTGCTTAGTACAAAACATGGAAGATTATAAACAAGAATTACTATTACTCATTTCTACACCATTATATGCCATACTTATTGGTTTAGAAATGGTTTTGAGTGCGGTTCATCACAAACATTTATACACTGTAAAAGACACCTTAACCAACGTTTATCTAACAAGTTTAAACTTTAGTTTAGAGTTGCTTATCAGGGTTTTTTGTTTAGGATTTTTAGCATACTTTTTTCAATTTCATGTTTTAGACATACAAAATCAATACTTATATTGGTTTTTACTTTTGATTTTACAAGACATTGCTTTTTATTTTGAACATCGTGTAGATCATTATTGCAGGTTTTTTTGGGCGGTGCACGTTACACATCATTCATCAGAAAAATTTAATTTAACAACTGGATTTAGATCCTCTGTATTTCAGCCTTTGTACCGTTTTGTATATTTTATTCCATTGGCAGTGATAGGTTTTAAGCCTTTAGATATTATGCTCATGTACAGTGCTACTCAAATTTATGGTATTTTAATTCACACCCAATACATTAAAAAATTAGGCTTTTTAGAATACTTTATGGCCACACCATCACATCACAGAGTGCATCATGCATCTAACACTATTTTTTTAGATAAAAATATGGGAATGGTACTTATTATTTGGGATAAGATTTTTGGGACCTTTGCCTCTGAAGATGACTTAAAAGATGAACAAATTCGTTTTGGATTAACTAAAAATATAGAAAGGCCAAATCACCCCGTTGATATTGTTTTTCATGAATGGCGTAATATTTTGGATGATTTTAAAATGAACATTCCATTTACCACCAAGCTAAAATATCTTTTTATGCCACCAGGATGGAGCCACGATGGCAGTAGAAAAACATCGAAACAATTGAGGGCTGAATTAAAGAAAAAACGGGAGCAATAGGGCAATAGAATTATTTCACCTCCTTCACAATTTTTTCAATTTCCTTCAAAAATTCTTCTTCCGAAGTTTTTATCACACCATCTGCTTTCATAATTTGATACAGATTTTGCAATAAGTTTAAACCATTTTGTTTTTCAATCAAATGCTTGGCAGCGTTATTTCTTATTGCTTCTATTCGTTCAGAAGGAAGCATTGATTTATACTTCTTAAAGATAACGCCAATCAATAATTCATTTTGGCTTTCGTTATTAAAATGCTCCAAATCTATTTTATCAAATAGCACTTCAATTTCAGTTAAGCTCAATTCATTATCAACATTAGCCATGGTCAAATAAATGAAAAGAAAATATTCGTTATAACTTAATGTACTATTTGGCATTGATTTTTTTTACGAAAATAATACTTCCTTGACCTTTTTAGAGTTAAAAAAATTAAATATACTTTCTTTCGCCTATTTGTTGGCGCCACATAGCATAATACAATCCTTTTAAAGTCAATAATTCTTCATGCGTGCCGCTTTCAACAATGCTGCCTTGTTCTAAAACTATAATTTTATTGGCATGCATAATGGTTGAAAGCCTGTGTGCAATTAAAACTGTAATATGTTCTTTATTGGCACTAACTTCTCTAATGGTTCTGCTAATTTCCTCTTCGGTAATTGAGTCAAGTGCAGAAGTAGCTTCATCAAAAACGATAACATCGGGTTTTCTTAATAATGCGCGCGCAATTGATAACCTTTGTTTTTCGCCACCCGAAACTTTTACGCCCCCCTCCCCTATGATGGTATCTAAACCTTTGTCGGCACGTTGTAATAAATTTTGTGCAGCTGCCTTTTCTAAAACATCTAAGCATTCTTTATCGCTGGCAGTAGGTTTTACAAACAGTAAATTTTCTCTAATGGTTCCTGAAAACAGCTGTGTATCTTGCGTTACAAAACCTATATGTTCGCGCAGTTGATCAAAATCTATCGTTTCATTTTGATGATTGTTATACAAAATATGACCACTTTTAGGAGGATATAAGCCAACCAAAAGCTTTACCAAGGTCGTTTTTCCGCTACCCGAAGGTCCAACAAAAGCAACTGTTTCTCCTTTTTTAACTATAAAATTAATATCAGTGAGTGCATCAGTTGAAGCGCTTAAGTGTTTGAAAGTTACTGACTGAAACTCAAGTGTATTGAGCTTATCGATGAGCACTGGTGACAATGGTTTTGCTTCAATTGGCGTTTCAATAATTTCTTTAAAGTTGGCCAATGAAACTTCAGTTTCTCGGTAAATATTAATGATGTTACCCAGTTCTTGTAATGGCCCAAAAATAAAAAATGAGTAAATAAAAAGAGAGAAGAACTCGCCTACCGAAATTTTTTGAGCATAGATTAAATAAAGCATCATAAATAAAATGGCATTTCTGAGGAGGTTAACGAAGGTTCCTTGAATGAAACTCAAACTTCTTACATAGCGTACTTTTTTAAGTTCTAATTTTAGAATTTTCTCGGTAATATTATTTAGCCTATTAATTTCTTGTTGAGCTAATCCTAAACTTTTTACCAATTCAATATTTCGTAGCGATTCGGTTGTAGATCCTGCTAAAGCAGTAGTTTCGCCAACAATTTTCTTTTGAATAATTTTAATACGTTTACTTAACACCGAACTAAGAATTGCTAACACAGGAATGGTTAAAAAATAGACGGGAGCAATTACCCAATAAATATTAATGGCGTAAACAACTACAAAAATAATTCCAACGATAGAGGTAAACAAAACATTTACCATGGCTGTAATTAATTTTTCTACATCTGTTCTTACTTTTTGTAATTTCCCTAATGTTTCACCACTTCTTTGATCTTCAAAAACAGTGTAAGGCAATTGCAAAGAATGCTTTAATCCGTCGGCATATATTTGTGCACCTAACCTTTGAACAATTACATTCACATAATAATCTTGAAAATTTTTGGCAATTCTAGAAATCATTGCTACACCCATTGCAGCTAATATGAGCATGCCAGCGCCTTCAATAAACTCATCTTTGCTTTTGCTTTCAAATTTGGTTACATATTCATCAATTACTTTTCTGAATATCCAAGGATCAAGCAAAGAAAACACTTGGTTAATGGCTGCAAGAATCAGCGCTAAAGCCAATAGTTGCCAATATTTTTTGAGGTATCCGTATAGAATTATCATTGATAAATTTTAAAAGGGAGCGCAAAATTAGTAAATAATTAAACCGCTATTGATTTAATTAAAAAAGCAATTTCGTTCAGCATCATTGCTGTTGCACCCCATATTTTATTTTCGCCAATATGGTAGGCAGGCACATCTAAAAATAAACCCGAAGAAGCTTCAATATTAGCCGTTTTTATTATGTCTGGGTTATTTAATTCCTTTATTGGAAATTTAATAATTGATTTTACTTCCCGCGTATTTAAATTTAAAGAAGGCATTGTTTTCAAATAACCCAAATAAGGTTGCACAAAAAAATTACTAACCGGAATATATAAAGGTGATAATGTGGAAATAAGATGGATGTTTTCTGCTTCAATTCCAACTTCTTCATGCGTTTCTCTATACGCTGTTATTAAAAGATTATCGTCGAAAATTTCTTTTTTTCCGCCCGGAAAACTAATTTGGCCACTGTGCTTTCCATCGTATTGATGGCGCTGTGTGAGTAATAAATGGATACTTTCTTCTTCTTGAAATAATATTGCAAATACAGCGCTTTGTTTATACTTATCAATATTGTTTAGGTAGTCAACAGGAATTGTTCTACCCTTGGGAAGCATGGTTTGGTGTGCTTCAACGCCGGGTAAATTTTTAGCTCCTTGTATTTTAAGTTGCTTTGCGAGTAGGTTTAAATCATTCATTAAATAATTCAAATTGACTTTAGTAATTCATCAGCGCAGGTGCAAAAAAATAACATAGTAAGGCAATGATTAACATGCCCGCTAAATTTACCAATAGTCCTACCCTATACATCTCTTTTACATTTATCAATCCACTACCATAAACTATTGTGTTTGGTGCAGTTGCTACAGGCAACATAAAACCCAAAGATGCTGCTAATGTTGCAGGAATCATTAAACTTAAAGCAGGTAATTTTAATGATATAGATAAAGCCAAAAGAATGGGTAATGCCAATTGAATGCTTGCAACGTTAGATGCAAATTCGCTAATGATTGTAATGATTAAACATATGCCAAATATTATGATTAAAAGGTGCTTATGATTTAAAACTTGGAGTGCATGCGCTAACAAATTACTTAATCCAGAAAGATCAAATCCCTTTGCAAGTGCAAAGCCACTTCCAAATAATAAAATAATTCCAAAGGGTAGTTTTTTACAATCATCCCAGGTTAATAATTTGGTGCCTTGCTGTTTGCTTGATGGAATAAAAAACAGCAGCGTGGCCATAAAAATTGCCACCGTGCTATCTTGAATAAAATCTTTATGCTGAAATAAATTACTCCATCCTTTAAATGTAAAATTACCAATGATTAAATCACTTCTCGAAAACCAAAGAAAAGCGGTGGCTATAAAAATTAAGCCTACAACTTTTTCATCACGGGAGAGCTTTCCTATGCTTTTGTATTGATCAATAAAATAACTGGGTGCCACTTCTAACTTCATTTTTTTAAGCTTAAAGTGATAACGAATTATAAAGTAAGCTGTTAATGCAAGTATTAAAGCAATTGGAAAAGCGAGCAAAAACCAAGTAGAAAAAACCAGTTGATTTTGATTGATGAAATTTGAATTGTAAAAACTGTAAAAAATCATATTAGTAGGTGTACCAACCAAGGTAGACATTCCGCCAATTGAAGCGGCATAGGCCAGCCCAATCATTAATGAGCCACCAATACTTTGATAGTTTAAATTATCTTCTTTAAACTTTAAAACAATAGCTGTTACTGCTGCGTAAAGCATCATTACAGTAGCTGTATTGCTCATCCACATACTTATAAAAAAGGCAATAAACATAATACCGCCTAAAATACTTTGCGGCTTATTACCCACTTTTGATAAAATAAATAAGGCAAGTCGACTGTGTAAATTACTTTTTTCGAGTGCATAACTTAACATAAATCCACCCATAAAAAGAAAAATTACTTGATCCATATATTGCGATGCAATTGTTTTAGCATCTGTAATTCCCAACAATGGAATAAGCACAAAAGGGAGTAGGCTGGTGATTGGCATTTCAACAGCTTCGGTGAGCCACCAAGTTGCCATCCAAATAGCTATTGCAGCCATTTTACCCTCTTGACAATAATTAAATGAATTGAAAATAAATAAAGTGATTATAAACAAAAGTGGCCCCAATACAATTTTAAAATATTTACGGAGCCACATATTTTATACAATAAACTTGTCAATAATTTGAAGTATTCTTTGCGTAGTTTTTCCATCCCAAAAAGGTGGAATTTTGCCAACCTTAAATTCACCTTTTATTATTTGATGAACTTTTTCAATAATTAATTCAGTGTCAAAAGGAACGAGTTCATTAGAACCTAAAGTAACTGTAATGGGCCTTTCTGTATTGGGCCTAAGGGTTAAACAAGGTACTTGTAAAAATGTAGATTCTTCTTGTATACCGCCACTATCTGTAAGAATTAATTTTGATTCTTTCACCAATTTTTGAAAAGAAAAATAATCAAGTGGCTCGGTTAAAATTAAATTTTTATTTCTTTTAAAATCTTCTCCTAAATTAAAATTGTCAATATTTTTTAGCGTGCGTGGGTGTATTGGAAAAACAATTTTTGTATCGATGCTTATTTTATTAATGAGTGCTAAAAGTTTTTCTAAACCCTGCTTATCATCAACCGTAGCTGGGCGATGCATGGTCATTAAAATGAATTTTTTAGACGTAAGTGCTAAATCATTTAAGATAGTTGCTTCATCTATTTCTTTATGAAAAGCTACTAAAGTATCAATCATTGTATTGCCTACAAAATGCACCTTATTTTTATCTTTATTTTCTGCGATTAAATTATCAAAACCACTCTGCTCAGTTACAAAAAAATAATCGGTTATGGCATCGGTTAAAACCCTGTTATGTTCTTCGGGCATAGTTTTATCGTTGCTCCTTAAACCACTCTCTAAATGTGCAATTTTAACACCTAATTTATTAGCTGCAAGCGCAGCTGCAAAAGTAGAATTTACATCTCCCACAACCACAATTAAATCGGGTTTATGCGCATTAATTTCAGCTTCGAGTTTAACCATAATTTCGGCCATTTGTGTATTTGCCGATGCTGGTTTTACATTAAAAAATACATCAGGAATGAGGTTAAATTGTTGAAAGAAAACATCGGCCATTTTGGAGTCAAAATGTTGCCCTGTGTGCGCAATTTTAATGTTTAATTGCGGGAAGTTTTGAGCTTCTTTTTTAAACTGAGTTACCTTAATGAAATTAGGACGTGTTCCAACTATTATAAGTACTTCTTTTTTGATCATGCTGTAAAAATAATCTTTAATACGTTAATGACAATAATTTCGGAAATAAAATATTTAACCTAAATTCCCTGTGAGCAATCTACTCAAATTATTTTACTTCAATCTCGAGCAATAAGCCATTTTGAATTTCAAAATAGCTTGCTCTTCTTTCAATCCAAAATAGTCGGTGAGCATTTGATATTATTGTAAAACTTGTTGATCAACGATTCCTACTTTTTAATTTATGATTAATAGCGTTGACAGCATAAAACAAAAATACAATTTTATGAGCTTTAGATTAATGCAAAAAAAAATCTCTCCAAGGGAGAGATTTTTTCATCAATAAACTTAAAAGTTTATTTTTTCTTAGGAGCTGCTTTCTTAGCTGCTGCCTTTTTAGGAGCTGCTGCTTTCTTAGGAGCTGCCTTTTTAGGAGCTGCTGCTTTCTTAGGAGCTGCTTTTTTAGCTGCTGCTTTTTTAGGAGCTGCTTTCTTAGCTGCTGCTTTTTTAGGAGCTGCTTTTTTTGCTGCTGCTTTTTTAGGAGCTGCTTTTTTTGCGACTGCTTTTTTAGGAGCTGCTTTTTTTGCTACTGCTTTTTTAGGAGCTGCTTTTTTTGCTACTGGTTTTGTTGCCATGTTTTTTGTTTTTAATTAATCCATTAATTATTTGATACAAAGAAAAACAAATGTTCATGATTGCAATAAAAAACTAATACTATTTTATTAACACTTACATGTTAGTTTCCAAATGATTTTTATTCATGTAAATTAATTGAACAAAAAAATGTAAAAATAAATTCAATAAACCAATCATTGAAAACACTTTAAAATATAAGCTTTGTGGTATTTTTATGTGTATTTATTTTATTGTATTTTTTTTTATTTCAATACAACTTAATCATTTTTATGCGTGCAAAAGTCATTTTATTTTTGTTCAGTAATGCGCTCAAAATTTGTAAATTAAAAAAAATAAAACTCTTGTATCCTAATGATATTAACGTGTATAAGAATTTTTAATTTTGCATCATTGATTTTATTTTGAAAAAATAATTGAAAATTTAAAATCAACAATTCATAAAAAAGAAAAGCTTGCATAAAAATAATTAAGTGTTTAATGCAATAAAATAAATTATTGATGCTGCGCTAAAATGCCTATCAATAAATGATTGCAAGTTGCAATCATAATTTAAAATTTATCTTAAATTATATTCAATAAATTTAAATGCTATTGTTCATAACATTCAATTTTATTAAATCATTTTCAAAAAATAAAAATGGATAGCGCTACTTTTTAATGCTTAATTCATCAATAATATTTTTTGCGCCAGCAAATTTGTCAATGATAAATAACGTGTAATGTATATCAACAAAAATATTTCTCACCAACTTTGAATCATACATTATATCACTTACAGTGCCTTCCCAATTTCTATCAAAATTTGTTCCTATCAATTCGCCATTAGCGTTTAATACCGGACTGCCAGAGTTTCCTCCTGTGGTATGATTGCTCGCAATAAAAGCTATGCGCATATTACCAGCTGAATCTGCATATGCACCATAGTCTTTATGTTGGAAAAGTGATTTTAGTTTTGGATGAATATTAAATTCTGCCAACGCACTATTTTCTTTTTCCATTGCTCCATCTAATAATGTAAATGCACTATATTTAATTCCATCTGCAGGTTCATAACTACTTACTTTGCCATAAGCTAAACGCAATGTACTATTTGCATCTGGGTAAAATTGTTTCGCTGAATTTATACTCATTTGATAAGCCATATACTTTCTATTCATTATTTGCAAAGCACTATCTAGTTTTAAAAATGTAGGTTGAACATCTTTAATATAATAGGTATAAAATAAATTAGCCAACTTTAATGTAGGATCATTTTCCAACTTGTTTATTTTATTTGGAAGCATCTGCAAAATACGTTCGAGCTTAATTTGATTATTTAATAAAGACTTACTATAAATACTTGTTGCCCATAATTCAGTATTTGTTTTGTATTTGTTTTTTAAATCTTGAAAAAGTTCCTTTGGCAATATTGCTTGCATATCTTCAAAATAAATCTTCATAAGACTTGAAAAAACATGTTCATCAACGCTACCATCATAATTCTTAAAGAAATTGGCACTCATTATTTTTATACTTTCAATTTCCTTGGCTTGAGCAATTTTGTCATTTGACAATGTTTTAATTTTACTTAAATAACTCTGAAGGTTTACAGCAAAATTAAGGAGCTCCACTGCTTTAAAGGCCTCTAAATAATAGTCTTTCTGTTGGCTAACAGCAGCATACTTATTATATGTAAGTTCTAAGTCTACCAAAATGCTTGATGCTTGCACCTGATTTTGATAAATCGCTTTTTTTAAAAATTCTTTTTCTTCATTTTGCTTTTTCGAAATGATATCCAACCTGTTTATACCTTGTATTTCTCCTTTCCATTTTTTGTAGGCATTTTGCACGGAATAATATTTTGCTGCATATTTTATTCTAATTGTATCATTGTTACGCATATAACCATCTAGTACTTCCAATTTTTTGTCACGCAATTTTATTTTAACAGGGTTTGAAACTTCTTTAATCATTTTTACAGCATAGGAAGAAAGGTATTCATTTGTTTTGCCCGGAAACCCGTATACCATTGTAAAATCTCCTTCTTTAATATCGGTTAAAGAAATGGTAAAATGATATCGAGGCTTGTATGGCACGTTGTCTTTACTGTATGGTGAAGGTTTATTATCTTTATCAGCATAAATTCTAAATAATGAAAAATCGCCCGAGTGCCTTGGCCACATCCAATTATCTGTGTCGCTACCAAACTTTGCAATACTCGAAGGCGGTGCGCCAACCAATCTTACATCATTAAAAGTTTCTGTGATGAACAAATAAAATTGATTGCCATTATAAAATGGTTTTACAACAGCTCCATAGTGCGTGCCTTCTTTTTCCCTCTCTTGAATTTCTTTGCATTTTGCAGCAATTAAATTTTCCCTTATCGTTTCACTATTGGCATCTTTGATGTATGCATTAACTTCTTCTGAAACATCACGCATACTTATAATAAATGTCACTGTTAATCCGGGATTAGGCAATTCTTCTGCTTTGCTTTTTGCCCAATAACCTTCAGTGAGATAATCTTTTTCTACGGTTGAATGTTGCTGTATTTGGCTATACCCGCAATGATGATTGGTAATTAACAATCCTTCTTTTGAAATAATTTCACCTGTACAACCTCCTCCAAATAATATTACAGCATCTTTTAATGATGTTTTATTTACACTATAAATATCTTCTGCGCTAAGCTTACAGCCTTTACTTTGCATATCGGCCTCATTGATGCTTTTCAATAGCATGGGCAGCCACATTCCCTCCTCTGCTTTACACAAGTTAATGCAACATATACTTAATAGTATGGCAATGTTTTTTTTCATATTATAATATTTAAATTTATTTAATTCATTGTATCTTTGAAAAATCAATCCTACAAAAATGAACTTTATTTTTAAAATAGTAATATCTACCCTTGCAATTTTAGTTACTGCAAATATTTTACCTGGTGTTAAATTAGACGGACCAATTACAGCGATTGTTTTAGCAGCAACCTTAGCTTTCCTCAATGCAATTGTAAAACCTATTATGATTGTGCTAACTATTCCAATCACCATTTTCACTTTAGGCCTATTTTTAATATTTATAAATGCCTTTATCATTCTTTTTGCATCTTATATTGTTGATGGATTTAAGGTAGATGGCTTTTGGTGGGCTTTTTTATTCGGAATTATTTTATCCTTTGTAACTTCCATTTTTGAAGCCTTTGGACCTGCAAAAAGTGAAGCCGATAACGAATAAGTACAATTAAGCTTTTTATTAAAAGTATTCAACACCCGAGTATAACTTATATAATTGGGTTACCTTTGAAAAACAATGTATTAATATGAAATTTGCAGCAATAGATGTTGGTTCAAATGCGGTTCGATTGCTTTTTTGCAATGTATTTCAAAAACCAGATGGTGAAATTGTTTTTAAGAAAGCCAGTTTAATCAGAGTGCCTATTAGGCTTGGCGAAGATGCTTTTAGTAATCAATACATAACAAAAGACAAAGAAGACAAGTTGGTGAACACCATGATCGCATTTAAGCATCTTATTACTGTGCATGATGTTATTTCATTCAGAGCTTGTGCCACTTCAGCTATGCGAGAAGCTTTAAATGGCGATCAAATTGCAAACAGGATTTACACTGAATCGGGTATCAAACTTGAAATTATTGATGGCAAAAAAGAAGCTGAAATAATTTATTCAAATCATATTGCAGAACAATTATCAAACAAACGGCCATACCTTTATATTGATGTTGGTGGCGGAAGTACAGAGTTAACCATGTTTGATGAGGGTAAAATAATTGATTCCATTTCTTTCAATATTGGTACTATTAGAATTTTACAAAATAAGATTTCTAAAAGTTCATGGAATGAGATGAAAGATTGGTTAGTTAAAGTTACAAACAAATATGCAAATATTGGAGGCATTGGCTCTGGAGGCAATATCAACAAATTAGTAAACCTGGCTAAAAAGAAAGAGGAACGTCAAATTTCCAATGCTAAGTTAAAGGAGATTTACTCGCAATTAAGTGTTTACTCGCTCGAAGAAAGAATAACAATTTTAGGTTTAAATCCTGATAGGGCTGATGTTATAATTCCGGCCACAGAAATTTTTCTTTTTGTAATGAAACATGCTAATATTGATAAAATAATGGTACCTCAAATTGGCCTTTCTGATGGCATTATTCACTTGTTGTATGAAGATTTTTTAAGAAACAGTAACCCATCTGTAAAAATTGCAGGATTTGAATAATGCTTAGCTTTTTAAAAGTATTGCTGCCTCATTACCACAATTAAATAAAAGATCATAAATACTCAAATTGCTAATGAACCCTAACTTGCTTTCAAAAACTTGATGGTATTGAATTGATGATTTATTTTTCCAATTTTCTGTTCTAAAGTCATTCGCTGCTTCATACACTTTTTGATACTCGACTGTTTTTTCAAAAGCAATTTTCAATTTAAGCCATTTTACTATTTGTTGATGAATTAAATTATTCCAATCTACCAAGTATTGCGGTTGTTGCTTATAAATTTGAAGCAAATCATCAATGTAAAATTCAAAAAATGGAGATGATTTATAGGCAGTTTCCATTGATTTTATATGTAACCTTTGCCAAGCCGTTTTATAGCAAATTTGAACAGCAGTAATTTGCATGTTGTTTTTTCTTTCACTTAAAGGCACAGTTAAAATTAAAATACCATTGGCGGTTGCAAGCTCGCATCTGTTTCTTATACTTTGTTTTATATAATGTTCATGCTGCTCAAGCATAATCATTTTACTGTTTACTATAGCTTTGTAATAACCAATAGGCGCAGCGTAAGCGCTGCAAAAAATACTTTTCATTAAAACAAAATTACAAATATTAGCGCATCAAGAAAAAAGATTATATAATTATTATCAAGAAAATGACTCTTACGCTAAAGCAGAAAAGCAAATGTGACATTTTTAGGAATGCAAAAATTCATATCCTGAATAAAGCCAAAGAAAATTAATTGTAAAGATCCTTTTTTTTAGCGATGAGCTTATTATGTTGTGGATCAATTACCCATAATTTATCAAAGATTTTATCAAGATAGCGCGAAAAAAACCTTACTCTAATATTGCTTGTTTCATCGCTTTCATCTTCCCTTGAAACTCCAGTAAATTCTAGTAGTTTTAAATGTGGCTTTGAATCAATATAATGCTTTAAAATTTTGACAACCGTTGACATTACATAATAATGATCATGTTGATTGGTTTCACTATACTCCTCCCCTTCAAACTCATCATTAATTACACCAAAAACTACGGTAACATGTAAAGGATTATTTGCTCTTCGTCCAAATAGCACCTCATAATGAATGCCTTTTTTGGTTGTAAAACTATATAAACCATTTTCTCCAAAATCTGGAAAAACAATAGGATAAGGGACAATGGACATAACTCTAATAAATAAATTTAGCGCTTAGTTTTTTAGCATTGCCTTTCTTGTCAATAATAGTTATCGCAAATGTATGTTCTTGATTTGCTTTTACAAGTTTATCATCAAAAAAATAGGTTAATTTTTTTTCTTTATTATCATATTGCATAAGTACCCAATTACCATCAATTGTTGCGCTGTAATTTTGAATACCCGATAAATTTTCGCCTATTTTAACACTAATTTCATTTTGCGTGAAGATACTTTTTTTCTTATCATAAGCCAGTAATTTTGCGGTAGGTGCAACGCTATCTATCATTACTGCAAATTTTCCAAAACTCCTGGTTTTAGTTACAACAAATCCATTTTCAAATGCACCGCCTTCGCTAGATGGATTGCCATCTTCATCTATGCTTACAATTAATAATTTATCTTTAAACTTTAACGCTTTTGCTATTGGTTTTATACTTAAGGTATAGGCATTGTGTACCGGCGTTTCACTATCTTGAACTTGATGCACATCAGAAAGTAAATTGCCAGTTCTAGCTGTTTTTAAATACTTAAATTCAAGATCATCATAAAAACAATTCGTAGGGCATTCAATTTTAAAATCATCTTTAGTTACTTGATTCACCTTATTAAAAGGAAAATAGTTATTCGATTTTTTTTCTTTAATCGCATTGTTTGATAGTAAACTTTTAACATTCAATTCGAAGGTGCTTTTATTAAGTTCAAAATCGCTAACTTCTATACAAATTTTATGATTCAAAGTATCATTAAAATCATACACCCCTTTATTGTTATCTGTTGTATATTCTTTGAGTTTATTTCCTGGCAAAACATAACATCTTTGGTACTTATCATTACTCTTTTTAAATTTACTATAATCAATGTGCGCATTGATATAGCGAGTTTGAATAAATGCAAATTGATCGCCTGTATATGTAAACAATTGGTTACTATCAACTTTAATATTGTAACTAAAAGTACCATTTTTATTGTTGCCTCCATTTTCAATGTCATAAGTAATGATGCTAAATCCTATTTTACCACTCAGCGTAATATTTTCTGATAATGTATATTGATGCGTATCCAATTTTTTAACCGCACAATACATCACCTTTTTGCTTCCATTAATTGTAGCATTTGCATCGATGGGATAAATGGCAACGCCTTCGATACTTGGTGGTATGGAGTCTTCAATTTCAAAACCAAAATAATATGGATTAATAATATCCTCTGTTATTTCAGATCTAATTTCAAAGTGTAAATGCGGTCCTTCACTGCCTCCTGTATTGCCCGACAATGCTATGATTTGTCCTTGAACAACAGCTAACTCATTTTTTTTAGGAAAAAGATCAACCTCAAACAACTCAAGTTCATATTGTTTATTTTTTATGTATTGAGAAATGATACTATCGTATTGCTGTAAATGCCCATAAACCGAAACATAACCATTTTTGTGGGTAATATATAATGCATTACCATAACCATAGGCCGAAACTTTAATTCTAGAAATATAGCCATCTGCTATCGCTTTTACAGGCAAGCCTTCCTTTCCATTGGTTTTAAAATCGAAACCCGAATGAAAATGATTTCCTCTTAATTCTCCGAAATTACCGGCCAACTTTAAAGGTATATCCAAAGGATTTATAAAATCACCTTTAGGATATTGAGTATTGCCTTGGGCCAGCGCTTGATGCGCCAACATGACAATAAATAAAATTGCAACAATTGTTTTTTGAGACATAAATGCAAATTTCGATTATTAAAACGCTTATTTAAAGGATATTTGGCTTAAATATCAACAAAAAGCATTTTAAAATTTGGAAGCTTGACTCAATTAAGGTAAATTTGCGCTACAAGAACTAAGATAAATGCAAAACGAATTGAAGCTAAATATCACAAGTCTTCAATCAAAGATTGAGAAATTAATTTTTTTGCACAACAAGGTTTTGGAAGATAATTTAAAGTTGCATGCCTTAACAGATAGTTTGCAACAACAATTATTAGATCAAAACAATCAAATTGAAGTTCTTGAAATTGAGAAAGTTAATTTGCAAAATAGCAAACCAAGTGCTTCTGAAATAGATAAAGAAACGCAGGCGGTAAGTACATTACAAATTGATGAAATGGTGCGGGACATTGATAAATGTATAGCATTGCTAAGTATTAATAAAAAGAGTGCGGAGCTTAACAAGTAGATGAATTTACATTAGAAAATGACTGAAGTTACGGTAAGTTTAAATATTGCAGGCAGAAATTATCCCTTAAAGGTGAATAAAGAAGATGTGCCTAAATTGAACGAAGCTGAAAAAATGATAAAAGACAAGCTTGAACTTTACGAAAAAAGTTTTTCGGTGAAGGATAAGCAAGATTTGTTGGCCATGTGTATCATTAATTTTGCAACGGAATTTTTACTTAAACAATCAGAAATTTCAGATTACGAGAACATAGCACTCCAAGTAAAAGATACTGAGCAATTTTTAAACACTTATTTGAATAAAATAGTTCTTTGAAGAAATAGCATTGTGAATTTTATTTACAATGCCTTGCATGAGTAAAATTATGCAAATATAGCATGCCCGCATGCTGTTCAGATTGTACGTTTTTTAAACTCAACAATTAAAAAATTAGGGAAAAGCTGTAAAAAATCAAGAGCCAGGCTCCAACACTTCGGTGTATTATCTTCGGATAAACAGGTGACGTTCGAAATATTTTAGCATCCCTATAATTACATTTGGGGTTTAGTACAAACCTTATCTTTTGAACAGTATGTGGGTTTTTTTATGCATAAGATGCAACAATTATAACATTAATAACAGAGGTCAAAATAGTATAAATTAAAAGTAATAAATTAAAATAAAATGGAAGTAGTAATGATAATTATAGGCATAATAGTGGGTTTAGCAGCCGGCTATTTTATGGCAACCACCGTGCTCAAAAAGAGTATTGAAGCCAAAAGTATACAAATAGTAAAAGATGCTGAAGCTGAAGGAGAGGTTATAAAAAAAGATAAAATACTTCAAGCTAAAGAAAAATTCTTGCAGTTAAAATCTGAACATGAAACGCATATTAATGAGAAGAATCAAGCAATTCAAGTTGGTGAAAATAAAATAAAGCAAAAGGAGCAATCTTTAAATGCTAAAATTGAGGAAAACCAACGTAAACAAAAGGAAGTAGACAGCTTAAAAGAAAGCTTGACAATGCAAACCGAAATTTTGCAAAAGAAGCAATCGGAGGTTGATAAAGGGCATAAAAGACAACTAGAGCAGTTAGAAACCATTTCAGGTTTAAAAGCCGAAGAAGCTAAAGCTCAATTGGTAGATGCACTTAAAAACGAAGCCAAAACAGCGGCGCTTTCGCACATTAAAGACACCATGGATGAGGCAAAATTAACAGCCAATAAAGAAGCCAAGAAAATTGTAATTCAAACCATTCAGCGTGTAGCTACAGAGCATGCCGTTGAAAATTCTGTTTCTGTTTTCAACATCGAAAACGATGAAATTAAAGGTAGAATTATTGGTCGTGAGGGCCGTAACATACGTGCTTTAGAAGCAGCAACAGGAATTGAAATTATTGTAGATGATACGCCTGAGGCAATTATTTTAAGTGGTTTTGATCCTGTTAGAAGAGAAATTGCACGCTTAGCCTTGCATCAATTAGTTACCGATGGTAGAATACACCCTGCCCGCATTGAAGAAGTGGTTGAGAAAGTAAAAAAACAAATTGAAGATGAAATTGTAGAAACAGGAAAACGCACCACCATAGACCTTGGTATTCATGGTTTGCACCCTGAGTTAATACGTATGGTAGGAAGAATGAAATACCGTTCTTCTTATGGTCAAAATTTGTTACAACATTCACGCGAGGTAGCTAACCTTTGCGCCATTATGGCCACCGAGTTGGGCCTAAATGTGAAGTTGGCCAAGCGTGCAGGCTTATTGCATGATATTGGAAAAGTACCAGATGATGAACCAGAATTGCCACATGCTATTTTAGGTATGAAGTTGGCTGAGAAATATAAAGAAAATGCTGAAGTATGCAATGCCATTGGCGCCCATCATGATGAGATAGAAATGACAAGTTTAATTTCACCAATTATTCAGGTTTGCGATGCCATAAGTGGAGCACGCCCAGGTGCCAGAAGAGAGATTGCCGAATCATACATTAAGCGCTTAAAAGATTTAGAAGCATTAGCACTATCATACCCAGGAGTGCTTAAAACATATGCTATTCAGGCAGGAAGAGAGTTGAGAGTTTTAGTAGAAAGCGAAAAAATTTCTGATAAAGAATCTGAGCAATTATCATTTGATATTTCACAAAAAATACAAACCGAAATGACTTACCCAGGTCAAATAAAAATAACAGTAATTAGAGAAACAAGAGCGGTAAATTACGCTAAGTAGCATAACAAAAATAATTAGAAAAAGGAGTTTCAGCAATGGAGCTCCTTTTTTTATGAAATAGCATCCGTATTATCATTTTTATTTGGGCAAGCCCCCTCCAGATGGAGGGGATCAGGCTATTCGCGCTGCATGGCAGCTTGCTACTATCCTTCTTGCAATTTATACCAATTGCATTTATTTTTCAGTCCAAAAAAAACCCTCTCAGCGTAGTTTGCAACCTCCTCTCAGCGTAGTTTTCAACTACGCTGCTTTTATATTTTCCACTAAAGCCCCCTCTCAGCATAGTTTGCAACTACGCTGTTTTTATATTTTCCACTAAAGCTCATCTATCCCCCTCTCAGCGTAGGCATTTCAAATATTAAGAGCGTAGTTCGGAAACTACGCTCAGATGGGCTTTGTTAATAGGAGGCTTAGTTTCATCTTAGCGCTTAAAGGAGCAAGAAGCGAGCGATAGTTTTAATAGTATTTTTTTTTTGCAAAAGGGACAAAAGCAAGCTGCCATGCAGCGCGGATGGCCCGACCCTGACAATGATGGCAATCATTGGCTGGGTTTTGCCCTAATTTTTAAGAGGCATCAACTTACAACTCACTGCATAATGATCCGACAACTTTTCTTGATGCGTGATATACTCATAGGCTTCAAAATTGTTACTGTGTAAAATATAATCTATCCTATAACTTGGAAAAATACCAATATAAGTTTTGCCCCAGCCTTTGCCGGCTTCAACAAAGGAGTCGCTTAATTTATTGGTCATGGTTTGGTAGGTGTAAGAGGCGGGCGTATCATTAAAATCGCCACACACAATTACAGGATACGGTGAGCTTTGAATGCTTTTAGCCACACTATCAACCTGCTCGGCGCGTTTAATGAAGGCGCGTTTGAGCCTGCCAGCAATTTTTTTGGAGCCAGTATATTCATCAATTTCAACACTATCTTTTCCTAAGGCATCAATAAATTTATAATCTTCTTTTTTTAAGTGAATACTTTGTAAATGCATATTATAAACCCGCACAGTATCTTTATTAATCAACATATCAGAATAAATGCAAACATTATTACTTTTAAGTCTAAAATTTACGTGCCCCGAACCTATTATTTTATATTTGCTATAGGTAGCAATACCCCAATGATGCTTGTTTCTGAGTGTGAGCGTAAACTCATAATCATTAAATGGGAAATGCAGTACTTTTTTTAATGAATCAACATTAATAAACTCATTGTCATCATCGGCATAAAACTCTTGAAAGGCAATAATATCAGGTTTTTCTTTATTGATGAATTCAAAAATTGATTGTCGGGTTGCTTTATTATTACTCCAATTATAAAGGTCAAACAGGCGCACATTAAAGCTCATCACTTTAATCCCATTTTGGGTGTTCACGCTTACTTTATCGTTCCATCTGAATTGGTAAATGGTATTAAAATGAAAAAATCCTATAAATAATGCAACACCAGAAAATGAAAGCAGCCAACTTTTACGCAAAAGCCAGTACATTAAAAAGAAAATATTTATTACATAAATGGCAGGATAGGCTAATCCTAAAAAAGAAAGCGGCCAAAACTTTGCTGGACTTACATATGGATTTAAATAGCAAAGGAGCAGGGCACCAATGGCTAAAACATTAAAAAATAAAATTAATTTTCTAAAAAATGACATGTTGTAAAATCAGCATAAATGCTCAAATCAAAAAAAATGAATGAAGCAACTTTTCCTTTAAGCGCTAATTATTTTGATAATTTCAATTCATTCACCAAATTAGTTGCGCCTGCGTATTTATCCATTATAAATAAAACATAACGAATATCTACACAAATGGTGCGTTTCAATTCTGGATCATAAACCAAATCACCTGTCATGGCTTCCCAATTACCATCAAATGCAATGCCTATAAGCTCTCCTTTGTCGTTCATAACAGGACTTCCAGAATTACCTCCAGTAATATCATTGTTGGTTAAAAAAGCAACTTTTAATTCACCATTCTCGGCATAGGGTCCAAAATCTTTTTGTTTGATGAGTTCAATTAAACGCTCGGGCACATAAAAATCTGACGTTTTTTCTTTACTATATTTTTGCAAAATACCCTCGGTTGTTGTGTAATAATTAAAGTTTACAGCATCTCTTGGGTGATAAGCTTTAACATTACCATAAGTTAAGCGCTCAGTGCTATTGGCATCTGGATAAAATTTATTGTCTTTTTTAAATTTCATTAAACCCTCTAAGTAAATTCTTTTTAATTGGTCGGTTTCGCTGCTATACTTTTGCTGAATTGGGGTTAATGACGCTTTGCTAAACAAGTTCAATTCGTTAATGTAAACAACCAATGGATCTTTATCTAAACTAGCAGCATTAGGTTTTTCTAACCATTTGTTGAATTTATCTTGCGATACAAAAATACTTTTAGCAAAAAGTTTGGTTGCCCATTTATTTATTTTTTCTTGGTTGGTTTTTCCTTTTCCATTTGCAATTTTTGCAATTGATGGAGGTAGTTTTGCTAAAGGAATATCGTTCAAATAGAGCAACATCATTTCGTTAACCACATTAAAATCAGTTTGCATGTTGTAATCTTTATAAAAATCTTCGGCTGCTTTTTTGGCTTCAATAATAGTTTCATCCAAGGCTTTTTTATCAACCGTTTTTTTTATCAACTCTGCTTTAACATTGTTTAAATACTTTACTAAGCTAGCAGCTTCAGTACTTTTACCTGCTAATGATAAATACAACAGCTGAGAAATAACATCTTTGTAGCCAGCTACAATCTTATTATATTCGCTCAACACCTCTGCATATTTCTTATTGCTTTCAGCACTCTTTGCCCAGGCTGTAAAGGCTTCTTCTTCTGTTTTTCTTTGGGCAATAACACCCAATCTTTCTAATCCTTCATTTTGACCGATATAATATTTCCAAGAGTTGGCAAGACTTGCGTGCTTAGAAGAATATTGGATACGAACTTTAGTATCTAAATTCATATCTTTTTTCCAAGTTTCTAATTTTTTACCAAATAACTTTATTTGTGTTGGATTAATATACTGCATCTGCAATTCCATAGCAGGAGAAGTAATGTATCTATTGGTTCTTCCCGGAAAACCCATGATCATAGCAAAATCTCCTTCCTTATAACCTTTCATTGAAACAGGTATCACATGTTTGGCTTTGTAAGGAACATTGTCTTCGGCATAGGCTGCTGGCTTATTATCTTTATCTGCATAAATGCGCATTAATGAAAAATCACCTGTATGTCTTGGCCACATCCAATTATCTGTGTCGCCACCAAATTTTCCGATAGATTGTGGGGGAGCTCCAACCAAGCGCACATCTTTAAACGTTTCGTAAATAAATAAATAATATTCATTTCCATTAAACATATCTTTAACAACAGCTTTGTACTTTCCTTCCTCTGAAGCTTTTTTTGCAATTTCTTTAATTGCATCTCCCACCATTTTACTTCTATCTGCATCAATTGTTTTTTCGTCAATGTCTTTCAAAACTTGAGAAGTTACATCTTCCATTCTTACTAGGATAGATGCTGTTTGCCCTGGTATTTTTAATTCTTCTGAAAATGATTTTGCCCAAAAACCATCATCTAAATAATTATGATCTACAGCACTATTTTCTTGAATAGCACTATAAGCGCAATGATGATTAGTCAGCATTAAACCATTAGCAGAAACTATTTCAGCAGTACAAAACTCAAGGCTAACAATAGCATCTTTAAGTGCAGCCTGATTGACTTGATAAATTTCTTCGGCAGTTAATTTACAGCCATGTTTAGCCATGTCTTCGGCATTCAATCTTTTAACTAACATAGGCAACCACATGCCCTCATCGGGTGCAGCATTAATGGTTACAGCATGAAATATTGAAAATGCAATGAGGAGTAAAAAATGTCTTTTCATTGGGAAATAAGTTATTTTAAAATGATAAATTGAAACTAAGCATAAACGTGCTAAAAAAATTATACGATTAGTTTTATGCCTATTACATTAATAAGTAAAATGAAATAATTAATAAATACACTAAAATAATCCATGAATTTCGGCGTCAATTTTATTCACAATTACACCTAAATCTTCATTAGATTCTGCAAAGTTTAAATTGTCAACATCAATAATCAACAACTTACCATGACTGTATGTCGAAATCCAGGCTTCGTAGCGTTCATTCAGGCGCTTTAAATAATCTAAACGAATTGAGTTTTCGTAATCTCTGCCTCTTTTTTGAATTTGATTCACTAAAGTGGATACCGAAGCTCTTAAATAAATTAATAAATCTGGCGGTTGCACAAAGCTATCCATCAAGTTAAATAACGAAAAATAATTTTCAAAGTCGCGCGTGGTCATTAAGCCCATACTGTGTAAGTTGGGGGCAAAAATATAGGCATCTTCATATATTGTTCTGTCTTGAATAACGTTTTTTCCGCTTTTTCTTATATCAAGTACTTGATTAAACCTGCTGTTTAAGAAGTAAATTTGCAGATTAAAACTCCAACGTTGCATGTCCTCATAAAAATCGTTCAAATAAGGATTATCATCAGCATCTTCAAAGTGTGCCTGCCAATTATAATGTTTGGCTAGTTGGGTGGTGAGTGTTGTTTTTCCAGAACCTATATTTCCGGCAATTGCTATATGCATAGTCTAAAAGCTTTATATTTTTGAGCCGCCTAAAGTATAAAAAAAAACAAGGTAATTAGCATTGAATTTTTACTATATCACAAATTTTGAAAACTTTGACTGATATTTGCCAAAACTCTTTTTAAAAGCTTACTTTTGCATTCAATTATGACAATACAATGGTTTTATTAAATTTATTATTTCTGAACTTAGGAGGTTCTGAGGTAATGCTTATCTTGGTAGTGGTTTTGCTTTTTTTCGGTTCTAAAAACATTCCTAATCTGGCCCGAGGCTTGGGAAAAGGCATGCGCGAGTTTAGAGAAGCTACAGATGGTATAAAAAGGGAAATTGAAAAAAGTGCTGAGCCAGTTACCCAAGAAATGAAAAAAGCAAGTCAAGAAGTACAGCAGCAAATTAATGATCATAAAGCTGCTAATCAATAAAAAAACAATCTTTTGAAAAATATTTTATCAGGACAACTTAATCTAGTTGTATCGTGCCATTA
The DNA here is from genome assembly GCA_945872355.1 of Chitinophaga pinensis. Classification (GTDB taxonomy): domain Bacteria; phylum Bacteroidota; class Bacteroidia; order UBA4408; family UBA4408; genus CAIKXD01. The sequence goes on from CAMBZU010000052.1 coordinate 26,151, forward strand.
TGGCTTTGAAGAACTGTTAGCGGATGAATTAACATCGCTTGGTGCAGAAAACATTGAATTACACAATAGAGCCGTGGTTTGCGTGGGCAATCTAGCTTTGGTTTATAAAATTAATTATAAAAGCAGGTTGGCCTTGCGTGCGCTCATTAAAATTGCCACATTTGAGGTGCCCGATGGCAATACGCTATATGAAGAAGTTTATGATTTACCTTGGGATGAATTAATTCAACCTAATAACACAATAACCATTAATAGTATTTGTAATCAGTCGGCTTTTGACAATAGCATGTTTGTTTCGATGCGTGCAAAAGATGCAATTGCTGATTTTTTCCGTCATAGAACTGGCATTAGGCCTTCGGTTGATAATGAACATCCCGATTTAAGAATTCAAGTTCATATATTTAGAGAGCAAGCTACTGTTTTGTTAGATTCTTCAGGCAATTCATTGCATATGCGTGGTTACAGAATTGGTGTAAATAAAGCACCTATTAATGAAGTATTAGCTGCGGGCCTTATTATGAAATCGGGTTGGACAATTGATATGCCTTTTTATGACCCCATGTGTGGCTCTGGCACCTTT
>CAMBZU010000053.1 GCA_945872355.1 Chitinophaga pinensis
TATTGGAAAAGAAGCTAAACAGCAAAGCTTTCACCACAACCACAAGTTCTTGAAGCATTTGGATTAACAAATACAAAACCTTTTCCATTTAATCCTCCAGAATAATCAAGTTCAGTACCTATAAGGTATAGAAAACTTTTTTTATCGACTACTATTTTTATTCCTTTATCTTCAAATTGTTGATCACCTTCTTTCAATTCATTATCAAATTCCAACTTGTAAGACAAGCCAGAACAACCACCACCTTCAACCCCTACTCTGATAAATGTATCAACTGGTTTATTTTCTGTTTGAATTAACTCTAAAGCATGTTGCTTGGCATTTTCTGAAACCGTTATCATCTTATATAATTTAAAATCAACAAGTTAAACTCCTATTCTTATTTAGAATAAATCTAAATTCTGCGCAAATTTACCATAAAAAAGGTATTGTTGCAAAAATATTTAGCCTTATTACAAATAAACTTTGATGATTTTGCATAATCTAATTTTCTTTCTAGCCAATTTTGGTTTAGGATTTATCCATTAACTATACTTACCGTAATATAACTATAGAAATTAATTAGATTTCTTAAAAATCGGATAAAAAAATTTATGAATTAAAGAACAAAAGGCTTCACACAAATTAACAGCATTTAATTAAGCGTGGTGGTTATCTTTGTGAATATAATAATGATGTATGAAAAATAGAATATTATTTATTAGCACATTAGCTGTGCTTTCAGTTAGTTGTTTTATGTGCTCCTTTTTACCAGGAACAGCTGTTGACAATGATAAGACAGTTATTACTGAAAACGTAATGAGTAGCTTGTTAAAAATGGGCCATTTCAACCCTCGAGCAATTGATGATAAATTTTCAGAAGACGTTTATGATTTGTATCTTAAAAGAATTGATATCAATAAAAAATTCCTTTTACTAACAGACGTGAATGAACTTAAGACAATGCGCTCTCAAATTGATGACCAGCTGAGAGATGATAAACTTGTTTTTTTTACACGAAGCACCGAAATATTAAACAAGCGCTACGCCGAAGTTGAAGATTTTTACAGGGATTTATTAAAGGCGCCTTTTGACTTTACTAAAGATGAAAAAATAGAAACAGATCCTAAAAAATTAAAATACCCTGCCGACAGCAAAGCACAAAAGGAAGAGTGGCGAAAACTATTTAAGTATCAAACTTTAGTGAGAATGAACGATGCTTTGTTGGCTCAAGAAAAAGCAATACTGAAAAAAGATTCCGTATTTGAAGCCAAAAGTCTTGATGTTATTGAAAAAGAATCGAGAGAAAAGGTAGAAAAAAGTTATTTAGATTTTTTTAAGCGTTTGAAAAAAGTTGATGAAACAGACAGAGCTGGCATGTTTTTAAATGCCGTAGCGAATGTTTTTGATCCACATACAGAATTTTTTCCACCTAAAGCGAAAGACAATTTTGACATTCAAATGAGCGGCCAATTAGAGGGCATTGGTGCGCAGCTACAAGAAAAAGATGGAGCAATTAAGGTATCGAATATTGTAGCGGGAAGTGCCTCATGGCGCCAAGGTGAATTAAAAGCTGGCGATATTATTTTGAAAGTTGCACAAGCAAAAGAAGAGCCTGTTGATGTTACTGATATGCGTTTAGATGATGCTGTACAATTAATTAGAGGTAAAAAAGGAACAGAAGTTAGACTAACAGTGCGCAAGCCAGATGCAACGCTAAAAGTTATTGCAATAACAAGAGATATTGTTGTTCTTGACGAAACCTATGCTAAATCTTTGATTATTGATGAAGGTGAAAAAATTGGGTATCTAAAACTACCAAGTTTTTATGCCGATTTTAACAAAGTAGGCGGAAGAAGATGTGCAACGGATGTAAAAAATGAAGTGATAAAACTGAAAGAGCAGCAAGTTAAAGGATTGATTATTGATTTAAGAAACAATGGAGGTGGTTCTTTGCAAGATGTTGTGGAAATGGCTGGATTGTTTATTGACAAAGGTCCGATTGTACAAGTAAAAACAACAGGAAGCAATGCCGAGGTTTTAGAGGACAGAAACCCGGGAATCCTATACGATGGGCCATTAGTGATTATGGTCAACAACATAAGTGCATCGGCCTCTGAAATAATGGCTGCAGCCATACAAGACTATAAGAGAGGAATTATTATTGGTGGCGAACAAACATTTGGCAAGGGCACTGTGCAAAGAATTGTGAGTTTAGATGACAGATTAGATTATACCCAAATGAGCTACGCCCCTGTTGGAAGTTTAAAGTTAACAATGCAAAAATTTTACAGAATTAACGGTGGAAGTACTCAATTAAAAGGAGTAAAATCTGACATTATGCTTCCAGATAAATATGAGAAATTGTATAAAGGGGAGCGAGAAGAAGAATTTCCATTACCATGGGATGAAATAAAACCTGCAAGCATAAACGCTTGGTCTGCACCATGGAATTTAGATGAAATAAAAAAGAAAAGTCGCACTCGCATTGAAGGAGATTTAACCTTTAATCAAATTAGACAATTAGAAGAAAAATACAAGAAACAAGCAGACAATACGCTGATTTCATTAAATCTTGACAATTACAGAGCTGAACAAAAAAAGAACAATGAAGAAACAGATAATCTTGAAAAGTTAGAAAAAGAAGGAAAGCAATTGAATGCTTATGGAATGATTGTGGATCTAGAACGGATTGCTGCTGACAGTGCAAAAAAAGTAATGAATGAAGATTGGATTAAGTCAGTTAAAAAAGACAGCTACATTAAAGAAGCAGTTCATGTAATTAAGGACATGAACTAATTTTCATTGCTTTATTTTTTTGCTTAACAATTATACTTTATTAAATCTCTGATGTTAATCTAATAAAAACAATGCTTGCTCTAATTCTTGTTTTGTTTTTATTTTATTTTGCTGAGAGGCAATTTCAATTCCTTTTTTGTAAATCACTTCAGCTTCATTCGTTTGGCCTAATTCAGCTAAAATATTTGCGTATTGATAATAAGTTGCTAGATATTCTTCATCTGCTTCAATGAGCATTTGAAATATATTTATAGCTTCATCATATTCTTTAATTTTTATATGTTCTAGCGCAAGTGCATATAGCAAAAAAGAATCTTTGGGGCTGTCTTTAATAAATTCTTTTAACTGCGCTATATTACTCATCTGCTGCTTGAAATTGCTTTAAAAATCTCACGTCATTTTCAGAGAATAAACGCAAGTCATTTACCCTATATTTTAACATCGCAATACGTTCAATTCCCATTCCAAAAGCAAAGCCTGAATATTGATTAGCATCAATACCACAATTTTGTAATACTGCTGGATCTACCATTCCGCAACCCATAATTTCTACCCATCCACTATATTTACAAACATTACAACCCTTAGCATTGCATATAAAGCAACTTACATCCATTTCTGCACTTGGCTCTGTGAAAGGAAAATAGGACGGTCTTAATCTTATTTTTGTTTGTTCACCAAACATTTCTTTAGAAAAATACAATAGAGTTTGTTTCATATCCGCAAATGAAACATTTTTATCAATATACAAACCTTCAACTTGATGAAAGAAACAATGCGCTCTGGCACTTATTGCTTCATTCCTATATACACGCCCTGGCATTAAAGATCTAAAAGGAGGCTTGCCATTTTCCATCAATCTAACTTGAACAGAGGAGGTATGTGTTCTTAAGGCAAATTTTTCATTAATAAAAAATGTGTCTTGCATGTCTCTAGCAGGATGATTTTCGGGAAAATTAAGTGCTGAGAAATTATGCCAATCATCCTCTATTTCGGGTCCTGAAGCCACTGTAAATCCTATTCTTTCAAATATAGAAATAATTGATTGTCGAGTAATCATCAAAGGATGCAATGCTCCTAATTGATAAGGGTAACCTGGTTTGGTATAATCGTCTTTGTTTTCTTCTTCGGCATTGTTTGATGCAAAAGCTTCTTTTAAATTTTCATACTTTGCTTGACCTTTTTCTTTCAACTGATTAATGAGCGCTCCGATCTCCTTTTTATCTTCATTTAAAACATTTTTAAAATCTGCAAACAAATTATTTAATTCCCCTTTCTTACTTAAAAATTCCAATCTAAATTGCTCTGCTTGCTCAGCATTTTCAATATTAACTTGTTCAATTTTATCAAGCAAATTTTTAATTCTATCTCTCATTTGATTAATTATTTACAATTTCTAATGTTACTTTCATTCTTATGTTTGTTAACGGCCTATTATTACCTTGAACTTTAACCTCGGCAATTTTGTCAATCACTTCAATACCTTCAATCACTTCTCCAAAAACTGTATAGTTCCCATCGAAATGAGGCGCACCCCCTAATTTATTGTATACTAATTTTTCTTCGGGTGTAAATTTATGCATTTTTTGCGTTTTAAATTCTTCTTCTATAAATGGCTGAATTAGTTTAGTAATTGCATTTAAACTGTCATTATTTCTGGCTTGTTGATGCGCCAAATATCTTTCTTTGAGCAACACATGCGCCGGATTATTAAGATATTTCATTTTTAAGCTTTGCTTCACTTGATTGGCCATTCTAGTTTCAACATTAACCATATCTAATTCACTATATTTTTTACCTTGAACAATAAAGAAATGACAACCTGAAGAAACCCTTTCTGGATTGACATCATCAGCCTGTCTAGCAGCTGCTATAGTTCCTTTCTTATGAAAGTGTTGACTAGCAATTTCAGCGGGCAAAGTATAGCCAATATCGCCATTCCCTATAATTTGTTCTGCGCTTGCTCGCTTTGAATCTGGATCACCTCCTTGAATCATAAAGCCACTTATAACTCTATGCATAAGCAGACTATCATAAAACCCATTTTTAGAAAGTTTTATAAAGTTGTGTCTGTGGAATGGAGTATCTTCATAAAGTTTCAATTTTATTACACCATAATTCGTGCTGATAACAACCAGCGTATCTATCTTTGCGAAGGCTTTAAATTGAAAGGAAGACAATAAGATTATTGCAATTAAAGTTATAAAATCAATCTTATTTTCTTTTTTTTTGAGCATTTTTATTTGTGTATTGCATAGCAAAGAAAAAAAAATTACTTTTACACATCAAAACTAATGCGTTTTCTTAACAAATCATAACTGAAAGAAATATTAATTAGTTTTGGGTGTATGCTAACATAACTATAGTTACATGCGTAATAGAAACATAAAACAGAAAATTATGAATATCAAATCAATCTTATTTTTAGCTTTAACCATTGGTGTTTTTTCAGTTATATTGACTACCTCGTGTAAAAAAGAGAAACCAGGCAAAGCTGTTATATCTGTAATAGATTCCCTTAATCAACCTGTTTATGGAGCTACTGTAAATCTTAACTCAGACAACAACCCAGAGCCTGGTATTGTAAAGGACAAAAAAGTAAGCGATAACAATGGTAAAACATATCATGAATTCCCGCTTGAATGCATCCTTCAAGTTGAAGTGACTAAAGGCACCAAAGTTGCGCCTAAAAGTAACATTCATATTATTCCTGATGAAACTGCACTATTAACTATCAAGTTGAAATAATTAGCGCGCCACCAATATTTTTAATTCACTATTAAACTATCGTTTTCAAAGTAATTTACAACGGCTTGTCGCATTAAATGATGCTGTTGTAATGGTTTTAAAAAAGGTACTTTTTCTGTTGGCTTCCAATGTGGCCAGCCTTCGTCATCATAACCTTCAAATTCATAATAACCATAAGGCGCTAGCAAGCTGCAAATTGCAACATGCATCACTTCTAGTTTCTGATCTTTTGAAAACTTCCTGAATCCTTTCCCTAATTCTTGTACACCAATAAGAAACAAAATTGCATCAAATTCTAGTTTTTCACCATATGGTTTTGAAACCAAATCAATCACTTTATTCCATTTAGCCTCAAATTCAATATCCATGATTTTATTTTAATTATTGTTTTGTATTGCACTTATGCCAGGCAAAGTGCCTGCTTCAATATATTCTAGCAAAGCTCCTCCTCCAGTTGAAACGTAACTTACCTCTTCGGCTAAGTTATACTTATTAATCGCTGCAACTGAATCGCCACCTCCTATTAATGAAAATGCTCCTTTTTTTGTGGCTTCACAAATAGCCAAAGCAACACTTTTAGTTCCTGATTCAAAATTAGACATTTCAAACACACCCATAGGGCCATTCCAAAGAATGGTATTTGAATTTGAAATTACCTCCCCAAATATTTTCTCTGTTTCATGTCCAATATCAAGCCCCATCCAACCATCAGGTATGCAATTTACATCCACCATTTTAATTTGCGCATCATTATTAAAATCATCAGCAATAACGGCATCTATAGGAATATAAATATTTACCTTCTTTTGCTTTGCATCGGCCAAAATATCCAATGCTGTTTGAAGGCGGTCTTCTTCAAAAAGTGACTTGCCGATATTGCCCCCTAATGCTTTAACAAAAGTAAAAGCCATGCCTCCTCCAATAATAATATTATCAGCTTTATTAATCAATTGTTGAAGTATTATTATTTTATCAGAAACCTTTGCTCCGCCCATAATAGCGGTAAAAGGCTTTTTCCCTTCATGAAGCACTTTATTGATACTTTTCAATTCATTTTCAATACAGTACCCAAATGTTTTATAATTTGTAAAAAACTGGGCAATAACAGCTGTTGACGCATGCGCGCGGTGTGCAGTGCCAAAAGCGTCATTAACATAAATATCACCATGTTTCGATAATTTCTCTGCAAATGCAACATTACCTTTTTCTTCTTCCTTATAAAACCGCAAGTTCTCTAACAACAATATTTCTCCTGGTTTTAAATTACTTGATAAATTGAAAGCATTTTCACTAATACAATCATCTGCAAATTTTAATTTAATACTTAGCTCTTTTTCCAATGCTGGAATAAGATGCTTTAAGGAAAATTTTTCTGTTGGACCTTCTTTGGGCCTCCCTAAATGCGACATTAGAACAACACTACCCCCATCAGCTAAAACTTTTCTTATAGTTGGAACTGCTGCCATTATTCTTGAATTATCAGTTACTTGAAACTGCGCATCGAGCGGCACATTAAAGTCAACGCGTATTAATGCTCTTTTATTGTTGAAATTTATATTCATAATTTTTAAATTTGGGCTACAAAATTATTCAAATTTAGATACTAATTGCAAACATTAATTTTCAAAATAGCGCGTTAATATTTGTTCAATTGCAATTCAAAGCGTTAATTAGTGGTTTGAAAAAATGATAAGAAAGCTACTGTTTTTTATTTTATATAATGCCGGATTTCCTGCCATTATGCGCAGGAAAATGGTTAATGACAAAGAAATCGCTGTGCTATTATTTCATCGCATTAGCGATAGCTCTGACCTTCTATGGCCTGCAATGCCAATAAAATCATTTGAAAAACTACTTCTGAAAATTAAAGCAAAAAGTGAAATTATTTCCTTTTCAGATTTAACAACTGTAAAATCATATCCTTCAAAGCCATTAATAATATTAAGTTTTGATGATGGCTATGTGGACTTTTATGAGCATGCTATGCCTATTTTAACATCATTAAACATGAAGGCAAATCACAATATTTGCCCTGGATTAATTGACTTAAAAACAATTCCATGGACGCAAATACTCTCATTATATTTAAGCTGCAAAATAAGTGATAACGAGCCTTTTAACAAATTGATGTCGATTGAAGAACATGATGCATATAACGAGAAAAAGTTCATAGCACTTTGCATGGTTTTACTTAAATATGATGACAAGGAAAGAGATGAATTAATTTCACCTTTATTACACCATATTCCCAAAGAAAAAATATACCAGTTAATGAATTGGGATCAAATAAGATTTTGCTTCGCCAATCAAATTGAAATAGGCTCGCATGGTTATTTGCACAGAAACTTATTGCAGGTATGGGATACAAAAGAATTAGAGAATGAAATAAATGACAGCAGCATTAAAATTGAAAGTGAAATTGGGGAAAAACCAAAGGTATTTGCGTTTGCCAATGCAATGGGAAATGAAGAAAGTAAGACATTTGTGCTTCAATCAGGATATCAATTCACACTCATTTTAATGGATAAATTATTAAAATGGCACCCTCTTTTGCCAGATGAAAAAATTCAAGTTCCAAGAATCAATATTTCAAGATCTGACTGGAGAGAAGAATACTTAAGAAGTTTAGGGTTTCATGCATACTTAAAACAATTCCTCAAAATTATTTGAGTAATTTTAACAAGGCTTGTTTGACCTTAAGAAAAAAATTGCTAATTTAACGCACTCATTAATTATAACCTTTGACGATATAGAAGATAGCTGTGATTGAATTTTTTGAAGAAATAGATATTCATGAAAAGCTTAAATTAGCTGAAAGCGAAAAGGAAAAAGCCGATTTGCTGAATCGCTATTCATGGAAAATTAGGCATTCTTTTCCAAATAAAGCCCTTGGTTTTGCCCTACAGGCCAGAGAGATTTCAGCAAACATTGATTACAAAACAGGAGTTGCATATAGCTTTAGATGTTCAGGAGCAGCCTACGCTTTGGTTTCTCAGTTTCAAATTGGACTGGCCGATTTACAAAAAGCTTTTGTTTTATTTTTTGAGTTAGGTAATAAGCAAGCAATTGCTGCGACGCTCAGAAACATTGGAAATATTTACAAAGCATTAAACCAAATTGAAAAATCTTTAGAGCACTACTATAATGCACTTCGCTTTGCCAAAGAAGTAGACGACCAGCAAGGTATAGCCTATATATACGGCCATATTGGAGATGCAAAGTTTATGCTCCAAAATTATGACATGGCGCTTGATTTTATGTACCGGGCTATAGAAATACATAGCGAACGAGGTGATGACTTTGGATTGGCTAATTCCTATATTATACTCGGAAATATATACCTTGCAACCAATCAGCATCAAAAAGCATTTGGCTACATTTTACAAGCAATTAACAAAAGCAGCAAAATAAACCACTTGCGCGGAATAGCAGATGCAAATAGTAGTTTGGGCAATTTCTACAGAGACCAAAAAAACTATGCTAAAGCACTATATCAGCACCAAATAGCCATGAGTGCTGCTACAGAAATGGGAGAAAAATTACTCATCTCTAGGATTTACAAAAATATTTCTGAAACATATAAAGCATCGGGCAATTTTGAAAAGGCGCTTGAAACTTATACGCGATATGATGAGGTTAAAAGCTACGTGCAAAATGCAAATAATGAAATTACTGTTAGAACATTACAAGCGCAATTTGAATTAGAACAAAGCGAAAAAGAGAAAGAAATTTACAAGTTTAAAAACATTGAATTAGCCAATGCCAATAAGTTAATTGAGTCAAAGAATAAAGATATTACCGATAGTATTAAGTATGCGAAACACATACAAGAAGCTATTCTTCCTGAAAGAAATTATATGAAGCAATACCTTCAAGATTTCTTCATATTTTACAAGCCAAAAGACATTGTAAGTGGTGATTTTTATTGGTTCTTAGAAAAAAATGGCTTGTTATTTATTGCAGCTGTAGATTGCACAGGCCATGGTGTGCCTGGTGCTTTTGTATCAATTGTTGGTGGTAATATTCTAAATCAAGTTGTACGTCAAAATAATTATACCGATGCTGCAGAAATATTAGATTCGGTTAATTCCATGTTTAACATGAGTATTCGACAAACATTTGAAGAATCTGTGGTGAAAGACGGTATGGACTTAGTACTCTGTGTGATTGATACTAAAAAAATGGAAGTCAACTTTGCGGGTGCATACAACCCTTTATATATAGTTAGAAACAACGAAATAAATATTTACAAAGGCAATAAGTTTCCAATAGGTATTTTTATTGGGGATGAAGTAAAAAAATTCTCAAGTCAAACAATTCCTATTTTAAAAGATGATGTAATTTATCTTTTTAGTGATGGTTATGTTGATCAATTTGGTGGAAACGACAACAAAAAATTAATGCATAAACGCTTCCGCGATTTAATCTTAGAAAACTTTCAATTACCGATGAAATTGCAACATTATAATTTCGAGTTATTCTTTGAAAATTGGAAAGGAAATCGAGAACAAGTTGATGATATCTTATTAGTTGGTTTGAGAATACAATAAAACCAATCAAACGCTATTTATTATACATCAAATTAATTGATTTTGCTTGATGGCCAATATTATAAGAAGCTATCATAGCGCCATTAATCGCGTATTTCTCAACTACTTGATTGTGTATAATAAAAATTTCATTTCGAATTGATTCAAAAGCAAAACCATTAATACTGTTTTGATTTATTATCATTTGAAAACTTTGATTCGGTATGTTTAATATACCTATACCTGAATTGTTTAAAATTAAAATATTTTGAGCATCAAGTTTTAAAATTTCTTTTATACTTTCGGTTAAATTATAAATGCTCGAAAAATTATTATTTGCATAGTCGTACAACCCAATCTGATGCTCACCAAGGCTTGTTATATGATAAGTAACATATATGTCATCGCGCAGCGTTAACAAGTCTTTTATGATGTGGTCGGTAAATTTTTCTTTTAGGACGGAAGAGGTATTGATATCGTAGGAAATAATTTTCTTCTGTGCATTCAAATTGGGTGACATTTGAAACGCACAAAAGACAGTATTACCAATTGCAGCACATTGAGGGTAATAAACAAAACCAGGATCATAATAATTTTTGTAAATGCTAAAATCTGAAGCATTAAATCCGGTTGTATAATGGTCTGATTTAATTAAAAAAAATCTATCATTATCAATCGTCATATTTACAACTGGGGCAACATTGTATTCCCAAATTATATTTAATTCAGGCCATTTAATGGCCTTGGCGCCTGAATTCAAACTATAACTTAGTAAGAGTTGCTCACTACTAAAAAAAGCGCCTTTAGTAAAAACACCTTGATAAAAAAAACTGTTTTCTTTTGTTCCTACTGTATTGTAAAAATTCAAAATAGAATTTGCTCCATTGGCTTCACTTATAATAAATCCCATCAATATTTTGGGAGTCTCTTTAATATTAATTTTAAGATACTTTTTGGTTTCAAACTCACCATCACTTACCAAAGCTGAAATATAAAAACTCCCCTGCTTTATATTGGGATCATCTATCTTAAATACAAATATTTTTTCTAAATCTTTCACAGTCACATTAATTGACTGACTTGCAGTAATTGCTATTGAATTTTCGTCATTAATTCCAACTTTAATAAGTTTAACATCAACATCATCACTAACTTTTACTTTTATTGAAATCGCCTCATTTGAATTAAATGATGCACCTTCAGCTGGAGAAATTATTTCAATGGTGGGCCTTTCATTTAAACCCTTTTTTTTACAAGCAGAAAACGTGCAAAAAACAAAAAATAAAATTGCCGCTGATATAAATAAATTTTTCACTTTCAAAAGTTCCAACTTTTATTGCTTATTCAATAACCGTAACAATTCCTACTCTATTGATGCTCTTACCTTTAACTGAAGTAAAATCCAACATGTATACATAAACACCAATTGGCACCTTACTGCCTTTGTAAGTTGCATCCCAATTTTGACCAGGTGTTTTTGTTTCAAAAATTTTCTCTCCCCACCTATTCCAAATTGAAAAATTATACTCAGCTGCCATCGTTTCGTAAATACCTTTAGGTCCAAAATTTTCTGACAAGCCACCAAAAACAAAAGCATTAGGAATGTAAAGTACAGGTTCTTGTTCCAAACAAATCACATTACTATAACTTTTTTCTATAAACCCATATTGATTTCCTTGCCCTTCAATCGCTTCTAAAAAATAACATAATGTACCGTTTGCGGGAGTTATTTCCGACACATCATGTTCAAAATACTTACAAGCACTATCAAAGGTGGCAACCAAATTTGCATCTTGCTTTGTATAATCTAAACATGTGTATAAATTATAGGTAGCAACCCTTCCATCCCAATCTTTATAAAAATTCCAATTCAATTTATTCGTAAATCCGGGCATGGCTTCACCTTCAAGAAATATTGTAGTACCAACATTACTTACGCCGGTTAGATTACCGCATGCATCAACAATAAATATTTTGTACTCATATGAAGTCTCTTGCGTTTTAGCACTATTGTCATAAAATCTTATAAACTCATCATAGGTATCTATTACAAAAATACCTAGCGTATCATTTGTCCCATATGGCATTTTCTTTCTTGTTACCACATAACTTGCAATGTCTGCAGCACTGTCAATGTAGCATTTCAAAGCTGCTGTAAAATCATTCTCAACTGTTGCATAATTCATGTAGGTGAAATCTGCCAAATCAATAACATTTGCAACAAAGCAAATTTCATTACTTGCAGCGGAGATTCCTCCAGAATTACTTATTGCCCTAACATAAAAGCAATAAGTAGATGAACTTGTCATATTAGTGAATGTAAATTTTTGAGTTGCACCAGACACTGTAGCTGCTAAAGCATATGGTTGATTATCTTGCTTAACATAAATCAAATAATTATTAATCCCATTAAATCCAAAGTAGGGACTCCAAGTTAAATCTGCTTTCCCCAAACAACCATTAACCTGATAAGTTAAGTAAATTGTATGATGCAGTAGAGAAGCACTTCCCATATTATCACAGCTATCCAATGCTGCAATACCATATATTTCAGCACCATTTCCTGGAGCAGAATTTAAATTTAAATAAGAAGTGTTGTTAAGGCCATAAACTGTATCAATGGGTGTGAGCACTCCATTAATCTCTTGAAGAATGATATATCGATCAACATCATTATCTAAAGATGGGGACCAGCCCAATTGCGTTAGTTGAGATGATACTATTACACTCGCACTGTCGAAAGCCATGTTAGGGGGCGGCACATTATTGGTAAAAACCGTACTATCAATATTTGATGATGAAACACATCCTAAAGAATCTTGCAGTGCTACGCGATAATTAATAGCTGCAGAACAATTAATAAGACTATCATTATAGTATAGATTTGATACCGTAGCAACTTGAATCCAAGGGCCATTGTCAATTTGTTTAAACACCTGATAAAATGGATAAGCACTTGATAAAGGTGGAGTGTGAAGAGCATTCCAAGTCATAGTAAAATTATTGTTTAACGAAGCTCCAATATTTACAAAAATGGTTTGTAAAGTATCTTTTGCAGGCGTAAATACCTGACCAAAACAACCCGACCTACTTTTAATATAATAAAACAATGGCACTTGCTGACAGCCAGCACCAACATGTGTGTAAGTATTCTGATTGTAACTAAAAATACTGTCAATTGCAGCGTATGGACCATTTACATTTGAAGAAGCAAAAATGTGATAGCTGTTAAATGTGCCTGCAGTGTCAACAGGTATTTCCCATGTTAATTCAACATCGCCATTATTTAATACATTAGCACAGTGCAAAACTGGAGATTCAATGATGGCAACAGCTTGCACAACAATAGTTGCTGTAACAACAGTATAAGATGGAGCTGGACAATAATCATCTCTGAAAGTAAAAGTAAAGGTATGAATATTACTTTGTGTTATACACTCATCAAAAGTTGCCACATGTTCACAGCCTGTTTGCCAATTAAAATTCAGCGTTAAAGAACCTTGAGCAGTTTGAGGTGGCGTAAGATTTAATGTAGCACATGGTTGATTAATACAACCTGAATTTGGGTCTATATAATTTGTTCCAAATTGCCCTCCTTGTGCTGAATAAATAATACTTTGAGGAAACCCAGTGGGCAAAAAGCCATTATCAGTGCCAGTGATACTAAATGAAACAACATCTCCAGCAGTAACTGTGTCAATGTAATTGGTAAATAATCCTGTGCCTCCAGTTATAAATGGTGCAGTTACTATAGGTGGCTGATTAGCTCCACATGATAGAATTACCGTTTGAATTTCTCTATAAACTTCTGCTACTTTTTGACCACATTTATAGGATGTTGCTTTTATTACCTGAACATAATTACCCACATTAAATACAGTAAAGGACATTTCACCTGTTTGATTGTTTAACGCAACAGGAATATTATTCACATTTTGAAAAAGACCAGGAAATGGATTAGCCAAACTGTAGCCCAATTCAAATGGAATGGCAGCTGGACTTGTAGCATTAAAAGCTGCACCTGGAGCCAAATAATCTAATGGCTGATCAAATTCATAGCTGATAGAATCTAAATCTGGATCATAGGCATTGGGATTATATGTGTATGGAGTGCCTGCACATATTATAATACTTGGTCTTTCTTGAAACAATGGCGAAGAATCGAAACAAGGAGAAGCATTTTGTCCGTTATACGCAAACATTTTCGCTCTTAAAGTAAATCCATTTGTAGGATTTCCTGGTCCAGAAAAACTTAAAGAAAGATTTGTAATTGACGCATTTCTGCAACAATTACTCCAAGTAAAAATCCAACCTTGTGGAGGTGGTACACCAGGTAAATTAATTGGATTTGATTTTAAAATATACTCTTTTACCGCTGTGTTACCATTTGGTGAAGCACAATTGTAAGAAGGCCCAGAACCATTACATTGTGGAGATATATCCGTTGAGTCGATAATATTCATAGGAATACTGGTAATCGAAGGATGATTGTGCACACGCAGCGAAATAGGGCCCGCATTAGTAATATATACTGCAGTAATACAATCCCTATATACTTTCATTTGAAATTGGTAATTACCATTGCCTAAGCATACCCAAGTAATTTCACCGCCCATTAAATGTGTGGCGCTAGACTTAAAAGCTAAGCTAGTTAACAAGAGTAATATGAAAGCTATTTTTTTATACAAAGCACAAGTATTCAAGCAAATATACTAATTAGTTTTTCATTATAAATTTTTACAACTACAAATTAATACTTTAAAGATTTTTAGTTATTACGTCAAAACATTTGGATTTGTTAAATTCTCTTAATACTTTTATTGCTTCAAACCAAACTTACTTCTAACTATGATAAAAAGATACTTGCTATTTATTGCAGTTTTTTGCTTCACTTCAATTAAATTCTCAACAGCTCAAAATACATTAATCGCTTCTGAAGATTTTGAAGGCGCTAGTTATATTACCTCCATAAACGATACAGGCATAACAGCTAATAGTGGCCCTAATAAATGGATCATCAACAATAATTATAGCGGTGGCACTAGTTATCCTAATACAATTGCACAGGATAGCACCTATGGTGGATTTATCACATTTCCAAATGGAAATTATTTGCATATTCATGATTCAATTACTAGTGCAACAAATGGCATTGCTAATACAAACTATAATCCTCTAAACTCAAGCGATAGATTTACAATTATAAAGGAATTTTGCACCTTAGGCTTTAGCAATGTAACAGTAGCATATTATTACCTATGCGTAGGCGATACAACAAATGCCTTTGGCGAGGCTTATTACAGCATCAACAATGGGGCTTGGACAGCATTCCCTGGCGCCACTTATAGGAACACATACAAATGGAAATACACCGAACTTATTAACTCCGCTTTCGACAATCAAAGCAATGTAAGAATTGGATTTAGGTGGACAAATAATGCTAACAGCAGCCCACTTAAACCTTCTTTTGCAATAGATGATATTAGAATTGTTGGTAATTTTGATAATAGTTTAGTAGGTATTACAATTGATACGCTTCAGCTTGTGCCGGTTTGCCAAAACTTTAGTTTCCTAGCTTACTTTAATCTTTCAAACCCTTTATGCGGTTCAGGCTTTTACGAGGTTGAATTAAGTAATGCTGCAGGCAATTTTAATAACCCCACTAGCTTAGGAATTTATCAATTAAATAATTTAAGTACATTTCAGGCATTATTTTTAAATATTCCTTCCAACACTCCACCGGGAACTTGTTATAAAATCAGAATAACTAGAATTGATGTAACGCCTATAGTAGTAAGCACCATAAGTTTTTGTTTTGAAGTGTTACTTTGCCCAAACACCATTACTACCCTTGCTCCTATTATGGTTTCAAATCCACTAGATACAATTTGTGTTGGCAGTGTAATTGATGTTCCTTTCTTTTCTACAGGTGTTTATACAAACAACACTTATGTTGCTCAGCTTTCAGATTCAGCAGGAAACTTTCCTGTAAATCCAAATGTACTCGGTACTTTTCCCAATTCACAAACATATGATCCAGCGCTCGGCTCTTTGCCTGGTACAGTTTCGGGCCTGCTAAATCCATTGTTTCATCCGATTCCACCTGGTTGCAATTATTATATAAGAGTAATCTCTATCAATCCCTCGGCAATTGGCAGTTTATTTGGTCCGTTTTGTATTCGAAATTGCGATATTGAAACTAATAACCAATTAGATATTAGTGCCTGTATTACTAACACGACAGGCTACGATACTACTGCAATTGTTGACATCAATCAATTTGACTCTACTGCAATATACGCTCCGAGCAATCAGTTTCAGCTTCAGTTGCTAAACAGCATGACCTTTACTGTAGTGAATACTGGTGGCTTAGGCACAGTAAGTGCAACCGGAGATACAATTATGCCAATTTCAATTCCAAACTTAAGCGGTTTATTAGCATTGGGATTGCAACCTGGTTTATATTATGCACGAATTATTGCAACCAACAGTTCAACTATGTGGAATAACTTAGGCACACTCATTAGAGTTATTATTGGAGCTCCTGCAGATACTCCATTAGGTATTTATGGCTATGATCCTAATAATTTTACTGGCTTTTTAACTGTTGGCGATTCAACAATTTGCATAGGAAGTGCAATTTACTTCACTATGTTACCCTACAATAACAGTTCAGATTATGTTTGGACATTGAATACCCAAAACAATTGGAGCACTGACCAATATACAGGTGTATTATTCAATCAAACTGGAAATTTTTACATGAGTGTTGTGGAAACAAATTATGGTTGTGTAGGTCCCGGATCTGACACCGCGCATGTCACAGTTATTGGCCCCCCTTCTGTAGCTGTCCTTGGGCCAAGCCAAGTATGCGTAGGAGATACTGCTGCATTTAATGGAATATTACAAAACAATACCTATTATAATTGGAGCACAAGTGTCAATGGTCAAATAATTGATACGCTTAATAATTATACTAATGTTTACTTCCCAAATATAGGCTCAGTGCCTGTTTTATTGAGCGCAGTGAATGATTGCGGCACTGCAAACGGAACAAAAAATATTAGCGTTAGACCATTGCCTACTGTGGATGCAGGAAATGACACTATCATTTGCCCTGGAATACCCTTTGAACTAAACACTACAGCCGGCACAGGTTATGCCTATAATTGGCTCAATGTAGATTCTACAATAGCGACAACTCAAAACACAACAGTATTTCCTAACACTAATACTTATTATGTAATTGAAGTTACTAGTTTTCCTGCAATCGGCTGTAAGGAGCAAGACACAATATTTGTTTCTTTGAAAGCAGCAGGAGCTACAACTACTATTGACTCAGCAATTTGCGAAGGCGAAAGCATTCAATTGAATGCAGGTGCTGGTTCAAATTTTAGTTGGAACAATGGATTTACAGGGCAAATTCTAGAAACTAATCAAGCAGGCATTTATGTAGTATCTTTTTATATTGCTCCAAACGTATGCGCTTCTGTTGACACATTTAATGTTCAGACAATTATTTGTGAAGAACCTCTCCCTGATTCATTATTTACGCCAAATGTTTTTACAATAAATGGCGATGGAATAAATGATAAATTCACAATTTACAATTCAAATTATAAAAGCTTAGAAGTTATTATTTATAATCGTTGGGGGCAAAAAGTTGGATATTGGAATGGTGTAAATGAAGGATGGGATGGAAACCAATTTAACTCAGGCGCAGCTTGTCCTGATGGTGTGTATTTTTATGTAGGAATTGCACAAAGCAATAACAATATAGAACCTGTAAGTTTGCATGGAACAATAACGCTTATGCGTAGGTAATTTGATTGTTTTTTGATAACAAGCTGTTTTAATTGACAATCTAATGCCGATCTGAAATAAGTAATGGACCAAATTTGTTTCACGGCATTTGTCCCAAACTTTTTTCCGATCGGCATTTACCAATTTAGGATTTTAAATTATTGGCATAATTTATAAATCACATTGGTATAAGTTGTTAAATTCAGCTTGATGGACAATCTATACCTCTATCGTTTGCTTAGCATATAGCTTTGCATCAAATCAAAGGTTATGAATAAAAAAATACTTTTACTGCCATAAGGATTTTGCAAAGAAAAATGAAATTGTAAAAGGAAAACAATTTCATAAATGTGGGCACTTTGGTATAAAGTTTATAGGTGGTCACAAGATCAATAACCTAGAATTATGGCAAGCATATGTTCACAAAAATAAAACATATCTGAAGCTAGCTCTAAAAAGCCAACGCTTAAATATATGTAATCTCTAATTAAGTTTATACTTAACCAAAAATCTTATTGAATCTAATACAGCAAGGTAACAGTTCCTCTAATAATATCCGACTCGCCTGTAATTTTAGTGTAATTAAATTCATAATAATAAACAGATTGAGGAAGAGCGAAACCATTTTGAGTTCCATCCCATTTAAAATTAATACCATTATTCAAATATAATAATCCACCCCAACGATCAAAAATTTTAATTGAGCCTGCAGAAACAGTTTCAGAGTGAGCTACAAAAAACAAATCATTAAGTCCATCTCCATTTGGCGTAAATGATAATGGAATAAAAACAACAGGAGTAATATTTTCATTTGCAATAAAATGAGCAATAATTGTATCCCTTTCTAAAATATTGCAAGTTGTTTTCTCACTCAAGGTGTCAGGAAGCAAAACATGATGTTTCATTTTCCAATGACTGAAGCTATATTCATTATATGGTTTTGCAGCCAAGTTTAAGGTAGTATTTACATATACACTATCAGTATATGGAAAATTGCTTACACTTAAGAAATTAAATTCCACTTCACCACTGTTTTCTGGTTCCACTAAAACAGTTAAATTAATTTTCTCAATAGGTTCAAATATGGCAATAATTGTATCTGTAATTTGTATGTTAAAAGTAACATCTGGCACTTGCTTATTAGGGATTAAAGCATGATGACGTGTCGTGTATTTAATGAACTTATAACCAAAATTAGGTGCCGCAGATAAACTATAACTATCATTCATGTTTTGTGTTGTAGTTCTTGGATTGGGACTTACAACAATTCCATTGGCATTTAAAACGCCTGCATCAACAGGCAATACACCTAGTGTTAAGTAGTAAATAGGAATTAACTCAAATACGGCAATCACAGTATCTGTAGCTGTGATGTTAAAAAACACAGCAGCAGCACTATCGTTAGGAGCTAATACATGATTATTAATAAGATAATGAACAAAATAATATCCAGGTGCAGGAATTGCGCCCAAATTTATAGGTGTATTATCTGGATAGGTATTTGTAACTGGCAACGCTGGTGGCGTACTTCCATTTATAGAAACTGTACCTCCAATATTAGGCTGCGCAATGACAGTTAGTTGATGAACAATGTCAGGCACAAAATGTGCAATAATAGTATCTGTTCCTGTAATTGGATAATTTATGAAAGTCAATAAAGTATCATTCCCTAAATTAGCATTTTTAATTTCCCAATAGGCAAAGTTAAAACCAGGGTTAGGTATTGCTGTTAGACTAGCCGAAACATCTCCAAAATAAGTGTTCGTGTTTGGATATGTTTGCATGAGGTTATTATCCCATTGCACTTTACCTGAGAGCGCAGGTGAAACATCTACCATAATTGCATAAGGTCCTGTTACATCATAGCAATCGATAATTCCTTGATCAATAACAGCGCACCTTCCAATTATTTGATCTCTCATTAGTTGTACGTTATTTTGCCAACTATTAATATTTCCGCCCCACCTTGCAATTTGTCCCGGCATTTCTGGGGCTATGTTTGCAATCATACTATCCAAAAATGAAAGTGCATAATTACAACTAAAATAAGACTGAGTTAATTCTGAGTATCTGTTAACAAATAATGACTTAAAACCGGGGTTGTTCATTAATGCATTAAAAATATCGAAGTGACCCATGTTTGCACCTGCATTTGTAAAACTTCCACTTAATGCACAGGGATCTGCATTAAAAGTGGTAGTTGGCCAACCTGAATAATTCTGACCTAAGTTGAAGGTGTTATCCATGTCCCAATTCACGTATCGCCACTTTACATTTGGAGTGCCGTTACCTCGCCACCACATACTATTCCAATTGACCCAATCGGAATTGACAGACCACGTATTAATTATCATGTAATCAATTACACTCATAACTTCTATTCTATTTGCAGCCTGCAAATAATTAGCTTGAACAGCCATACTATTAGTTGTAATGTAATTGTAAAGATTAGTCCAGTCGGCAGCACTTCCATATCTAACAGTTAATCCACCCCAATAACTCAACCAATCCAAATCTTCTTCTTTTTGCCCATGATAATATTCTGTATAATCAGGATCCATCGTTTTCTCTCTCAACTCATAAACGCCCCAATATTGTCCGTTAATATATACAATGCAGTTTTCAGATGCTCTATAATCCAATTCCAAACTTGCACGTTCCCCTAATGATTGAATATATGCATCACGTATGTGGCAGCTATTTCCGCCAAATCCCGTATAGTTATCACTTGCAGCAGCCTTAATTATCAATCTTTGAAATTTCTGTCTCGTTTTGGAATGAAAAATTTGATAATCAAATTCATTTTCATAACCATATTCATCTCTAACCACATAATCAATTCCTTTTTGTGGATAAGCCCATGAGTCATTACCGTGTTTATCTGATTCTCCATATCCTTCAAATTGAAATGCACCAGTTTTGTCAAAATACTCAAAACTTGAAGGTAAACGCATACCCCAACTTGCAAACAAGGTAGCATATTGTCCTCCTAATGAAACAACAGGCAAAGTATGTGTGATATTTATAAAATAGGTATTAGACTCAATAAAGCTTGGCAGTAGGCTTGCATTGGAGCTGAAGCATCGCGCTCTAAACAATGTAGTTTGTGTTACAGATATTGGTGCGATGTAAGCTGTGGAAGTTGCTATTGGATCTGTGCCATCGGTTGTGTATTTTATTGTACATGTAGGATCAGTTGTAACCAATGACAATGTTTGAGTACCAACATAAAATCCGGGACTTAAACTATAGGTGGGCTTTTGAGCATAAGCTGCAAATGCACCTGCATTCGATGCATTTGGTGTAGGGTTATTAAAAACACTCCAGGTAGCGGCGCCATTAGCAGTTCTTCCGGTAGAGTGATTCAATAAATTTGGTCTTATAGTGATCGAATCTACAATTGTTCCTGTAGGGTCCGCAAAAACAACTTCTTCACTGGCTGTTTGAGTCATTTTAAAACTGGTGTGACTAAAGCCACCTCCAACTAAATTTCTACCAGATGCGTAAAAAATCCTGAAGGCACCTGGATTAAGAACACCAGAGGGAATTGGCCATTTCGTTGGATTGTTTTTGCTATCACTCAAGTAATAACCTGTAAGATCGATAGGAGCAGCTCCGGTGTTATACAATTCAATCCAATCCTCATACTCACCAAAATTATCAACAATAACATTTTGGTTTGCACAAGAGTATTCGTTGATCAAAACTTGGGCTTTTGTTGCATTAACTTCACAAAATACAGTAATGATGAAAGCGAATATAATTTTATAAAATATGCTGGGATTCATTAAAAAACTTTTTTACGAAGTAAAAATAAAAAATTACAAAAACCAAATTAAAATCAATTGTAATTCAACAAATTAAGAATTAATTCTTAACATAATAAAATAAAAATATCGTAAGCATTGTTAACACTTTAAGTGGTAATATCCCCAAATCGAAAATATTAAGCTGCCAATCCAACATGCTTAAGATGCATTACATGCGACTTGACAGCTGCAAAAACAGTTGGAAACTCCATATAATTGACATTAAATTGTTGACAGGTTTCTTTTACCAATTTGCTAATTTCCGGATAATGTATATGACTTATTTTTGGAAACAAATGATGCTCTACTTGAAAATTTAAACCTCCAACAAACCAAGAAACAAGCTTATTTTTTGTAGCAAAATTTGCTGTGGTATTTAACTGATGTATGGCCCATTCTGTTTCAATCTTAAGCGACTTAGAACCATCTATTCCTACAGGAAAAATAGCGCCCTCAACAATATGCGCTAATTGAAAAACTATACTAATAATCAATCCTGTTACAACCAGCATTGCGCCATAACCAATGAATGTTTCAAATAATCCAACATTATAAATTGGCACAATAACAAAGGCCATAATATACAACACTTTACTCGCCCAAAAAATGAGATGATCCTTTCCTGACATTTTTTTAATCGTTAACTCGCCTATCTTGCCACTAAAATACTTTTTAAAGTCTAACCAAAAAATCCAAAAAAAGTAAGTTAGTGAATATAATAAAAAAGAATAAACATGTTGAAAACGATGATACCACTTTTTAGGTTGATCGTAACTAATTCTAATAAATGGCTTGACGTCAATATCATCATCCATTCCCTCAATATTTGTAAAAGTATGATGATTCATGTTATGCTTCACTTTCCACATAAAAGAACTTCCCCCCATCATTTCTAAAGAATGAGACATGATATCATTCACCCAAGGTTTGGTACTAAAACTTCCATGCGCCCCGTCATGCATAATATTAAATCCAATCGCAGCAAAATTTACCCCCATTAAAGCACATAAAAACAAACTCAAAAAGGCAGTTTCTGGGGTGAAAAACACTAAAGTAATATATAGAAATAGTAAAGTAGAAAACAAGAAAATAGCCTTACTATATAACCTGTAATTACCCGATTGTTGAATCTTATTATTAATAAAATAAGCATCAATTCTTTGCTTTAATGCTTCAAAAAAATAGCTGTCTTTATTATTAAAAGTTGCTTTAGAAACTGCTGTCATTATTGATTTAATTATATTTAAAATGCAAAAGTAATTCTTAAATTCTTTAATTCAAATTATCTGAGTAAAATGCCTTATTCATGTGATAAGGTTTATATTTTTTTAGCTTAAATATATACCCATAAACCCATCATAAAAGTTCAAACAACTGCAATTAATATTAATATAACAAATATTATTTCTAAAAGTTTTTAGCAATACAAAAAACATAAGCAAAGCTTAAGTATAAAAATAAAAAGTAGAAACGCTTCACTTAGTTTATATTTAAAACATCTTTTCACAAATAAATAATCGTAAAAATTCAGAAACTCCCCCACCTAGGATAACGATCGGAATTTTGGGGTTGCATTGTCCGCGTAACAGGGTAGCTCGCTCCCATTGCTACTGGATATCTATCATAACTTAATCAAACTACAAATAATAATACAATTATTACAACTCCAAATTTGCAAAATAGAACAAATGGCGAAATTCAGATAATAATAAGAAGAACTAATAAAATAATTGCATCATGAAGAAAACATAAATGAGGTTTGATTTAAATTATAAATAAATTTTAGAAAAGATCAAATTTTAAACAAACGATAACGACAATAATTATGAATTCAATGTTCAGAGAAATTTTAAATATAAAGCAATATAACATCTATGGCAAATAGAGTTGGCTATTATTTACAAGCAATTAAAAAACGATTAAACCAAATATTTTTCACTATCAAATGTAATTTAAAAAGAGTATAATTTTTATTACAGTCCAAAGAATAAAATGTATAATCAATCTTAAGATGCAAGCGATGACAAAAATTTCAAAAAAAGAAATATTGAATATAAAATATTGAATTGAATTAAAAGTTTTATGCTATGTAAACATAGGAAATAATCAATGGCAGCAATTCAAACGCCAAATAAGTGAAATCGTATATTCACACTCAAAAACCGAACTGACAGCAATAACTTTAACAAAAAATATTTCTATTCTGAAATAATTCATTTTGTTTTTTTTTTGGAACAGAGAACAAAGGATTTTTATTTACCAGTAAACCAATGCATCCGAATAAACAAAGATGTTATGTACTTTCACAATACTTCTAAAATAGAGTAATTTATCCGAGACAATTTACTAAAGGAATAAATTAAAATAAAACAAGCTAAACAAAAAAGAATCTCATTCAAGGCGCTTCCCATACTTAGTTATTCTATAAGTAATTTCATAAATTAATTGAAACTATGCACACTTAAAAAGAAAATACAACGGAAAAGGATCAAAAGTTGTGCACTAAGCAAATAATTTAGCAAGTATAAAGAGGAAGAAGTTTATATTTTCCAACACCTCTATATTGAGCTCTAAAAACTTTTATTTTAGCATTGAATACTCAGTCGAAGCGTTTGTGCTTCTGTTGTCAAAGTAGTTTAAAATGTTTACATGATGATTTACATTAGTTCTAGAGATTGTATTAAAAGATTTCAATCTAGCTTGCTCTACTTCTCCGTTCCACTCTGCCATTCTCGCAAAAGCATATATTTGCCCCTTAGTAGTACTATATATCCAAATTCATTTTGCGATAATTCCTATGCTTTTTCGAGTTGCGGATACTTTTCAAATAGCAGCTTTAGATGTAAAAAAACATTTCTTCCTCTGATAGGAAAATCTTGAATAGTAACGGAACAGGATCAAAAGTAGTGGACTAAGCAAATAATTTAGCAAGTCTAAAGAGGAAGAAGTTTATATTTCCAACACCTCTATATTGGGCTCTAAAAGCCTTTATTTTTGCATTGAAAGACTAAGCCGAAGCGTTTGTGCTTCTATTGTCAAAGTAGTTTAATATGTTTACATGATGATTTACGATAGTCCTAGAGATTGTATTAAAAGATTTCAATCCCGCTCGCTCTACTTCTTCGTTCCACTTTGCTAGTCTAGCAAAAGCATATATTTTATCCTTAGTAGTACTATATATCCAACTTAATTTTTGCGATAATTCATAAGCTTTTTCGAGTTGAGGATATTTTTCAAATAGCAGCATTGCTCTAGCTTGTTGTTCCAAGGTCCAGTTATCACTGTTTTTGTAAAGCAAATAGCGACTCCTGGCTAATAATTGTTTTAATGATTCACCATTGAAAAGCAGAATTGGCTCATAAATACTACGATTTCTTTTAGCTTCTTCTATTCCTTGGTTTTCTGCATCAATGGCTTCCCATCTATATTTTATTCTTATTTCTTGTAATACTTCTGAAGCTAATTGTTGTAAATGAAAACGGTCTATATCCTCTACTGCATTTGGAAAGCATTTTTTAGATATTAAGCCCATATTGCCAGCCAAATCAAGTGTTATTTCTTTTACCTTATTCCTTTCCTTTAAAGGGATCTTTTGCTATAGAGGAATAATATTATCTGATTTTGTGCCTTCTAAAATTGCTACAAGTGTTCCTGCTTTTACTTTAGCTTCTTTATTTGTTACACCTGTGTACAATTCGCCATGAGATAAAGAGGTCTCATCAATTGATAATCTTGCGCCGATGTTTTCAGGAAAGATTAAACATTTATACGCACTATTCTTGAACTCCCATGTTTTAAATTCACTTAATTTATCTCTATAATAGCGCTGGAGTTTCTTCCCCTTAATTCCGTAAAAGGAAGCTATTGTTTGAAGACTATGAGCTTGTGTATCGGCCAATTTCTTTTAAAAAAGACGCAAAATCCTTTGTGATTCGCGTGCCTTGTGCAACTATATCCCAGTTGCGATGAACTACTTTATTGGTCTCTAAATTCAACCAGCGCCTACGCTTTATATGTAAAAAAACATTTCTTCCTCTGATAGGAAAATCTTGAATAGTAACAGATTCAAAAAAACCTTTGGAAAGTAGCTTTTGACCAGCGTGTTCATCTGGAATAACATTTTTCTCTTCTAAATAAATATGCAACGTTTCTTCATCAAAATTATGATTTGATAAGGTGAAATAAACTAATAGACCATCTGGCAATAAAAGGGGTAATAAACTCTTAAATGAATCATCCATATTTCTGCTTTTTTTTAAAAGCAAAAATCAGATTTTTTTATTCTCTCCACAACTTTTGGGTCTGATCCAAAATATCCTTCTTAAGCTATGCTATATTTTTTATACTTTTACCATCAAACCTATAATTAGATATGCTTAAAATTGCCATCATCAACGGACCAAATTTAAATCTTACGGGACAAAGAGAGCCTGAAATATATGGAACACAACTATTTGATGATTTAATTTTGCAATTAAGAAACAGTTATCCGAAAATTGAATTTACTTATTTTCAAAGCAATGTAGAAGGGGAAATTATAAATGAATTACATGATAAAGGTTTTTCTT
>CAMBZU010000054.1 GCA_945872355.1 Chitinophaga pinensis
ATTTCGATTCGCTGCAATTCAAAATAGTTTACACCTATCCCGAAAAATATAAAGCAAAACCTTTAAACAAAATTAAAAGCACCTACTTAATTATTCATTACCCTTCAATTCCAATTCTTCAGTAAAATGGACATATGGAATAACTTTAATACTAAAATGGAAGCGGCAATGCAGCGTTACACCTCTGTTTTTAAACCCGTAAACACCATTAAACTATTTAAGGGCAGTTTGCTTTTTTTTGTATTGCTATATGTATTACAGTTTGTACCAATTGCTAAACAATATTTTGGACCTGGTAATTATTTAATTCCATATTATAAATCTTCAAATTTATTTTTAAAGCCATTAAATTTGCTCGAAGGCAATAGTTATAGCGCTTATTATCTATTTTTTATTTATGGATTACTTGGCAGTATTTTGGCTTATTTCTTTTTGCCTTTTAAACGATTAAGTTTAGTTATAAGCTATATTTTATTGATGAATTTGTACCATAAAACGGCGCCACTGCAAACAGGTGGCTTTAGTTTATTAACCATGGTTATTTTTATGCTTTTGTTTGTTGATGAGGATGCTGAAAAAACCAGCAATAAATACTGGAAAACAATTAAAATCACAATTGCCAATTTTTCATTCTTGGCCATTCGCTTGCAAGTAGTTTTTTTATATTTGGTAGCCAGCTATTTCAAATTACAGGGAGAAACATGGGTTGATGGAACGGCCTTTTATTACGTGCTTTTTAACGAAATGTATGCCCACCCTTTTTTTACCAATCTCTTTATTGATAACACTTTTATAGTAAAATCTGTTTCTTGGTTTACCCTCTTATTTCAAATGTTTTTTCCACTATTTGTTTGGATAAAAAAGACCAAAAATAGCATGCTTATTGCAGGCATCTTTTTACATATTATGATTGCGCTTGTGATGGGAATTGTTGACTTTGGAATAATTATGATTTTGATGTACACACTATTTAATAGCGAAGCATTCAACACTAAATTATTGGCCTTTTTTAGAAAACCATTTTCGAAAAATAAAAGTATTAAGGCCTAAATTAGGTTACTTTTCATTATAGCATTTAATCACTTCCGGAATTTTTTTGTACTCAAAATCTTTATCATTTGTTATTGCCATGCAATCTTCCTTGTTTTGAATGAGTGCTTTTATTTCTTTCTTATAGTTTAATCTTGTAAAGTAAATTAGGGTTCCGTCCTTTTGCTCCACATAAAAATCTTTATCTCCTTCTGGCGTTAGGCCTCCTTCTTCATAACTTCTGGCCCCTCCTATTTTTCTAACAAATTCATATTCGTAAAGTGTAAACTCACCTGTTTGCAGCAAGTGCATAAAAACAAGATCATTACGATGTTTCATTTCCCCTCTTTCGCACTTTTTGGTGTAATATTGCTCATTGTTTATGCTATACATTTTTATTTGCCAAACATTAAACTTTCTAACAAAGCCCTTCGCATCTTTCACATCTACAATATGATAGTTGTTATTAGTGCCTAAATCATATGGGATTTTACCGCTCACTGTATCACCTTCATTGGTTATAACATAACCTGGATAAAACATTTTTTGAGCTTTTACATTATTCACTAACGTTAATATGATGATTGTCGTAAGTAAAAAAGTACTTAAATAACTTTTGTAAATCATTTTATATTATATTTGGGTGCTAAATTAATTAATCATCTTCAAAAAATAAATTCCATGAAAATTAAATTACTTTTAATTGCCTTTTTTTTCGGTTCATTTGTGTATGCCCAAAATGGTGTTGCTGATGCAAAAGTGCAAAACGCATTATGTAAAGATTGGAAAATTGTTGGGTACGAAATGTTTGGCACCCTCAATCAACTTGATGGCAACGAAGCCAATGACCATATTTTATTGAATAAAGATTTTACATGTACAATTGTTGAACATGGTGTAACAACAACTGGTAAATGGTCAACTAATGGTAACATGGCTTACATTGCAGTTTTGCCAAGTAATTCAAAGAGCAGAAGAATATACAATGTACAAAATATTTCAGCTACTGAATTAAACCTTAATTACCAAGATTCAGTTTTGATAAAAAGAATTTATCACTTGAAAGCCAAGTAAAAATAATAATGATGGAAGTTAAAAAAGGAGCCCTTGGGTTCCTTTTTTGTTTTAATAGCATTTCGTAATAAGCCACTATCACCGGTTGCAAGCGCATCAAACATGAGCTTTATTTCAACTTGCTGCCATCAATAAGTGCTGTCCAAACTGCCATTTTATTATCATGCAAACTCATCCAAATAGGTCTAATAATATTGTTATGCGCTGCTATATTGATGTAATCTCCAAAAAACACGCCTTTTGAAGGTAAAAAAGGTTTTTCATTTACTTTAATATTTACAAAACTTTCTCCCCCATCATCGCTATATGCTAAGTAAACATCAGTATTTGCATCTGTATAATTTCTTCTGTCATAAAATAAGCAGTACAACCTACCGTTACTTTGATCAATAGTAAACCACGACATAAATTGCTGACTAATGGTACTATCGTTATTTACCTTGATGGGCTTTGACCACGTTTCTCCGTTATCAACAGATTTTACCAACCAAATATCTGTATTGTTTATACCATTGCGCTGATCACTCCAATTGATATAAATGTTTCCGCTATGTCGACCTTTGCTTAAATCACAGGCTGTAATCGGTAAACCATTTGATCTAAAAATACTATCAATATCATAATTCCAACCAGCAGGTATGTTGCAAACAACTTTTTCTTCAGCCAACCACGTTTTGCCTTTGTCCTTCGATTGATTAAATACCAGTCCTTTTGGGCCAGCCCATGCCACATTAATTTCTCCTGCTAATCCCACACAAGGCACTGCACCTTCAACCGTATTGTCGTCATCTAAACAATCACCTGCAAACTTACTTAGCACTTGCGGGCTCGACCAAGTTTTGCCTTCATCATTTGATTGAGAAAATAAAATCGAACTTTTATCCTCAGTCAGCTTACTTTCATATTTGTCGAATTGTGTCCAAGTAACATAAATATTTCCGCTTTCCTTGTCAACCACTGCCCATTGCTTATCCTGCGCCTTGCTGCCATTTTTTCCAATAAAAGTATCCAATTTCCAACCTTGCCCTTTGTTGCTTGTTTTTTGAGCAACTATACGATCAATCCAAGTTCCATTTTTATAATCAGATAAATGAAAATAGTAGAAGCTACCCTTAAAATCACTAATAATACAAGGATCTCCATAAACAGTATACTTTGAAACAAGTTTCTTATTAAGCCATGTTCTTCCCGTATCATTTGAAGTATAAACATTATTTAAATTAGCACCCGCAATCAAATAATTAGGACTTGAAAAATCAAGCGCAATAGCAACTTCATTGGGCTGGCGAATACTATCAATAAGTACATTTTTAAACTGGGCATTTACATTTACATATAACAGCAATGTAAAAAACAGAACAATTATTTTTTGGCGCATAATCTCAATTTTAAGATGCAATAATAAGTTATTTAAAAATGAAGCAGCTCATTCAATAAAGATTTTAAATAAATTTCATTTTGCATCCCGTTTGTTCGGCTTATTAACATCGTTTCTAATTTCAATAAGAATAAAACAAATTAATTTTTAAAAAATAAAGACTTAAAACATAAATTTGCAGGCAATGATAAAAAAGTACAGCCTCACTTTATTCATATTTTACTTCTTTTTATGTCCTCATTCAGAGGCGCAAAAATTGAAGAAGACCTATATTAAAAGTAATATAGACAAAGGCTTTGCTGCTTTAATTGAGTATGATTACTTTAAGGCGAAAAGAATATTTTACAATAGCCCTATAAAGCACCAAAAATTGGCCAATTTTGGATTAGCAACCATCTATTATCGCAGCGATAACCCATTTCACCAAATAGATTCAGCCTACAATTGTATAAAAAGATGCGAATCTTTAATGTTACTTAGCAAGAGCAAAGCACAAAAAAAACTTGATAAATGGCATATTTCAAATGACACTATTTCAAAATTAAAAAGTTTGATTGAACAAAGCGCTTACCAATATGTAAAAAAAGAAAATACAATTGCTGCATACGAAACTTTTATGCAACGCTATTGGCAATCATACTGGATTCAAGATGCAACAAATAATAGAAATGCCATTGCCTTTAAAGAAGTATTAAAAGTAAATACAGCAAATGCTTATCAGGATTTTATTAGTAAATATCCAACATCCAAAGAAGCTTCCATTGCTAAAAAGAACTACGAACTTTGCCATTTCACAGAATTAACTTTAAGTCATACATTATTTGCTTATAGCGAATTTATCGCTAATAATCCTCAGAGCCCTTATTTATTGGCTGCCCAAGACTCAATATTTAGCCTTGCTGTTAAAAACAAAGAAAACGAATCCTATTACGCTTTTATTAAAAATTATCCCAACAACAAACATGTTAACGAAGCATGGTCCATTATTTTTAACAATAGCGGGAACGATTATTCTACTGAATTTTTTGAATCATTTATCAAAAAATATCCTGAGTATCCCTTTAAAGAAGCCATAAAAAAAGAACTACTTTTATCAAAAACGGAGTTTATTATTGTTAAAGATAATGGAAAATATGGCGCTATTAACAAAGCAGGCAACATCATGATTCCCTTCAATTACGAAAGTATTGAGGAATTTTCGGAAGGTTTTGCACTTGCTTCACAAAATGGTCGTTATGGATTTATAAACAAAGCGGGAAAAATAGTAATTCCATTAACTTTTGATGATGCCGAATCTTTCCATGAAGGCATTGCTGTGGTAAAAAGAGAGGATAAATATGGTGCACTTAACAAAGCTGGTGATTTGGTAATTTCAATAGAATATGAGGAATTGGGCGATAGTCATGATAGTTTGTTGCTGGCACAAAAAGACAATAAATTTGGGTTTATTAGTCAAAAGGGAATTACCATTGTACCATTTGAATTTGATAATGCTTATGATTATAGCGAAGGATTTGCTTCTGTAGAAAAAGCCGAAAAACAAAGTTTTATTGACAAGAAAGGGAAACTGCTGCATCCGCTTATTTATGATTGGGTGGAGCCATTTAATAAAGGAATTGCACGTGTGCAAATCAATGAACTTTATGGCCTTATTAATGCCAGTGGCGATACATTGTTGCCTTGTGTTTATGATGTTATTTCTAAATTTAGCGAAGGTTTAGCGCTTATTGCTAAAGATGATAAATATGGGTATATTGACCAAAATGGGAAGATGAGCATTCCTATGAATTATGATTATAAAACTGAAAATGAAGTATTTGGGCTCTTCAAAAATGGCTATGCTAAAGCTTCTCAAAAAAACAAAAGAGGTTTAATAGATCATAATGGAAAAGCAATAATTGCATTTGAATATGCTGATGTTGCATTGTTAAGTGAAGGATTGGTTCCAATTAAAAAGAAATCGAAATGGGGTTTTATTGATACTTCGGGGAAATTACAAATTAAGTTACAATATCAAATGGCAGAGCCTTTTTCGCAAGGATTGGCTTTGGTAAAAATGAAAGGAAAATTTGGCTATGTTGATTATAAAGGCAAAATGCAAATTCATGCTGATTATGAAGAAGCGCAAAGTTTTAGAAAAGAAGGAGCTATTGTAAAAAAGGATGGCAAGTACGGCCTTTTAAACTCAAAAGGAAATGTTTTATTTGCTATAGAATTTGATAAGATTAGCTTTCTTCAAGATGCCATTATTTCTTTTGAAAAAAACGGAAAAAAAGCACTCTATAATAATAGTTTAATGAAATTTATATTCAAAGAAAAGGGATTTTAAGCTTATTGTTTGGTTTTTCAAGAGTTTTTTTTTACTTTCGCGCTCCGATTCTTAAATCGGAATAAACTATTAACTAACTAAATTATTATTAACCATGTTGAACAACTATGAAACCGTTTTCATTATGACTCCCGTTTTGTCTGATGAACAGGCAAAGGAAACGGTAAGCAAGTACAAACAAATACTTGCAGCAAATGGCGCCAAATTGGTGCATGAAGAAAGTTGGGGCCTAAAAAAATTGGCTTACCCAATTCAAAAAAAATCTTCAGGATTTTATCATCTTATTCAATTTCAAGCACCAGGTAGCTTTATTGCCGATCTTGAAATAAACTTTAAGCGTGATGAACGTATTATTCGTTTCCTTACTGTTGTGTTAGACAAGCATTCACTTGCTTGGGCAGACAAAAGAAGAGCTAAGAAAACTGAAACAAAAGAAGTAACCGCCTAATTTTAAAAGACATGTCAAAAGCACCAGAAATAAGATACCTAAACCCAGTAAGTGTTGAGGTTAGCAAGAAAAAATATTGCCGTTTCAAAAAATCAGGCATTAAATATATCGACTACAAAGACGCAGATTTCTTATTGAAATTTGTAAATGAACAAGGTAAGATTTTACCTCGTAGACTTACAGGAACTTCTGTAAAATATCAACGTAAAGTTGGTACTGCTATCAAAAGAGCGCGCCATTTAGGTCTTATGCCTTATGTTGCCGATTTATTAAAATAATCTAAGGAGAACATACTATGAAAGTAATACTAAAGCAAGAGGTTAAAAACCTTGGAGAAAAAGACGAATTGGTAACTGTAAAAAATGGTTATGGCTCAAATTTCCTTATCCCTAAAGGAATGGCAATTTTAGCTACCGAAAGCAATCAAAAGCAATTGGCTGAAACCATGAAACAAAGAGCTTTCAAAATTGAAAAACAAAAGAAAGAAGCTCAAAAAGTAATTGATTTCTTAAAAGATGTTACCATTAAAGTTGGCGCTAAAGCTGGCGAAAACGGAAAAATATTTGGTTCTGTTACTTCTTTACAAATTGCCGATGCTATCCGCAAATTAGGTCATGAAGTTGATCGTAAAGCAATCATCATTAACGAAGAACATATCAAAACCTTAGGAACTTATACTGCTAAGTTAAAATTAATGAAAGACATGATCGCTGAGATTCAATTCGAAGTTATTGAAGAGTAATTAATTATTAAATTTATTTAAAGCCCTGTTGCGAAATGCTTCAGGGCTTTTTTTATTGTAAAAAATGAATTGCCCTAATTGTATTATATTCGCATCTTCTTAAAACAAAATGAAAAAATATTTTAATATTGGACAATTCGTTTGGGTAGTAATTATGCTGCTCCTGCTTATGATTCCTTGTATTTACAATGCATTTCCTTTAATTACCTCCGATTCTGGAACCTATATTGCTAGCGGCTTACAACCCTTTGTGCCCATTGATAGACCAATATTTTATGGTTTATTTGTTGGTTACCTTAGTCTTAAAAGTAATTTGTTCTTACCTATTATTGCGCAAAGTTTAATATTAGCTATTTTACTTCTTAAAATATACAAGCACTTTTTAGTAAATTCCAATAAAGGTTTAAGTTATTTTTTTATCACTTTTATCATTTGCACTGTTACCGGTATAGCCTGGTATTCGGGGCAATTAATGCCAGATATTTTTGTGGGTATTGGCTTTCTTTCTTTCATATTATTGATCTCAAAACAAACAAGCAAGTACGAAAAATACCTCCTCTCAATTTTTTATCTTATTGCATTAATCACACATAATTCGCACATGCTTATTTTTCTTATTTTATCCATACTCACGCTTATTATAGTAGGATTAAATAGCTATGGAATTAAAAAATACGTGCCTCTAAAAAGAATACAATTTGTATTAATACTCTCTTTAGCTTCTTGGCTCATCAATCCAACAATAAATTTTGCTATTGAGCGCAAGTTTAAGCACAGTGGCTCTCCCTATGCTTTTTTAGCGGCCAAATATGCCGAAAATGGATTGCTGACTGAATACCTAAAAGAAAAATGTGTCACACAAATAAACAATAACAACCAAGTAGATCAAGGCACCTATTTTATAAAAAATATACACAGCAATCTTTTTTTAGATGTTGAAGGTTATAGCATGGATGCTGGAGCAAAGATTCATCAATGGGAATATACAGGTGTCGATAATCAAAAATTTAAAATTGAAAAAGCGCAAAACCAACAAGTAAAAATTGTTTCTGTTAAGAGTGGAAAATATGTTACTGTATATACCAATAATGAAGGAAAGCTGGCACTAAAACAAGAAAATGACCTCAACAATAACAGCCAACTTTTTCAATTAAAATACTATAGCTTGCCTAATATCGTTGCTATTAAATTATTTAATCAAAATGCCTATTTAGGTTCCGATACATTGAATAAGCTGCTAGGCATACAATTTATAGCAGGAAACCAAGCCAATGCCAACTTTTGTAAATATGAACTTATTAGTGGCGCCAATTGTTTTTGTTATTTTAAAGATAGCATTCCCAACAGTGCTGTGGCTTTTTTGTGGAATAACAGGAGCATTTTATCAAGAACTGGCAATTGGGCAAATCATGAAAAAGAATACAAATTTGTGATGAACGACATCTTGTTTTCAACCGACTATTTCGGTAAAAATGTAGGTGCAGCCTTTCATGCTACAATTACTCAGTTAACCAAGAACAACATTGGCGATGGCATTTTTAAATATGATACAACCAGTTCTCCATATTTTGCTATCAAAACATTTTTTCCAAGCAGTAAACAGTTGTTTTTTGAAAGCAGAGAAAATGTGGGTTTGCTCGACTTTATCTTTTTAAACTACATCAACCAAAAAACGATGATGATTTCACTTGTAATCACTTTACTGTTTATAGCTATCCCTTTTTTTAGAAATAAAATCAACCCTTTACTTATTGTACTTACAGTTCTAACTTATTTAATGCTTATTATAAATGCCTTTGTAACTGGGGCAATGGCTAATGTTTTAGACCGTTTGCAAAGCAGGGTTTCATGGGTATTGCCTTTGGTTGCTATTATTATGGTTTTAAATTTAATAGAGGAATTGTGGCGGGCTAATCATGATGAGGATAAGAAAATAGCAAATACGCATTAAGTTTAAGGTACAGTTTATAAAATTAAAATCTTTGCGGCTTTGATTTTCTTTTAATTGCATTTCACTATTTTTTTGTTTCAATTTAACTCAAATTACTCAGTGATTACTTGTTGAACCGTGCATTTTAAGAGGCTAATGCCGCTTTGCAATCTTGCTGTTAGCATACTTTTTATACCTGATTTGAAACGCTTTAAACGAATGAAAAAGTATTTATTGCCTTATATTTCAGTTTTTAACGCTTTAATGTTCAATTTAATTGGTTACTTTTTTTTGTGGTTTCATTAATTTTTTATTACTTGCACTGATTATAAACAATAGCCTTATGAAGCATAAAAAATATATAAAGCTTGCCTTAGTTAGTTTTGTTTTCTTTTCTGCAACTGCCCTAATTACTAGTTGCACAGGAAATAAAAACAAAACAGAAAATACCGAAGAAGAGCCAGTTGATGCCGCTAAAGATAACCTTGTGAGTGTTAATGGAGAGTTGTTCAGTATTCCTTCACCGCTTCAAACAAGTATATTATTAAAAAGCAGCGGTGCTAATTATTCAAAAGACATTTTGAATTTAACCAGTCATTTACCTTCTTATTCTACAGAATATAAAAAGGCTTTAAACCTTGGTGTTTATGGTGCCGATTTAGGATATGTGATCATTTATGGCCAAACACAAGATGCGCTTGGTTATTTAAATGCTTCTAAAAGATTGGCGGACGATATTAACGTTTCGGGTGCATTTGATGCCAGTTTAATGAAACGTTTCGAAAAAAATATGGGTAACAATGATTCATTATTGTCCATCTTTACTTCTGGATACCGTGCAACTGATAGCTATCTTAAAAACAATGACAGAAATGCTGTAAGCGGCATGGTGATTACCGGTGGATGGATTGAAAGTTTACATTTTACGTTGAACATCTTAAAGAAAGATTTCAAAAACAAAAAAATAGTGATTCAACGTGTTGGTGAACAAAAAAACACCCTGGATCATGTGATAAAGTTATTAACACCTTTTTATCAAAACCCTGATATGACTGAACTCACAGAACTTACCGATGCATTGTTAGAGTTGTATAATGAATTTGAAGACATTGAAGTTAAGTACACTTTTGTAAAACCAACAACTGATGTTGCTACTAAAACTACTACTATTAACAGTATCACAGAAGTAAAAATTACTGATGAGCAACTCAAAAACATCACAGAGAAGCTGGGTGCCATTCGTGAAATGATTATTAACTAACAAATTACAATAAATACAACAGCTTATGATTCGTAAATTTACCATAGCCCTTGCCTTAATTGCTTCCCTTGTTAGTTTTGGCAATAAAGCAGTAGCACAATGCGATACTGTAGCTAATGCATGTGTGCGTCACATGACTAGCAAATATATTAGTGATGGACAGCATTACAGAGCATTATTGCTCGATAAAGAAATTGCAGAATTTCAATCTACCTTTTATGGTGGAACAACCTACCGTATTGCTGCTTGCAGTGGTTTGGGTGATGGAAATCTTGTTTTTAGGATCTTTGATAAAGAAAGAAATTTATTATTCGACAACAGCGAGCAACAAAATGCAGCTTATTGGGATTTTAAATTTATTTCAACACTAGATTGTACTATTGAAGCTCAAATTATTCCTGGTAAAGCTCCTAGTGGCTGTGCTGTAATGATGATTAGCTTTAAACAGTAACGCAGCTTTTTAAATTTTTAAAAGACATTTTTCAGTAATGATTAATGTCTTTTTTTTTGTTTTTTATTGGATATAATTAAGTTTACATTTTAAATTTGATGTAAATAAAAACCACCATATATGAGTGAAAATATTCTCAGGGCACTTATGCAGCTATTCGCTATCATCGCAAAGGTGGATGGCGTAAACGTGATAGGAAGAAGTATCGTTCAATCATTTTTAAAGCAACAATTAAATCAAGAGCTGGTTGAACAATATTTAAAAGTTTTTGATGATCATATTGAAGCTATTCATAAACTCAGCAAAGGTGCTGACGCCACCAAAAAATTGTCGCTCAATTCGGTTAAAGTGCTGCGTATTTGTTCTGAAATTAATAAAGAATTAGCGCAAAGACAAAAAGTTGTTGTGCTTATTAGACTCATAGAGTTTATTAATTCAAATGATACCGTAAGTGCTCAAGAACTAGAATTTGTTGATACAGTTGCTTCTACTTTTAATATTGATGAAGAAGAATACAAAATTTGTTTACAGTTTATCAACAGTAAAACTGCCTACGAATATAGTTGCCCACAAATATTGGTTGTTGACAGTAAAAAAACTGAAAACTTAAAACAATCAAAATTTCATCATAGTGAAACGCTGCCAGGGCAAATTCAAGTTTTGTTTATTCAAAGTGTGGCTATGTATGTTTTCAGATACTTTGGAACCAGCGAAATATATTTGAATGGACATGAAGTAAAAGAAAATAGAGTTTACATTTTTACCCAAGGATCAAGCATTAGAAGTACCAAGTTGCAGCCTATTTTTTATAGTGATGTGATTGGGAGCTTTATGGCGAGCAGCGAAAAAGCCAAATTACAGTTTCAAGTAAAAAATCTAGAATATCGCTTTAGCAGCGGAAAAACAGGTATTCATCCTTTAAACATTAATGAAGATTCAGGTAATTTGATTGGCATTATGGGTGGCAGTGGTGCTGGAAAATCTACAGTGCTTAATGTATTGAATGGGATGGAAATGCCATACAAAGGCGAAGTGCTCATCAATGGTATTAATATTCATACAGAAAAGAACAGAATAGAAGGTGTAATTGGCCATATTTCGCAAGATGACCTTTTAATTGAAGAATTAACGGTTTTTCAAAACCTATTTTATAATGCAAAATTGTGTTTCGCGCAGTTCGATGAAGCACGCATTAAACAAATGGTGTTAAACCTTTTATCAGATCTTGGCCTGAGCGAAACTGCCCATTTAAAAGTTGGTAGTCCATTAGAAAAAACAATTAGTGGTGGTCAAAGAAAAAGGCTAAACATTGGTTTGGAATTGATACGCGAACCCTCAGTGCTTTATGTTGATGAGCCCACATCTGGTTTATCATCGCGTGACAGCGAAAACATAATGGATTTATTAAAGGAACTAACACTTAAAGGCAAATTGGTGTTTGTGGTGATACATCAACCATCGTCAGATATTTATAAAATGTTTGATAAGCTGTTGATTTTAGATTTAGGTGGCTATCCTATTTATTATGGAAATCCTGTGGAAGCAGTCATTTATTTCAAAAAACAAATTCATCATGCCAATGCCAATGAAAGTGAATGTGTTACTTGCGGCAATGTTAATCCTGAACAAATTTTTAATATTATTGAAACCAAAGTAATTGATGAGTATGGTAATGCAACTTTAAATAGAAAAGTTTCTCCAAAGGAATGGAACGAATATTATTTGCGTGAAATTGATCCACATTTAGCAGCTACCTATAAGGGTGAAATTCCCAAAAGTACTTTTAAGATACCCAATAAAATTAACCAGTTTAAGGTGTTTATTACGCGTGATGTAATGAGCAAATTGACTAACAAACAGTACTTAATTATTAACTTTTTTGAGACGCCAATTTTAGCCCTTTTATTAAGTTATTTAGTGCGTTTTTATAATAATGATGCAACTTCTACCGGATACAGCTATTCACAAAATGAAAACATTCCGGCTTACATATTAATGGCTGTTATTATTGCATTATTTGTTGGGCTTACTGTAAGTGCCGAAGAAATTATTAAAGACCGTAGAATTTTAAAAAGAGAATCTTTTCTGAATTTAAGTAAAGGAAGTTATTTATTCAGTAAAGTGGCTATCATGTTTGTATTGAGCGCCATTCAAACCCTAACTTTTGTGTTAATTGGCAACACCATCCTTGGTATTGATGGCATGTATAGCGATTATTGGTATATTTTGTTCACTACCAGTTGTTTTGCCAATATGCTTGGCTTAAACATTTCAGCCAGTTTTAATTCGGCAGTTACTATTTATATTTTGATTCCATTTTTAATTATTCCACAATTATTATTAAGTGGTGTAATTGTAAAGTTCGATAAATTAAATCCTGCGGTTACCTCACAAACTAAAGTGCCAATTTGGGGCGAAATGATGGCTTCGCGCTGGGCATACGAA
Organism: Chitinophaga pinensis; assembly: GCA_945872355.1. GTDB lineage: Bacteria > Bacteroidota > Bacteroidia > UBA4408 > UBA4408 > CAIKXD01. The sequence continues at coordinate 13,088 of CAMBZU010000054.1, forward strand.
GCGCTGGCTGTGAATCAGTTTATGAATAATGAATACGGGAAAAACTTTTACAAATTTGATAAGATTGAAAGCAAGGCCAAATATAAAATTGATTGGTATATAGATATATTAATTGCAAAGGTTGACGATGCAGAAAATTTTATATCAGATACAAAAAACAGAGAACAGTATGAATATGACTTAAAATTACTTTATGATGAAATAACCAAAGAACTTGCAATTGCAGTTAAAAAAACAACTATTAAACCGAAGTTTGGTGACTTGGAAAGTTTGAAGCCTGAAAAATTCAATAAAGAAGCTGGGCAAAAAGCAAAATCTTATTTGAATGACTTAAAAAAATATTACATGAAAATGAACAATCAGGCAATGGCTAAAGAAGATAAGATTGTTACTAAAATTGATAGGCAGCATAAGTCAGGCACTGAATTACTTAAAAAAGCATACGAAAATGATAATTTGAATGACCTTATGATTAACAAACAAGGATTGCATAAGATACTTGAAATTGATGGGCAATTAATTCAAAAAACAGATCCTATTTTTTTAGACCCAGCGCCTGATGGATTAATTAGAGCACATTTCTTTGCACCACGCAAAGCCATTGCAGGTAATTACTATGATACTTTTTGGATCAATAGCTTTGTAATTTGGTTCATGAGCTTGGTAATGGCCATTACGCTTTACTTTGATGTGCTTAAGAAGTTTTTAGATAGTATTGAAAAGGTTTTTGGCAGGTTTGCTAAAAATAAAAGGTAAATTGGATGTTTCCAAGTTCTACCCTTAAAAATTGATTTTAATATCAATGCCTTAAGCTTTTTTTTGTCGAAATAACTTTCCTCTATCACCCTCATTTTGGGCTTAACCCGCCAACTTTCATTGTAGCGAAGCGAATGAGTCACCCCAAACGTCACGCTGAGCGCAGCGGAGTCCTAAGCGCTATGCAAACAATGCTCATTAGAACCTCTTAACTCCAATTAAGCAAGCAAAGATGCTTCGCGCTGCTCAGCATGACATTCGTTTTCCAATGTCACTCTGAGCGCAGCGAATGAGTATCCTCAAATGTCACTCTGAGCGCAGCGAATGAGTCCTAAGCGCTATGCATACAATGCTCATTAGAACCTCTTAACTCCAATTAAGCACGTAAAGATGGTTCGCTTTGCTCAGCATGTCATTCGTTTTCCAATGTCAAGCTGAGCGCAGCGAATGAGTCACCCCAAATGTCACTCTGAGCGCAGCGAATGAGTCCTAGGCGCTATGCATACAATGCTCATTAGAACCTCTTAACTCCAATTAAGCACGTAAAGATGGTTCGCTTTGCTCAGCATGTCATTCGTTTTCCAAGTTCACGCTGAGCGCAGCGAATGAGTCCTAAGCGCTATGTATTGCAGCCACAATCGGCGCCAACCTTAAGCTTTGCCATTTAAGGTTGGTCTTAGTGCCATTTAAACATTACTTTAATTTAAAACTTCTTAACACAAAAATGGCATAGCTTCATATTATCTTAACCTAGCATTATCATTTAAAACATACTGCAATCCTATTATTGTCGAAAATTTGAAGAATGACAAACCAGAGAAGTATTCTTATTGCCGATGATGAGCCAGATATTAGGGAATTTATTTCATATAACTTATCAAAACAAGGCTTTGTGGTTTACAAAGCAAATAATGGCCTCGAAGCGCTTGAACTCGCTTTAAAAATAAAACCATCATTAATTGTTTTAGATATTATGATGCCTGAAATGAATGGTTTTGAAGCAAGCAGAAAAATGAGAGAGCAAATTACACTCGATGATTCTCTTATTTTCTTTTTATCTGCCATGAGCGAAAATATGGTTCGTACCTCGGGCTATCAAATTTTTGCAGATGGATTTCTCCCCAAACCCATTGCCATTAAAGAACTAATTATTAAAGTAAATCAAATATTTACTGACCAAATTCATTAATTTACGCCAAAAAAAAGCAGCCTTACGACTGCCTTTCATTATCATATTTAGGTTGTAATCATTAACTTAAAACTTGCTTCACCAGGTCAGCTGCTTCTTGCAATTGTATTGCTGAAAGCACTTTTAATCCCGATTCATCAATAATCTTTTTTGCTTCAACGGCGTTTGTACCTTGCAACCTAACAATAATTGGAACATTAATATTGCCCATGTTATTGTAAGCATCAACAATGCCTTGCGCTACTCTATCACAACGAACAATACCACCAAAAATATTCACCAAAATAGCTTTAACATTAGGATCTTTTAAAATTATTCTGAATGCTTGCTCTACTCTTTGCGCGTTAGCAGTTCCTCCAACATCTAAAAAGTTGGCAGGTTCTCCCCCACTCAACTTAATAATATCCATTGTGGCCATGGCTAAACCTGCGCCATTTACCATACAGCCCACATTACCATCTAATTTTACATAGTTAAGGTTATGCTCGCCAGCTTCAACTTCAGTTGGATCTTCTTCTGTAACATCGCGCATGGCAGCTAAATCAGCATGTCTGAACAAAGCGTTCTCATCTAAATTTACTTTTGAATCAACAGCAATAATTTTATTATCTGATGTTTTTAAAACCGGATTAATTTCAAACATTGCAGCATCAATTGAATCGTAAGCTTTGTACAATGCAGTTACAAACTTTACCATTTCTTTATGTGCAGTACCTTCTAAGCCTAAATTAAAAGCAATTTTACGTGCTTGAAATGCTTGTAAGCCAACCTTAGGATCTATTTGTTCTTTATGAATTAAATGTGGTGTGCTGTGCGCTACTTCTTCAATATCCATACCGCCTTCGGTACTGTACATTATTACGTTTCTACCTGATGCACGATCTAATAATACACTTACATAAAACTCTTTAGTAGCTGTTTCGCCTGGATAGTAAACATCTTGTGCAATAAGCACTTTACTCACTTTCTTACCAGCTTCACCTGTTTGAATGGTAACTAAAACATTTCCTAAAATATTAGATGTAATTGTTTTAACATCATCTAAAGATTTTGCCAAGGCCACACCTCTTTGCTCTGTACCAACAATTTTACCTTTTCCACGGCCACCAGCATGTATTTGCGATTTTACAACCCACCAGCCTGTGCCAGTTTGTTTTTGTAAATCTTCAGCAGCTTTAACTGCCGCTTCGGGGCTATCAGCAACTATTCCTTCTTGAATGGCTACGCCAAAAGATTTTAATACTTCTTTTCCTTGATATTCGTGTATATTCATATTTTAAATTTAAAGGTTCAAATGTACTTCATTTTACTAAAACTACAACAGCTATTTTTCTAAAAAATAAATTAGCTCTTTTCTTCCCATATTTGAGCTAAATGCACAATGGTATCAACAGCGCGATGCATATCTTGCACACTCACCCACTCTAATTTACTATGAAAAGCATGCTCACCAGCAAATATATTCGGACATGGCAATCCCATAAATGAAAGTCTTGATCCATCTGTTCCACCCCTGATGCTTGATTGCACCGGATTTAAGCCACTGCGTTTGATGGCCTCTACTGCAAAAGCCGCAACATGTGGATGATGTTGTAAAATTTCTTTCATATTTCTGTACTGCTCTTGCACTGCAAACTCATAGCTAGCTCCCGGAAATTTTGCTATTTCTTGCTTTACAATTTCTTCTAAAAATGTTTCATGTTCTATCAGCAGGGCTGTGTCAAAATCTCTGATAATAAAATTTAATACTGTCTTTTCTATCAAGCCATTCACACTTACAGGATGAATAAATCCTTCTTTATGTTCTGTTGATTCTGGCGAGAGTTTATCTTTTGGTAAGGCATTTAAAATAGCACCAGCAATTTTGATTGAACTCTGCATTTTATCTTTTGCAAAACCTGGATGTGTGCTAATGCCATGAATGGTGATGCAAACGCCATCGGCACTGAATGTTTCATCTTCAATATGCCCGGCTGTTTCACCATCAATTGTGTAGGCGTACTTTGCGCCTAACTTTTGAATATTGACATGGTTCACTCCTCTGCCAATTTCTTCATCTGGTGTAAATAATATTTTTATTTCTCCATGCTTTATTTCGGGATGTTGTATCAATTGATGAATGGCATCCATTATTTCGGCAACTCCAGCTTTGTTATCAGCTCCTAAAAGTGTTGTTCCGTCGGCCGTAATAATATCATTTCCAATTTGATTCAATAATTCTGGATGTGCCATCGGGCTTAATACTTGTGTATTGTCTGCGGGCAAAACAAGATCATGACCCTGATAACTGTAATGAACAACTGGGTTCACATTTTTACCACTACAATCAGGCGAGGTATCAACATGTGAACAAAAACAAATGGTTGGAATAACCTTATTTGAATTACTTGGCAAAGTTGCGTAAACATAGCCAAATTCATCTAAATGTGCATCGGCAATGCCCATGGCCAACAGTTCCTTTACAAGCACCCTGCTTAGGTCTTTCTGTTTTTCTGTTGATGGAAATGTGGTTGACGTTGGATCAGATTGAGTATCTATTTGAACATAACGCAAAAAACGCTCTGTAACTGTATATTTAAGACTCATAGAAGTATTTTATAGTTTTAATGAATAGAAATTATGTATAATGGTTTGTAATGATTTTGTAAAGCATGCTTAATTATTAATGATCAATTTACTCGTACTAAAATGAATACCATCATTAAAATTAAAATAGTAAATACCATTTGAAAAACCATTCAAAGGCAATTTAAAACTGTTCGTGTTAGATGGAATTTTGTGATTACTAATCCATTTCCCTTCATGATTATAAATGCTACACTCAATGATGTTATTAGACTTTGGGAAACTGGCTAAGTCAAGAGTTACTATATCTTTTGCAGGATTTGGGATAAGCCTAACCTTTTCTATTGATATTTTATTGTTAACACTTGTAATGCCCGAACGCATGCCAAAAGCATATTCTCCTTTTTGAATAGAATCTAATCTAATTGTTCCAAACTTGTCGGTTAAACTACCTGCTAACTTTGTATAATATGGATAAAGCATCCAATTATCTGCAGTAGATTTTCGGTACAGCATCACCAAACTATCTTCATTTAAAATAGCGTTAAACAATAAATTATCTAAATATTGAGATCCACTTGCAGTGCTGCTTCTACCATCATAGGTAATGCTAGCTGTTCCTTTAAATCCTGCCGAAAAAACACCATCTATTTTATAATATCTGTTTGGCGAAATGGTATAACCCGACCAAGGCGCTACACCATCTGGCGCTGTAAAGTTATGCTCAACGCGAATAAAGGTTGAATCGCTAATGCCAGTCACATTCATGTTAAATTTTAGATCTAGTAAATTATAAGTACCTGTAGTTTTAATTGTTTTATATTGCGATACAATAGCATCAGTAATTTTTGATGCTAAATTTAAACCAGCATAGCTTGGTAAAAAAGGCACTGAAATAGTAAAGTTGGCAGTTTGCCCGCTCATTACAATATTGCTGGTGTAGCTGTTAAATGCATCATTCATAAAGGTAACCTCAAGTGGCACATTATTATACATGCTGGGCGCCCCCGTTAATTTTTGACGCACATAAAGTGTTACATTGTAATTTCCTGCTGCATTTGCAACTGTAAATGAATCAATCGAAAAATGAGCAAAACCGGGATTAAATACCCAGTTATTGAAACAATCGCCAAGGTTTATTCCACTACTTGTCTCAAAATCTTGACGCATTTTATCGCTATTAACATCATTGTATACATTGTTATTTAAGTAATATTTTACTGCATTAAAAAACAATGAATCGCCCATATACCCTCTAATGGTATGCGCTATTGCCGCCCCTTTTAAATATACATGATCGCCATAGGTCCATTCATGTGGTATCCCAGAAACAGCTCTATATCCTCCTTCTTTAATATGAGCAAATTGTAAAATCTTAGCTTGGTTTGTTCTAATAGCATTCTTATAGGCTTCATTACCATATAAGCTTTCAGTAAAAATAAATGATGAAAAGCTTGCCCAGCCTTCATTCAACCACATATCTTCTGCGGTGGTACAGGTGACCAAGTCGCCAAACCAATGATGAGATAATTCATGACTCATTAATTCAGCTTCATACAAGGTAGTTCCTGAAGAAACGGCAGCCTTTGGGTAGGCAATGTTTGTTGCATGTTCCATTGCTCCTCCATTAAACGGTACCAATACATAGCCAACTTTGCTCCAGCGATAAGGCCCAAATCTATTTTCAAAAGCATCAAATGCATTTTCTAAATGAATAAATGAGTTTTTTAGATTGGTAGTATCAGCAGGTAAAGCAACCAACTCAACAGGCATTGAGCCATTTAAACCACTAAAGTTTTGATGCACTGTAGTATAAGCTGCCACAGCAATACATGCTATGTAACTGGGAATATCTTGCTCCAAATTCCAATACCATGTAATTGTATTGTCGGGGTTGATAACCGAGCTGGTCATTAAGCCATTGCATACTGCTTTATGAATATTTGAGGTGGTGATAGCAAAACTATAGGTGGCCCTTTCAACAAAATTATCAAAACAAGGATGCCAAATTCTTCCATAAACATGGGGGTCTGCAGAAAATCCTACACCCAAATTATAAGCATAGCCGCTGCTAAAAGTAAATCCGCCAAAACCACTTGGATCAGTTTGTGGTATTCCATGATAGGCCACGTTAACAGTAAAAGTATCACCAATATTGTACACCCCGCCTAAATTTATTTTAAGTAAAGTGTCATTGTAATTATAGTTTAGCACATTGCTGCCAAGCACCACCGAATCAACAGTTAACCTTAGCAAATCAAGATTTAAGGTTGAGATGCCATTTAGTTTAGGTACGCATGTTACAGCTGTAAATCCACTAATTGGGCTCGAAGCAACACTGGTGATGGTAAGATTAACAAAATAATGTAAAACATCTATGGTGTCGCTCCTTTGATTGTGATTGATATTCATTTGATTATTACCACCAACTGGACCCGAAGCCCAAACCGAAATTGGTAAAACTGAAGCAACTATAACTATTAGTTGAAATAACCTTGTTTTCAGCATAGCTTTGATTTTTTTTTGAAGGCGTAAAGTTAATAAAAATAGTCTACTGCGAAGTCATTCACCTTATTATTTAAGTGTGATTTAGCACCTCCTTGCACTACAAAAAAAACGAAATAAATTTCAGTATTTAGGTGACCCGTTGAAAACTTTGAAAAATGATTCTTGTAAGTAGATTCAAAAAAAATATATTTGCAAAAACATTTTTAGTATTTTTATACAAAATTTAAAACAAAATATACCTTTAGCTTATGAAAATTTCAAAACTATTTAGCAGTACAGTTGCTTTTATTGCGCTGTTTGGTTTTAACACTGCAACTAAGGCGCAGTCCCTATCAATGGGTATTAGAGGAGGGGGCAATTATAGCACCTTGCTTGGCATTGATTCTGCCAAATTTAAAACTGGAATTACAGGTGGTATTTCTTTAAATTATCAAACAGCAGGCAAATGGAGCATTAGTGCTGATATGCTTTACACTCAAAGAGGAATTACCTATCAAAAAAACATAAAAGATACTTCAGGTAATCAAACAGAAAAATTTGAATATGATTATGCATTAAATTATGTTGAAATACCCGTATTGTTTCACTATAACTTTTTATCGGATAGCAGTAAATTAAAAGCTAGAGCGTTTTTTGGTCCTTCTCTAAATGTAAGAATGAATGCTAAAAACAGTATTAAATATACTAAAGTTGTTACTTACGGAGATAGCACTGCCACCACAAATACTGCTGGCGAACAAGATTTAACTTACATTTATACACCTTTAGATTATGGTTTTGTTGGTGGAATTGGCGCTACCTATGCTATTACTGATAAAATTTCTGCAAGTGTTGATGTTAGAGCGAGCTATGGTTTACTTGATATTAGAGAATATTTATCTCAAAGCACAAAAGCTGTAAGAAATGCAAACGTATCTATTTTAGTTGGAGTGGCCTACCGCCTATCAAAATAAAATAAAATTCATTAATAAAAAAGGTCACATTAATTATAGTGTGACCTTTTTTTATTGACTAAACTTTTCAGTATTTAATTCATTAAAAACCTTAACTTTTTTAAGATAAAAATCTCCTACAATGGAGCTATTATAAACTCCTTTTAGCAATTTTAATTGATGAAATTGCTTGTTTAAATCCCTGCTATTTCTTAAATGTTTTAAATGTTTGTAAAATGAAGTATGCGCTCTTAGAATAGCCCAAGCATGATTGAATTTTCCACCAAAAGTAAAATGAAAAAATGCCAAGCCATCTAAAACCATTCTGGCAAAAATAGTACGATGTAAATAATGATCGGGAAGGTTTTTATATAATAAATATAAATTGTTTCTGAAGTTGAGATAGGTTTTGTTAGGGCTAATACTTGAAAGTGTTCCACCTCCTAAATGATAAACTGTTGCGTTGTGCACAAATACAATTTGATTACCGGCATTCTTTAACCGCCAACATAAATCAATTTCTTCCATGTGTGCGAAGAAAGTTTCGTCAAAACCTTTTTGCTTCTTAAATAAAGAGGCCTTTACCATCATACAAGCGCCTGTAGCCCAAAAAATTTCGGTATCGTTATTATATTGTGCATTGTCTTTCTCGAGGTAATTAAATAAACGGCCCCTACAAAATGGGAATCCAAATTTATCAATATAACCTCCCGCAGCGCCTGCATGCTCAAATAATTGTTTGTTTTTATAATCCAAAATTTTGGGTTGGCAGGCAGCAATTTCAGGCGATGACTCCATTTTTAAATACAATGGCTCAAGCCATTCCGGAGTAACTTCTACATCAGAATTTAGCAGTAAAAAATATTTTGCGTCAATTAATTGTAAGCCATCGTTGTAGCCTTTAGCAAAACCGCCATTGCTCCTATTTATAATTACACGAATAAAAGGATATGTTTCATTAATATAAAGCACGCTGCTATCTGTAGATGCATTATCAATAATAATGATATCAGCTATTTTTTCATTGGTATGCTTTACTACAGAAGGTAAAAATTCTTTTAAATGATTGAGGCCATTCCAATTTAAAATAACTACAGCAACATCTTTAAGCATAAGGCCTTTATTAAAATATATTTTTTGATTAGTATTTATCTGCTTATGTCATAGGCATCTCTCAAGTTGGTGCCAAACTGATCTACAGCCTTCTCTTGATCAAAACTTTGATACATATTATTTCTTTTGTTTAATCGTGTTTGCCAACGATCGTCTCTTACTTCTCCAATTGCATCTGAATGAATAAGCAAATAATTATTAGAAACTAAATCAGTATTTGAAAACACAAACCTCCTATTTGAACGGTTATTGAGCTTGTAATATTGCCAAAGCTCATAAGGATACAAACTTGGTTCTCTGTCGTAAACCAATCTTGAATCGGGCTTCCCATACTGCAACCAAACTCTACCCCTATCGGTTGCGTAGCCTTTTCTTGTTTGCGTTTTAAATAATTTATTGGCCTCTTTTACCAGCACATGGTATTTTTGCCATTCTACTTCTGGATTCAATGCGTTTCTCTTTTGCCAAAAACTCAGGAAAAATTGTTGTTTGTTCAACAATTCTTTCGCATTAACTACATTGTTTGCATAATCTACTTCTATACGTGTAGAAATGGGACGTAAATATCTGATATATTCATCTAATGTATCGATGCCTATTTTTTCTACAAATGTATTGGTTACGCTGAGCGCATTTAGCTCATTCAAATTAGGTGCAATACTGGGGTTGCTTCTTTGAATAAATATTCTTTGGTCGGCGATGAGCATATTATTTTTATCGCGTGCTTCAACCACCAAATTGTAATTGCCAGAAGGCAATGTTTTTATATTTAGCGAGCCTAATATTGGAATAACTTTACTTGATTTTGAGCGGTTAAATCTAAAATAATCCTGCATTTTTACGCGGTTCTCAAAGGACTCTAAATAAGTATTAATAATAAATGTTTCGCCGGTTGCAATATCTCTGTTTAATGCATAAAGTTCAGCATAGTAGGTAATCTCTGTGATAGCTTCAGGAAAAAAAGAACTCACATGAGGCACAATATCGTAGCCATTTTTTGAAACACTACTCGTGCTATCGGCCTTTTTATAGCTATCAATCAATTCTATAGAAGAAACAGTTGGTATTTCACCATCTAAATCAACAATCACTTGTTGTGTATAGGTAAATGGTTTAGATACATTATTGTTATCCGTAATGCTTAATTCGAACTTATATTCTCCTCTTTTTAAAAAATATCTTTGCACATCAATAAAATTAGGTTTAAAAACTAAAGTATCTTCATATTCTGGACTTAGTAAATTATACTTTCCATAACCAAAAACGGAATCATTTCTCGAGAATAAAATGTTTACACCGATGCTTGCTTGAAGTTTTCCTTTTGAATTTTTAGCATAAATTATGCTTTTAGAACTCACATTTAAATAAGTTTCCACATAATTTCCTTGAGTGGCGGCAACAAATTCCGACATCATTAAATAGGCTTTTATGTTTTTAGAAACAGCGGAAAGTGTTGTAAACAAACAGATTGCAACTGCGATTGATAACTTAGATGTTGGTTTCATAGACTGCGATATTGAAAATAATTCATTGAAATTAAAAAAAAACTTTTGTGATACGAAAAAAAAAGTACTTTTGCCCTCGGAGAGTTGGCAGAGCGGTCGATTGCGGCAGTCTTGAAAACTGTTGACTGTAACAGGTCCTGGGGTTCGAATCCCTAACTCTCCGCCAAATGATAAAAACCCACGAAAATTTTTCGTGGGTTTTTTCTTTCCCGAAACCGAGCCAAGCTCGCTTGAGTGAGGTTGAGGGGAAGAAAAAACCAGCAACGAAGTTGCGTAGGTTTGATATTATTTGAAGCCCTCCCAAAAGGGTTCATGAGCAAAGCGAATAATCCCAGGATAATAAAAAGCTTGAGTGTGAATGAGGAAAGGAAAAAAACAGTAACGAAGTGACATATTTATTATCGAAAACCCTATTTCAACTAAAAATGTGTTTTAATGATGCTAAATATTTGCTAGCATCCATTTCACTCCAATGTATAATAAAATACCTGTACTGATAGGTTTGAATTTGACAGAGCATAATGAATAAGACAATGAGCCCCAAATAAAAGTGTTGAAACCTTAGCTGGTTCAATAAAAGCGTTAACAGCACAGCAAATACGCCAAAATATTCAATGTAAGCGCGCAATGAAAATTAGGAAGTAAATACTTTTTAGGGGGAAATATTAGTGGAAAATATTTTCCTTTTTTGTCTTTATGGTGGAAATAACTCGTCCAACTAGTTTTTTATATTGTTTTTTCATAGAAAAAAGTGCTTATTAGGATGCGTCATAATTTTCATATTGCGACTCTATAATGGAAAATATTTTCCAAAAAAAGCATTATAGTAGAAAATATGTGCTAACTTTGTTGTAAATCTGTTGGATAATGGAAAAAAATAGACCGATACACTTGCAAGAGGTAATATGTAGTTCACAGGATGCTAAGATTTCTAAACAAATTACAAAATTGTTATCTGCTGGAGTCATTATAAAAATTGCCCCAAGGGTTTATTCTTCGAATTTAGACGAACCAATAGAAGGCATTATCAGAAGAAATCTCTTTAAGATTTTAGGGACTATCTACCCAGGTACAATGCTTAGCCATCGCTCTGCTTTTGAATTTCAGCCAACTAAAACGGGACAGATATTTTTAACTACGAGTTATACTAAAAAAGTAAAGCTTCCTGGAATTACCATTCAATTTCTATCAGGCCCTCCACCGATAGAGGGTGATAATAAATTTTCAGGTGAATTGTCTGCCTCTCAGAAGGCACGTGCATTTTTGGAAAATTTGCAAGCAACAAAGAAATTAGGTAGTGAATCAAAATGTTTGAGTTTGCCAGAAATAGAGGAGCGATTAGAACAGATCATTCGAGTTAATGGCGAAGAAGAAATTAATAAATTAAGAGACCAAGCTCGTGGAATCTCTGAGCAATTGGGTATGCAACAGGAGTTTGAAAAATTAAACCGATTGATCAGTTCCTTGTTAACTACAAAAACATCAAAAATATTAAGTTCACCTTTGGCAAAAGCGAGGGCATTTGGAAAGCCCTATGATCCTTCAAGGATGGAATTATTTGAAACTTTATTCCGTGAGTTACAGCAATTAGAATTCCCATATCGAGAGGAGAAAAATACTACTCCCACATCTTTTAGAAATTTTGCATTTTTCGAAAGCTATTTTTCAAATTACATTGAAGGAACGGTATTTGAAATTGATGAAGCAAAACAAATCATTCAAACCAATAAGCCAATTCCAGCGAGAAACGATGATAGTCATGATGTATTAGGAAAGTATCAGATTGTTTCTAATAAAAAGGAAATGGAAATTACGCCTTCAACTCCTGAAGAGTTTTTGAAAATAATAGCTTTTCGACATTCGATATTGCTGAGTGCGAGAGTTGATAAAAAACCTGGTTTTTTTAAAGACAAAAATAATTTTGCAGGAAGTACTGCCTTTGTAGATTATAATTTGGTAAGAGGTACATTGATTCAAAGCTATGACTTTTATAGTGCATTGGATCATCCATTTGCCAAAGCTGCATACATTATGTTCGTTATGAGTGAGGTACATCCTTTCTTGGATGGAAATGGTCGAATTGCACGAGTGATGATGAATGCTGAGCTTGTAAAAGCAGGACAATCAAAAATTATAATTCCTACTGTCTTTAGAGATGATTATATGGGAGCATTGAAGAAATTCACGAAACAACGTAAATGTGATACGTATATCAAAATGTTACAACGTGGTCAAGAGTTCAGTGCGAATGTATATTCAGAGAATATGGATGACATGCAAGCGTATTTAACTTCATGCAATGCATTTATCGAAGGTTCAGATGTGATATTGAAAATAAAGACACGTTAATACGAATTTAATGAGTGGGTTAAAAGTTCATAATTCTCAATAGTAAATTAATTAGGTTTATTATCTTTATGAAACCTAAAGATACTTTAACTAAAAATGTGTTTTAATGATGCTAAATATTTAGTAGTATCCATTTCACTCCAATGTATAATAAAATACCTGTACTGATAGGTTTGAATTTGACAGAGCATAATGAATAAGACAATGAGCCCCAAATA
>CAMBZU010000055.1 GCA_945872355.1 Chitinophaga pinensis
GGAATGTATTTTGACCTGATGAGAAACTTTGAGAATTGTAAAAATGCAAAGTCCTTGCGCTTGAATCCTGCTGAAAGTTTAGCTGAAATTATTAACAAAGAAGAACAGGTTATAGTTTATCCCAATCCCAGTAACGGAATTTTAAATATTAAAAGTTCTTTTTTAATCAAGGAGATTACTGTAACTGCCATTGATGGGAAAAGACTATTCATGCAAAATCCTCACAACAGCCAAACAACAATTAACCTTTCAATACTTGAGAAAGGAATTTATTTTGTAAACTTAGTTGGTAATAATAATCAAGTTGAAGTAAAAAAGTTAATTGTAAATTAGGCAATAACTTTATTTAAATGGTGCTTGTCAATTATCAATAATTAATCAACTCCACAATTACTTCGTTTCTTCTGTTCACTAAATCGTAAGGTGGGTTATAGCCTAAAAAAGCAAATTTATTGTTGTGTTCAATTTTTTCTTTGGCTAATGCTTCTTTTAAAATAGATTGGTATTGCGCAATTTTTTTATCGTTTGCCCATCCATCAAAGCGAATGGCTGCAAAAATTTTTTCTTCTTGTTTTTCGAAAACTATTTTATTGTTTTTAGGCTGTGGCAAACTAGCTAAATTGTATGATTTTGGAACCATAAACATCATCTTAGAAGTGTCACCCAATTCCATGGTTACAGGAGAAGTCATTGAAATTTTTTCTTTGGTTTCATTATCTCCAAAAATATACCCGGCCAAAATCCTAAACCCTTCACTGGAGCTTTCATTATAGCCTTTGGTGCCTAATTTAACACTAGAAAACAGCGCCGCCTCATACTTTCGAATTTCAAAATTCTCATATTTTTTGAGCACTTGATACTGGTGCTGCTCAGTTTGATTGGTGCTTTTTGATATAAAAAATTGTGCCAGGGCCATGATTGCCATAATTGAAATAATGATGATTTTCATTTTTTTTAAAAGGATAAATTGTTTAATAATTTATTTCGATATTTTATTTTAAAAAACAAACAAAGTACTTAAATTAAGTCAATTTGGTTTAGTTGTTATTGCTTAAGTAAAAATACAGAAAATGTGTCATCTAACCATATTTTTATTTTTTTGTTCAAAATAAATGGCTTTTATATCTCATGTTTAATAATAGTAATTGCAATTGAATTTTAAAGCTTGATCTTGTTTTTAAACCGCCATTGATGATGATCAAGTGGTTGAAATTATAGTATTTTTTAGCTTTAATAACTGCAGCATTAATAAGCGTTAAACTTTCATTCCAAAGAAATGCTCCATGCGCTCATGAAAATAACTAATAGGTTTATTATGAAATATTTGTAATTTAATGATATGTAATTATATTTGTTTGTTATTCAATTTACGATTCCTACAATTTAATTCTTTTCAAATGAAAATAAACATTACTAAACGGGCTTTTTTATCAATTTCAACAGTTGTTTTTGGTTTTTTTAGCGTCCAAGCCCAGTTATCATTTACCAATTCAAATGCCCGAATGCAAGGTGTTTACCACAGCGGAAATTGCGTTTCAGTAGTGGATATGAATAACGATGGATTAGACGATTTAGTATTGCTTGACCAAAGTAGCGATGCTGTGATTGAAATACAGAATCATGATGGAACTTTTACCAAACACTTTTTAGCAACCCCAAATGGAACAACCAATGCTTGGGGCATGTGTGTGGGCGATTTTGATCACAATGGCTGGAAAGACATTGTTTATGGTCCATCTGGGCAAGGAAGAGTGATTTATGTTTATGAAAATGCAGGTGTTTTTACCACAAATATTGTCACCTTGCCCTTAAGTTATTTATGGCAAAATATTACTTTGGTTGATGCTAACAATGATGGTTGGTTAGATATTTATGCTTGCGATGATAATGCACCTTCGCATTTATACTTAAATGATGGTACAGGAAATCTTGTGCTTTTGGGTAAATCTACCAATTCATTAACTATTGCTACTGGCCCTGTTTCTCTTACAATTCAAGCTGGTATGAATTATACAACAGGCCAACACATGTACATCGGTTTTTCAGGTGAACAATATATGGAAGGTACTGTTACAACGTACAACAATACATCTGGCGCATTAACTGTTAATGTTACCAATGTAGTTGGTGCTGGAACTCTTACAGCTTGGTGTGTTAGTCCAAATGTAATTTTAAACTTTGCTATTAACCCAACCATTAATTTTGGTGGCGACCCTGCTGATTCGGGCAATTATGGTAGCGTTTGGACAGACTTCGATAATGATAAAGACTTAGATTTATATGTACCACATTGTCGTCAAAGCACTTCAGATCCTAATGATATTAGAAGATGGAACAGATTGTTTGTGAATGATGGAACAGGTAAGTTTACTGAAAAGGCTGCTGCTTATGGTTTAGAAGTTCACTGGCAATCATGGACAGGTAGTTTTGGTGATATGGATAATGATGGCGATTTAGATTTGATGTTGGCGAATCACGATTTTGTAAGTCAAATTTTAGAGCATCAAGCTGGTGTTAATTTTGTTGATATTACTTCTACAACTGGCTTTGTAACTACAGGTGCTGGTGGTATGCCAATGGAATCAATATTTGAAGATTTTGATAATGATGGTTTTGTAGATATTTTAGTTACTGGTTCTAATGCAATCATGTATCATAACAATGGAAATAAAACGTTTAGCAATATGCCATTTGGCGGTAACTTTGTAGCTAATGGCATGCTTTCATTTGCAACAGGCGATTTAAATCATGATGGTAAAATTGACCTCTATACCAGCTATGGCAATATTTACAACACACCAAGCAGTACCGATGATGTGTTATATTTAAATACAACTCAAAATGGAAATCATTATATTAATTTTCAATTAGAAGGTACTATCAGTAATCCAGGTGCAGTTGGTGCGCGTGTATTAATTTATGGCCCTTGGGGTGTGCAAATGCGTGAAGTAAGAGCTGGCGAAAGTTATGGCCCAGTTAATTCTGCTTTATGTCATTTTGGAACTGGTTTTAACACCACGGTTGATTCTGCTGTAGTATGGTTTCCTAGCGGCATCACAACAACACTTACCAATTTAGCGGTTGATCAATTTGTAACTGTAAAAGAAAATACTTGTACAATTACTGGTAATATTATTGGTGGCACAACCTTATTATGCCCGGGTCAGCCCAATGCAACGCTAACTGCACAAAGCGGTTTTGCTTCTTATCTTTGGAATGAAGGAACGCAAACACAAAACTTAACAGTGAGCACCGCAGGAACATATAGTGTGGAAGTTACAGATGGCAATGGTTGTACTAATATTTCTCCAACACTAAATGTCGCAGTTAATCCTGATGAAACACCGCTTATTTTATCAGTTGGCGAAACAACTTTTTGTCAAGGTGGTTCTGTTACGCTTACTTCTAGCTCTGCAAACAATTGTTTATGGAGCAATGGCGACACTGCACAATCAATTACAGTAAATCAGAGCGGCGTATATACAGTACAAGTGAGTGGTATTTGTCAAAATTGGACTTCTTCTGATGTAATCGTTACAGCTATTACTACACCCGATCCCATTTCAAATAACACTTCAGTGGCAACTGGTACTTCAGCAACATTAACAGCTACAGGAAATAACTTACAATGGTTTGATGCATCAACTGGGGGGAATTTATTAGCTACAGGTAATACTTACACCACACCAAATTTAGTATCACCTACTACCTATTATGTGCAAAGTAGTACTATATTAGGTGCCGATTCTGCTAATGTTGGGAAATTAAATCAAACCAATACAGGATCTGCATTTAGCGCCAGCATGGCAATTAATTATGCAATTCAATTTGATGTTTTACAACCATGTGTAATTAATGAATTTACAGTGTATACCGATACTGTTTTTGGAGTGCGTAAAGTGGTTGTAATGGATCAAGCAACCAATGCCATGGTAGCTTCTGCCTTGTTTGATGTGCAAAATGACACCTCAAGGGTTACTGTAGATTTGGCTTTGCAACCAGGAAGTTACTACATTACCACAGAAGCAGTTCAAAATAATATTTTATGGGGAAATGCAGGTCCTCGTTTAAAAAGAAGTAACTCGGGCGTTGCATATCCTTATACTTTTTCAACTATTTTAAATATGACTTCTTCTGATCAAGGTAGCCAATATTACTATTACTTTTACGATTGGAAAGTATCAACCCAACCTACAGTTTGTTTAGGAAATTTGATTCCTGTTTTAGTTGATGTAGTTACTGGTATTAATAATGCAAATAATTTTGAAGGTGTTGAATTGTTTCCAAATCCCACAGCAGATTTTATAAATTTAAAAGTAGCTAAGGATGTTAACTCAACTATGCAAATAAGTTTTACTGATGTTGCAGGTCGTATCGTTCAACAAAATAGTTACAATAATTTAAATGTTGGACAAACCAGAAGTATAGATATAACAGCTTTAGCCAAGGGAGTTTACTTTGTAAAAGTAAAAACTGCAAAGAGTGAGCATATTCAAAAAATTGTTGTTGAATAAGTATCTTAAAAAATAATTTTATTAAAAGAGCGTCTAGGCGCTCTTTTTTTTGTTTAATACCAAATGCTTTTGCATCAACACTTCATTCTTTTAACTTTGTAAAAAAAATAATAATACGCATGATTTTAGCTGAACAAACAACTGACTACAAAGAATTTCAAAAAGCAATTTTGGCTGGTATTCCTAATGAATTGCCAAGGCTTAAGCCTTATGATATCAATATAAATCATGCCCCAAAACGAAAAGAAATCTTAAATGAAACAGAAAAAAAGTTAGCACTTAAAAATGCCTTAAGATATTTCGATCCCAAGCATCATGCACTATTGATAAAGGAGTTTGCTCTAGAATTAAAAACATATGGGCGTATTTATATGCACCGTTTTCGCCCCGATTATAAAATTTTTGCACGACCAATAGCAGCCTATCCAGCGCAATCTAAACAAGCTGCAGCCATTATGCTTATGTTGCAAAATAATTTAGATGATGCTGTGGCACAGCATCCGCATGAGTTAATCACTTATGGTGGCAATGGTTCTGTATTTCAAAATTGGGCACAATATTTATTAACCATGCAGTATTTGGCCATCATGACCGATGAGCAAACTTTGGTATTGTATTCAGGACACCCAATGGGTTTATTTCCTTCGCATAATAATGCACCAAGAGTGGTTGTAACCAATGGTATGATGATTCCAAACTACAGCAAACCCGATGATTGGGAAAAGTTTAATGCCATGGGCGTAACCCAATATGGGCAAATGACGGCTGGATCATTCATGTACATTGGGCCACAAGGCATAGTGCATGGTACAACAATCACAGTGTTAAACGCAGCGCGCATGTATAGAAAAAATAATACATCTGTAAATGAAAATGACATGATGCTTTTTATTACCGCTGGCTTAGGAGGTATGAGCGGTGCGCAACCCAAAGCGGCAAAAATTGCAGGTGTAATAAGTATTACAGCCGAAATTAATGCCAAAGCAGCTCACAAAAGATTAGTACAAGGTTGGGTTGATGTAGTTTGCGAAAATCTACAAGATCTAATGAATACTGTAGCTAAAGCCCGCGAAAATAAAGAAGCCACCTCCATTGCCTACATTGGAAATATAGTTGATTTATGGGAGTTTATTGATGCAAATAATATTAAGGTTGAGTTAGGAAGTGATCAATCATCCTTACACAATCCATGGGCGGGTGGCTATTATCCAGTAGGTATAAGTTACGAAGAAGCCAATAAAATGATGGCCGAAGCGCCACAAAAATTTAAACAAGAAATACAAAGTACCTTAAGAAGACACGCCACTGCCATCAATAATTTGCACGCCAAAGGCATGTATTTTTTCGATTACGGCAATGCCTTTTTATTAGAAGCAAGTCGGGCAGGTGCTGATATTGTAAAGCCCGATGGCACATTTAAATATCCAAGCTATGTACAAGATATTTTAGGCCCTATGTGTTTTGATTATGGCTTTGGTCCTTTTCGTTGGGTTTGCACTTCGGGTAAAGCTGAGGATTTGGCCATTACCGATGCTATTGCGGCTGAGGTGTTAGAAGAAATTCTTAAAACAGCGCCCGAAGAAATAAAACAACAGCTGAACGATAATATCATTTGGATAAAAGCAGCCAATGATAACAAAATGGTGGTTGGCTCTCAAGCCCGCATTTTATATGCCGATGCTGAAGGTCGTACTAAAATTGCAGCAGCATTTAATCAAGCCATTGCCGCAGGAAAATTAACAGCACCGGTTGTTTTAGGAAGAGATCATCATGATGTTTCAGGCACCGATTCTCCTTACAGAGAAACATCTAATATTTATGATGGCTCAAGCTTTACAGCTGATATGGCCGTGCAAAATTTTGTGGGTGATTCTTTCCGTGGTGCCACTTGGGTATCGCTGCATAATGGCGGTGGTGTAGGCTGGGGCGAAGTAATTAACGGAGGTTTTGGTATGGTGCTCGATGGAAGCGAAGTTTGTAATGAAAGATTACATTCCATGTTATTTTGGGATGTTAACAACGGTATTGCGCGCAGAAGCTGGGCTCGCAACAAAGAAGCCCTATTTGCTATCAAAAGAGAAATGGCACGCACACCTCAATTAAAAGTGACTTTACCAAATATGGTAGATGATAGCTTGTTGGAGGGATTAGCATAAGTTTTTAGTAAATAATTCATTAAAATAATTTGGGTGTTCCCCCTCTTGAAAGAGGGGGCGCGCTTTCCGTTTTTATCTTTTTAAATGACTGAAGCCATTTTAAAAGGATAATCACTGCAATCGCTAACACAAAAAAAACTACACTGGTGCGCATCTTCCCTAATCATTCGCACACTGCGCCATTCAATTGCATATAAAGCTGCATACCAAAAAAACGAATGCATCATACCGATTATACAAATAAATAGTCCAATTTTATTGAACTATATTTTGTTATATCGGCATTATGCCAATAAATAAAATCTTACATCGGTATTATAAAGCGCATTTTGGGTTGATTTTTTTTTGCAATTATTAAGCATTGGGTTTTAAAGATTTTGTTACCTTGTTACAAATTAATTCTACAACTATGAAAAATATTTTTTTAGTGTTTTTATTGCTTGGTTTTTCATCAAGCTACGCGCAACCATCTAATTTTAATAAAAAACTTTATAACTATTGCACAGATGCATTAAGCCAAACATCTACAATTGCTGCAGAAAGAAAAGTAGCCTTAGATAATTTAGCTGCAGAAATGGCAAATAAAAGATACTTGCTGTTTACCTGTAAAACAAATTCGAGGCGCACACTTTTATTGCAAGCCTGGGCCCAAACGGCATTTGTATACACAGGCTTGTTTAATAAGTTTGCTATATCTACGGGTGATACGGTAACTGAAGTGTATTCAGAAATTGCCAATGTATTAACTGCATCTGGTTTTTATTGCAGTAGCGCCGAAAATGGTGCCGACAAGGGCTATGTAATTTCTGTGAATGACGAGCTGCCTATCAACATTATATTATCCAAAAATTATTTTGGAACGATTGATACCACACATATTATTATTGCCAATATCTGTAGTGAAAACGAACATTCTAACATTGCTTTAGCAACTAAGCATTTTGATTTGCCTTATCAAAGTCCAACCATTTTTGATAAAACACCTATGGAAAAGCTTAAGTATGCCGAACTAAATAAAACCATTGCTATTGAAATGATGTATCTGGCGCAAAAAACAAAAGAGAACATTGCAAAAACTGTTAATCCCAAGAAATAAGTGAATGCATAAAGCGCACAAAATGTTCCAATAGAAACAATGTTTGGAGCTGAAATTAAACTATTGTGCCTTTCTTTATTTAGCCATTAATTCGGCAACACTTTTTCGATGATGGCCTTATTAAACTTTACCACGCCATTTTGATTTAGATGATGGCCATCAAAAAAATCGAGACTATCATTTAATTCGATCATCTTATTAAAATTGTAGTAAGTACCATATTGTTGCATTTTATGATCAAAATAATCATTGTTTACATAGGCATTAAATGTAGCTTTTGTAACTGGCGATTGAATTAATAACAATTTTATGCCATAAGCTTTTGTCATGGCAACTATTGCCTCAAATGATTCTTTTTGCAAATCATTTAATGCAGCTTTATTATTGCCTTCAATTTTTTCTTGCGTATAATATTTAATTTTCTTTTCTACAAAACCACCAGAAATATAGGTGTCATCATCTTTTACAATTTGTTCTGTAAAATTTGCATCTCTGTGCAATAATTGTCTGTAATAACTATAAATAAGTGTATTATAAATCTTAATATTATTTTGTTTGATAGCCATTTTAAGTGCGCCAAAATCAACCACATCATTGGAAATAATATCACAGGTAGATTCAACGCCATCTGTTGAAAAAGCTATTGGGCATACTTCATATACCAGTACTTTGGGATTTAGTTTATTTAAATAGCGGGCTAATAATAATTCGGTTTGAATGGGCGATTGACGATTGGAACCTAAATTAAAGCAATGATAACCGCCTTGCTCAAAAAGGCGTGTGTCAAATCCTCTGTAAGCATGCGAAGAACCCACAAATAAAATATCAACAGCTTTATTTTTTCTAACCTCTTTAATTCTTGTGTTAGTATGACCATAGGCACCAACAAAATATTTTAAATTCTTTTGTAAAGTACCAATATTTAAATTGCCAATAATAATTACCATTAAAATGTAGATGGCAATGCTCAGTGGAATAAATAATAGTATCGCTTTTAAAAATTTTCTCATAGCTTAAAATTGAAAATAAATAAAAGGGGTTTCATTGGTTTGCATATACATACCCAAGGTAAAAATTAGTAGGGCATAAAACGACCATCTCAAAGGCTTTGGCCACGAGAAACCTAATTTTTCGATGGCATACTTTTTTTCACGCCCCAGCCATTCAATGAGCATAAAAAATGCGACTAATGCTAAACTAATTAATTCACCCTTATTGGCGCTAATGGCGGGCATTTGAAAAAATGATTTTGAAAAAATTTCTTCGATATAAGCAAAGGCTTTTGTTAAACTTTCGGCTCTAAAAAATATCCAGGCCAATACAGTTAAAATAAATGTAGTACTTATTCCCCATAATTCACGTAAGTTGGGTAAAAAGCGACCTTCAGCAGCTACGCCCATGTTGCTTCTGTTTTTATCAAGTAGAAGGAGTGGTAAGAAATAAACAGCGTTTAAAGCACCCCAAAAAATAAAGGTCCAGTTAGCGCCATGCCAAAAACCACTCACAATAAAAATAATAAAAGTGTTGCGCACTTGCATGCCTTTACCGCCTTTGCTGCCTCCTAAAGGAATGTACAAATAATCTCTAAACCAATTTGACAAAGAAATATGCCATCTGCGCCAAAACTCAGCAATATCGCGCGAGAAATAAGGGAAAGAAAAATTCTTCAACAATTCAATACCAAACAAACGAGCTGTACCTAATGCTATATCAGAATAGCCCGAGAAATCGCCATAAATTTGAAAAGTAAAAAACAAGGCCCCTAAAAATAAACTACTGCCCGAGTAATCAGTGTAATTATTAAAAATAGTATTGGCATGTTCGGCACAATTGTCAGCAATAACTACTTTTTTAAATAATCCCCAAAGTATTTGTCTTAAACCATCTACCGCTTGTAAATAATTAAAATGTCTTTGTTTTTTTACTTGAGGCAATAAATGTGTGGCGCGCTCAATTGGCCCTGCCACCAACAATGGAAAGAAACTCACAAATACCGAATACGCTATAAAATTTGTTTCAGGTTTAATGCGATCGTAATAAATATCTATCACATAAGATAAACCATGGAAAGTATAAAATGAAATACCTACAGGCAAAATTACACTTAATGTAAATGGATCAATATGCATGCCTAGCTGCGCCATTGCATCTGCAAAGGAATTGATGAAAAAATTGTAGTATTTAAAGAAACCCAAAAATCCTAAGTTAATACCAATTGAAATCCACAACCACATTTTCTTTTGTTGCTTTTGTGGTGCATTGGCTATCTTCAGTCCGGTGTAAAAATCTAAGCCAGTTGAAAAGGCTAATAAAAACAAGAAGCGCCAATCCCAACAGGCATAAAAATAATAACTTGAAACAAGCAATAAAAGGTTTTGCAGCTTTAAACTTTTATTTGTAACAAACCAATAAAGAAAAAAAATAAGGATGAGAAAAATAAAAAAATTAAGCGAGTTAAATAACATAGGTTTATAAATAGCGATTACAGCGTTATAGTAACACTTGCATATATTTAAAAATTGAACGGTTGCTACTTAACTTCAATAAAATATTATTTATTAGTGAAGGTATATTATTGTAAGCGCACAAATTTAGGAAATTCGCCTTGTTGCGAAAATTTATTTTAAAGATACAATTTATTGGCTTCAGAATATTAAAGAAGCATGGCTGTATGCATCCTCTAATGCAGCATTGTTAAGTCCTGTTTTTACGTCTATTTGTGTAAAATATTCAATTAAACTCTCTGTTGCCAAATTTCCTGTAAGCTCTTCTTTCGCCATTGGGCAGCCGCCTATGCCGTGTATAGCAGCATCAAATCTTCTGCATCCTGCAGCATAGCTTGCAGCAATCTTTTCTAATCTTGTTTCGGGTGTTGAATGTAAATGTGCTCCAATTTCTGCATCAGCAAAAGCTGGAATTACCTTTCCAAACAAATCGCTAATGTTTTCTTTATTTGATGAACCAATAGTATCTGACATGGCAAAAATACGAATGCCTTTTTGATATAACTTTTCTGTGTAGTGCAATGCAATATCGACATTCCATGCATCACCATAAGGATTGCCAAAGGCCATTGAAATGTAAACCACCAATTTTTTATTGTGCTTTAAACATAGGTTTTGTATTTCTTCAACTCTGACTAGTGACTCCTGAATGCTTGAATTTGTATTTCTTTGTTGGAAAGTTTCAGAAATAGAGAATGGAAATCCTAAGTAATCAATCTCGTTAAATTTGCAGGCATCTTCAGCTCCACGCGTGTTTGCAATAATGGCTAATAGTTTTGATTTTGTTGCAGAAAGATCAAGTAAGTTTAACACTTCAGCTGTATCACGCAATTGAGGTATAGCTTTTGGCGAAACAAAACTTCCAAAATCAATGGTGTCGAAACCTACTTTCAATAATTGATTGATGTATGCTGCTTTTGTTTCAGTTGGTATAAAATCGTGCAAGCCTTGCATAGCATCGCGCGGACATTCTATCAGTTTTATTGAATGGTTCATGTTTAATTAAAGTTTTCTGTCAAAAAGCGTTTATTAATTTGTTTAATCAAACTGGGGCCTTCATAAATAAAACCTGTATAAAGTTGAATTAAAGTTGCACCTGCTTTTATTTTTTCTACAGCATCATTTGCATCATGAATTCCGCCTACACCAATAATAGGAAATGCGCCTTTAGATTGTTGATGTAAGTATTGTATTACTTCTGTGGACCTTTTAGCCAGTGGTTTTCCGCTTAAACCACCAAGTCCTAAATTTAGCGCATATGCTTTTTCATGATGTAATACATTTCTATCGATGGTCGTATTTGTTGCAATTACGCCTTGTATTTTAGTGTTTGCAACAATTTCAATAATATCATCAAGCTGGCTATTTGTTAAATCAGGTGCTATTTTTAATAAAACTGGTTTTTGTTTTGGCTTGCTTTTGTTTAAGTCCATCAATTCAATAAGAAGTTTTGTTAATGGTTCTTTATCTTGTAAGTCGCGCAAATTAGCCGTGTTTGGTGAACTAACATTCACCACAAAATAATCAACCACATCATATAAAGCTTCAAAACATCTCAAGTAATCACCTGCAGCATCTTGGTTGGCCGTATTTTTATTTTTACCAATATTACCACCAATAATTATCTTCGCTTTTTGTGCTTTTAACCTTTCAGCTGCTGCAATAGCGCCTTCATTATTAAAGCCCATTCTGTTGAGCAGTGCGCCATCTTTTGGTAACCTAAACATTCTTGGTTTATCATTGCCAGGTTGCGCCAAAGGAGTTACCGTGCCAATTTCAATAAAGCCAAATCCAAAATTACTTAACTCATTATAAAGTTTTGCATCTTTATCAAAACCAGCTGCTAAGCCAATTCTGTTTTTAAAATGTAAGCCAAAAACATCAACACCAAGTTTTGGATTTTCAAGCTTAAAAATACTTCTAAAAATAAAAGCAAAGCCTGGAATTTTAAATAGAAAACCTAAGCTATTAAAAGTAAAATGATGCGCACTTTCGGGATTTAATTTAAAAAGAAACCATCGAATAAATTTATACATAAATACACGTTACAACTGAATGGCAAAAAATGCGATTATTTTTTTATACAAAGTTTTTTAGTGTATTGTGATTGATTTGTTGTGAAAACAACATTGTAAAGACCCGCATCAAATTCAGCACAATCAATAAACAGTTTTTTATCGCCAATAGCTATATCAGCGTTGAAAATTTGTTTCACCATTCTACCAGTTACATCATAAAGCGTAACATTTAATTTTGTGTTGATATTAGTTGTTACTGGGATGCATGTAATGGAATTTCCTGGATTCGGGAACATGTCTTTGATCTCGAAGTTTTGTGCAACGTTAGCAATGGATGTGGCTAAACCAACATTAAATTTCCAATAGCCTTGTGGTGCCGTAATTGGTCTAACTTGGTGTTTGCCTGAATTTGCATTGGCATCAATATAATAAAATACTGTTGAGCCAGCAGCTTGGGCTGGAATAAATCCTGTCCAAGTATTAGTACTTACATTTGTTAAACTCATAGGAACAGCTTGGTATCCCAAAGTAGTATCAATGGTGTAATACACCATTGCATTTGCAATACCGCTTTTGTGCATGATTAAAGCATCAACTTGGTATGGATTTGTGCTATCATTTGTATTTGGTAATGCATGATGGCTAATTAGTAGAGGATCATTAACGCCTATAGTGTTTGTAATACAATGTATTGCCCCACTTTGTGAAATAATGTTAGCACTAGAGTTATCACAATCAATGCCAATAATTTTGTATCCTGGTAATGCAGTTTTGTAAATTCTTTCTGCAATAGTATCGTATTGTTGACGGTAATATGGTAACAATACAGTTTTGTTAATGAACACACTGTTTGAATATGTGCGGTATGAGGCGTTCCCAAAAGGACTGCCAGGATTGGTGTTTGAAGTGCTTGGCGGCATTGGAATTCTAATTACTTTGTATGGCGTACCGTACACAGAATTGAAATTGGCTAATACATATTGTAAATTAGCTTCTATTTGTGGTCCGTCTGAAATACCTGTAGGATATTCTCCAACTAATAAAGTTTCTTCATCAAGCAATTTTATGTGCATGTCAATATGATTAATACCGTCATAAGGAAGTGCATCCATTTTAATGTAGCGATTTACGCCATGAAATTTTTTAACAATGGTATCAATTTGAGCTTCCGTTTTAGCTGTTACACCATAAGCATTACCCTGCGCATTTTCCTCTAAAATTAATTTAGAAGCAAAGGCAGTTCCAAAGCCATCTACCATCCAATTGCCACCGGTATTTACTAAGTCGTTTGGTGCTTGTGTGGTACTAAAAAGTGTTATGCCTTTAAGGTTCATTTGTTCTACAGGCATTGCATCATCTAATGGTCTGGTTGGGCGATTGTAAATCCACTCTACCATAGCCAATGAATCAACATCATTTAAATAGGCAGTATGTGCACTGTAATCGCGTTGCCAAATGCTATTTAAACCAGCCTCTAAATAATGCACATTGGTTAAAGGAATGCCGGCAGTGGTTAAATAAGTTTTAACAGCATTTGAGTCTGCACATGTAATTAACACTTCACATTCTTCTTGAGCAGCATCAACAATTTGCGCTAAAATACTAGTAAATCCTGTCCAAGTAATCAGTAAAGTTTGCACTTCTTCCCATTCGCCTGCAGTTCTAATGGGCAGGGTAGGAGGGCTTGTTAAATTTCTTCCATTGTTATAATCATGATTAATAAAGGGCATTTGTTGAAGTTCTTCATCGGTCATATAAATAGGTAAACCTTCTTGTGCTTCAACTTTTGAAATTCCTATCAGTAAAAGAATTATTATTGCAGATAATTTAGTGTAGTTTTTTAACATTAATATTAATATTTTGAAGGGTTAAAAGTAAGAATAATTTCTGAATTTAAATGCGCACAGTAATCTATAGAGGTATAAAATTAATATTGGTATTATTGCTTTTCATTAGCAGTAGTCCTCCTGCAAATGCCCAGCAAAATGATAGTACTCTGGTAAATCACAAAAAATTAAGGAACACCATTGCAATTGAAACAGGTTTATATGGTGCAACAATGCTTGGTTTAAATCAACTGTGGTACAAAGATTATCCAAGAGAAAAATTCCATTTTTTTAATGATAATAAAGAATGGTTGCAAATTGATAAATGTGGCCATTTATTCTCTGCCTATTATTTAGGAATTATTGGTACAGAAGTTTTAAATTCTTCTGGTGTTAAGCAAACTAAAAGTACATGGATTGGTGGTGCTTTAGGGCTTGTTTTTTTATCGAGCATAGAAGTTTTTGATGGCTTTTCTCGGGGCTGGGGATTTTCTAAAGGCGATATGGTGGCCAATGTAAGCGGCTATTTGCTGGCTGCAGGGCAACAACATTTATTTAAAAAACAAATTGCCATGTTAAAAGTTAGTTTTCAGCCAACATCATATGCGGCCCTTAGACCAAATGTTTTAGGAAGCGGCTTTTCACAGCGTTTAATGAAAGATTATAATGGACAAACCTATTGGTTATCAATGGCTATTGCAGATATTTTTCCTGTAGGTAATAAATTCCCACCTTGGTTGGCGGTGGCTTTTGGTTACGGGGCCAAAGGCATGTA
The DNA here is from genome assembly GCA_945872355.1 of Chitinophaga pinensis. Classification (GTDB taxonomy): domain Bacteria; phylum Bacteroidota; class Bacteroidia; order UBA4408; family UBA4408; genus CAIKXD01. The sequence goes on from CAMBZU010000055.1 coordinate 14,890, forward strand.
TGGTGGTTTTGATAATGTTTGGGAAAGCAATGGTGCCACTTATGATTTCAGTATAGTAAAGCGTGAAAGACAATTTTACGCAGCATTAGACATTAATTTATGGCGTATCAAAACAAAAAATAAAACCTTACAAAGTATTTTTAAAACGATAGGTTTTTTGAAAATTCCGGCACCAACATTTGAATTTAAGTCAAAACGTTTCTATCCATTTTATTTTTAACCCAAGTTCCGCAGTAAAAAACTGCTCAAATAATTTCATTCTAACTCATGAAATTGAGGTTAAAAACGTATTTTACTTCTTCAAATTCATCATCTTGTATGGTGTTTTTTTGATTGTGATTATTGTTAGGAGCACATGCAGCACTGCCACAACAATCAGTATTAGTAAGTGCTTGTAATAAAAATAGTACGGCTATAAAACCTGACAAGGCATCATGATTTAGTATGGCTTGCATGCCGAAAACAAATGCTACAGCAAGCCGCAAAAAGTGTATAAAATTCCAACCACTCGACATGGTTTTCTTAAACACTTTAACTTATTTTATTTTGCAAACTCAACCAACTTCCACCATTGTATACTTTTGTGTAGCCTTTTGCTGTAAGTATTCCCTTGGCAGAAGCGCTTCTCATGCCAGATGCACAACAGGTTATAATTACTTTGTTTTTGTCGGCTAGTTTATCAAGGTTTTTAGCTAACTGATCAACGGCAATGTTTAATGAACCTTTAATATGCCCACCTGCATATTCACCTTTGCTTCTTACATCCAAAATAATTGCGCCTTCTTTCATAAGGGCTGCATAGTTTACTTTTGGGCCTAAACCAAATAATTGTTTTAATAATGCTAACATAGTTCTATATAAAAATGGTTATTAATAAATCTTCAATTTATTTTTCAAAAACAGTACATAATATAGTTCCTATTAATCCAATAAATAAAAAGCATTTAATTGCTAAAAGTACTGTATTTAGTTTAATTTATTTCAATTTCAATTTTATCCAACAGCAATTCTTTTTGAGCTGCATCAATCGTTAAATCATGCTTTCCGTTTTTTAAATCGTTGTTTGTTTTTTGAATTTCAAGGCTATACTTTAAATATTTATTTTCATTTTTAAGGGTTATTTTACCTATTGAAATATTATCTAAGGTAATGCTAATATTGTTATTGTTTGACTCATTCTTTATCCATAATGAAATTTGCTTGATGCTTTTTTTATCGCCATGAACTTGAAAAGGCAACTTAATATTTGTTTCAATTTTGGCTGCAGTGGTGAAGGCTTTATAATCATCAATTTCTTTTGTTATTGTATAAATATTTTTTGAAAATAATTCAGCTTCAAGCACAATATTTTGATTCCAATAATAAGGGTGCATATATTCATGCCAAGCATCAATTTGGTAAAAAGAGGGATGCGCTCCTTCTTCATTATAAACATATACACTGCCTTGTCGGCGGGCTTTTACAATAATTGTTTTATGACCTAAATCAATACTTACCGCTTTTTCAATCCCAATATTTTTATTGTAATTACTTCCTGTTTGCCAAGTGCATGCAATTACCCAAATTTTTTTTTCGTTACTTTTTCTCACCACAACTGGCACATCATTTTCTGGATATTGAATAAACTTATCTGCTTTCATCAATTTACCATTTCTAAGTATATCTTCATAATAACTTGTTACAGCTTGTGCATAAACAGGCATTGCTGCTTGCCAAATATAATTTTCGGGTATGGCTATTGATTTTCCAGTATTAAAGAAACCAGCGTAATAATATTCAGCACCCATTGCTCCTAATATTTTTAACAAACCTAGCCACTGCGCAGGTCTAATATTATTTGTTTCAATACTATCCCAGCCGGCAGCCACAAAGGGAGAAAATAAATTGTCTCCTAATTCAATTTCAGTATTTCGACAAATTTCAATCCATTTTAAACCATGCCATGGACCTTGCCAGTCTTTCCAATTATAAGGATATCGGGGATAAAAATCAGGTGTTGCATAATTTTGATTGTTAATCTTTGAATTTACATTTCGCATGGTTTTGTAATCATGTCGATAGTCATTTTGACCATCAATTGCATATTCACTATATAAACAGTTTGCTAGCGCTGGTTTTAACATGAACGAATTTTTGTAGGCAATTTCTTTTTCTAATCTTTTCATGGCTTGGAATTCATTCCAACTCATGTTTGTATATTTATTTTTTGCAGCTGCAATGCGCGCATCTTGCGCTAAAAAATCATCATCATAAACCCTAAAAACTTCTCCATTTTCGTTAATCATTTGAAGGGGTCTTTGCATCACATTTAGTAAACAATCAACATACATAGCTTGCGTTGCAAAGTCGCATTGAAGCAATGCTATAGGTGTTAATGGACTTACATATTTTCTTGAAATTAACGCTCCTTTATTGTTGTGAACGTAGCATGAATCAGGTTGTTGGTTATTATATACATAAGCTAATTTAGCGTTACAAGAATCTCCAATTTTAAATGGTTGTATTTGTGCCCAAAAGCTAATTGCAGCAGTGGGTATATGCTTGTGCATATTGGCATATTTAACCCATGATCCTGAAAAACTATTTGTGTCTCTGTAGCTTTTGTTGGCTTTTAAATTTGTGTTTACGATGAAATAATAGTTCCAATAATTGGCAAGCGCTGCTTGCAGTTGTGTTGATTTTTTTACACATTCCATCCTATTGTAATTGGGTTGTAAATTACCACTCAAATAACTTGGATCCATCCATAAGAAATTGGGTAAGAGGCAATGATTTTGAGAAAATTGCGGATCAGGAAAACGCGCTAATTGATCTAAAACTTTAATCTTAACGTTAGGATGCCCAGGTGCAAATTCTAAGGTGTCAATTGCTCCACCATCATTTACCGAATGAATAAAATTTTGAACAAAAGGAAAAGAACTTTTATTTAGTAAAAAAGCCAGCAGCATGCCCAAACATGCTATTAATCCTATTTTAAAAACAGGTTGAGTTTTCAACTTAATTGGTACATGCTGTTTTAACGATAACAATTTGTTTCACTTGGTGAGTAAATTAATTTTGGATATGGTAGTTAAAACTGAAACCCTATTTTTATTTTTTTAATAGACTTATTTACAGCTATTAAAGTTGAGCAACATCATTTTGGAAATGCATTTATTTATAGTTTATGCTTTCTGAAAATGACAGGAAATAATACAATCTCAAAAATAAACATATATCGCCTCAATCAAATAAAGGATATGCTTTTTAGTCATAAGCATAACATCTACCATCTTCATCAACGCCGCCAGCATTGTTCTTGCAAACTCTGTAGCCAATCATAATTTCATGTGTATTCGATGCGCCATATCTTACTTTAGAAGTAACATAATCAAAACCATAACCAACGGTCAATCTTTTAACTTTAAATTGCACAATAGCGCATACTGCATCTGATTTTCTGTATACAACCCCACATCTAAAGGCATCATTATAATCAATTAAAAAACCAACATCTAATCCTACAGGTGATCCTCCACCTCCAAGTCTCATATTGATTGAAGGCATATATGAAATTTCCTTTCTTTTTCCTGGAATACTTGCCCCTGTGGTAATAAGGTGAGTTCTTTGCAGGTTACTTCCAAAGCCATAAATGGCATCTAGTTTTTTTTGAATGGCGTATTTCATAGAATAACCAATAAAAAAGTGCGGATTATAAAGCATTAAACCTGGATTAAGATCAGGATATAAAATCACTTTTTTAGAAGCACCTATTGCATTGTCATTATTATTTGTGAGGGTAACGTTATCTCTTAAAAAAGTAAATTGAATTATACCTGCGTTCAAACCTGCTGAAAGATAAAATTTGCTAGAGAGTGGAATGTGATGCGAATAATTTAAATTGAATGAATTTCGCGATGTAGGGCCATTGGTTCCTGTTTTATCTAACTCTTGATAAAAACCAATTACATTTTTACTTTTTGCATAAGGTTGTCTGTTTTTTAAAATGCCACTCACGCTAAAGAATTGATCTACTGGAGCTGCATCAAATCCCCACCATTGTTTTCGGTAACCAGCTTTTAGTTGTAAGCAATTTGCAGAACCTCCAGCAGCAGGGTTTAAACCGTAATAATTAAAAATATATTGCGTATACTGCGAAGTTTGCTGTGCTTTTAAATTAGTTAAATTAAAAAATAAAATAAAACCTAGCGCAATTTTTTTTGATTTATTAAAAAGAGTCATGTAGTGCTTGTTCTTATTTATTTTTTGGATGTTATCTAATGATTGTAATTCCACCGGTGTATTCAAATTTTTCAGTTTGATCAGGATAGTTAAACCTAATTACATAATAATAGGTTGCATCGGGCAATGAAGCGCCATCCCATTCATTTCCTGTTTTGTAACCTTTTACATAATAAACCTTATCTCCCCAACGATTATAAATGTTTAATTCCACATTGTCATACAATTGAACATTCTGAATGATCCAAATATCGTTAACGCCATCTCCGTTAGGGGTAAAAGTATTTGGAATACCAATGAGCGGAATTATTCTAACTGTGACTCTATCTTTACAAGTGCAACCTTCAGCTGTTTTAGTTGTGAAGGTGTAGGTGGTGGTGGTTTTAGGAAATGCTATAGGGTTTAAAAGTGTGCTATCACTTAAAGTGCTGCCCGATTCCCACCAAAATTGATTACCAACCCCTTTAGTGGCATTTAATTGTGCATTTTGACCATATAATAGGGTAGTGTCCTTTCCTGCAGAGCAATCTGTTAATAAAGTTAGACTGCCTTGCATTTGTACATTTTCGCTATAGGTACAGCCGTTGTTATCGGTAACTTTAACTGTGTAAACACCTGAAAATAAATCAGAAAAAGTATTAATACTTGAAGGCGTTGATCCGTCTAATGAATATTTGAATGGCGCTGTGCCACCTGTAACCCCATTAACTTTTATTGAACCGAGTGCGCCTTTACATTGAATAGGAGTTACAACAATATCGGCATCAGTAATGGGATTAGGGGCTACTATATTTATATCATTGATGGTGTAAGTACAAGCACCTGCATCTTCTAAAATAACAGTATATGAACCTGCCGGCAAAGCATTAAATACACCTGTAGCATTCGTGGCAGAAGTTGAAGTTAAGGTGTAACTTACCACATTTACTGCAGCTGGTTGATAGGTAATTGCTATTGCTCCTATATTGCCTGTGCAAGATGTTGGTGTAGTGATTGCATTTGCACTTGTAATACTTCCTGTAATAGGCACAGCAATAGTAATTGTTGTATCGCAAGTTCCATCAGAAATAGTAAAGCTATATGTTCCGGCTGCAAGACCTGAAAATGCATGATTGTTTGGCGGAACAGAAGGTAAAGTAGGACCAACAAAACCAAGAAGTGAGAAAGTATAATTGCCAGAGCCACCAGTTACATTGGTAATTGCAATATTACCATCTGCTAAATTGCAAGTTGCGGGTGAGGCAATAGCAGTAAATTGAAAAATGTTATTACACTGTGCTTGCGTTTTTTCAAAATTGAAAAAAATAAAACCAAGTACAATTAAAGTAACTTTTATAAATTTTTTATACATGCAATTTAGTTTCTTCAGTTTACAATTTTTTAAAAACACAATTAGTGCTAAAAGTAGCAACAAACTTAATTGTTTTTTATTAACTGTTTAATTTTTTAGTTAAAATCTTCGATAATTATTAAAATAAAACCACTTAATGTTTGTTTTCTGCCTAATTTATTTGGCATCTAAACTTTCATACACAGAGTTATTACTAATGTATTCAGGCACAATTGACTTCAGTTGTTGCACAATTTTAATATTGTCTTGCGCATGAAACAAAGCAATTAGTTTTAATATCTCTACGTTTACCTTTTCTAAATCGTTAGTTTGAACCTTTGCAATCATAATTTGCTTGTTATGGGTAGGTATGGTATTTTCAGAATTATTTAGTAATTCTTCATATAGCTTTTCACCCGGACGAAGCCCTGTAAAAGCAATTTCAATGTCTTTTCCTACGGTTAAACCACTCAACCTAATCATTTTATGAGCAAGGTCAACAATTTTAACCGATTCACCCATATCAAAAATGTAAATTTCGCCACCATTGCCCATGCATCCTGCTTCCAACACCAATTGACAAGCTTCGGGTATGGTCATAAAATAACGTGTAATTTCAGGATGCGTAATTGTTAAAGGGCCTCCTTTTTCTATTTGTTTTTTGAACAATGGAATCACAGAACCATTTGAGCCAAGCACATTTCCAAAGCGGGTGGTGATAAATTTAGTGGTGCTTGTTTTACTTAGTGCTTGTATATATACTTCTGCCGCCCTTTTTGAAGCGCCCATTACACTTGTTGGATTTACCGCCTTATCTGTTGAAACCAAAACAAACCTATCAATACAGTATTTAACAGCTAAATCGGCAACAATTTTAGTTCCGCCCACATTGGTTGAAATAGCCTCTGAAGGATTCATCTCCATTAAAGGCACGTGCTTGTAGGCAGCAGCATGATAAACAATTTGTGGTTTAAAGTGATTGAAAACATTTTCCATTCTTTCATGATTTCTAACATCTGCAATCACTTCTTCAAATAATGTTTGATTGTTTTCTTTGAGCTCATTAACTAAATCATAGATGGCACTTTCTGCTTGGTCTAAAAGCACAATTTTTTTAGGATTGAAATGAATAATTTGTCTTACAAGTTCACTTCCTATAGAGCCAGCGGCGCCTGTCACCAATATGGTTTTTCCGCTTAATTGTGCCATTGTTTTTTCTTTATCAAGCACAATTTCATCTCGTTCGAGCAATTCTTCAATTCTTATTTTTTTGATTTGCTTAAAACTAAGTTGCCCATTTATCCAACTAGAAATTGGTGGCACATTCAACACCCTGGTATTGTAATTCAAACATTTTTCAACTAAAACTTGTTTTTTACTTGATGATATATGCGTAGTTGAAATAATAATAAAACTTATTTCCATTTCAGTTAGCAAGGCATCAAGCTCATCGGTATGATAAATTCTAACACCTTCAATTTTTTTGCCTTTTTTCTTTCTGTCATCATCAACAAAAGCAACAACTTTATATTTTGCACCTGCATCTTTGTCTAATGTTCTAAGTGTTATTACGCCTGCTTCACCCGCGCCATATAATATTACTTTAGTTTTATCTCTTCTTGGGTTTTTTAACTCATAATACAACACCTTTACAAGCGTTCTCGAAGCTATTAAAAAGAAAACTGTTACTATAAAATCTAATATAATGATTGACGTTGGAATGATTAATTTCCTTGTGAATGCGTAGGTAAAAATATCAGTTATTGCAAAAATAATTGAACCAATACTAATTACCATAAAAATACGTTGGGCATCTTTTGAACTTGCATATCTAATAATGCCAGCGTAGGTTTTTCCTACAATAAAACTTATGCCCCTAACAAATATAATGAGGCCTATCACAATTGGCATATCTATTTTGTCAGTTCTTGGTATTTGAAAGTTAAACCTTAATAGGTAAGCCAGCAATATTGAAAAGATACAAATTAAAATATCAATTATAAAAACAATCCAACGGGGTGTATTTTTCTTTGGTAGAATCATTAAATGGTGGTTTTAGGATCTTAATTTTTAAAACTTTTCATCAGCAATTTCATGTCTGATGCTTTCAAAGTATTGCCAATTTTATCGTAAGCAAAAATTAAATTATTAATCATTCGTTTTATCATTTCAATATTATTGCAGGGGTAAAAATAATTATCGCTGGCATTTAATTTTAGTTGATTTAAATATACTTCAACTTCGTTTCTATTAAAAATAGTACCCTTGCTAAAGGCATTAATATAAAAAAGTACTTCTTTGTTTTTATCTAATTCATAAAACCCATAGTTGTTATCACCACCCATGTAGGCTAAAATAAAATGTTGGGGCAGGTTTACCCCGTAAATAGGCATGCCTAATTTTTGTGCAATAATGGTATAAATAATAGACAATGAAAGTGGATTGCCTCTTTTGGATTCCAATACCGTGTTAATAAAAGAATTGTTTGGGTGATGAAAATCAGTATTGTTACCTACTAAATAATGAACATCAAATAAGATGTGATTGATTACTCTAACCTGCTCTAAGGCTGTTAAATTGGGGTTCAATTCTATCCAAATATCTTGTTTTAGCTGTTCTATAAAGGCTGTTGTTTTTTTTATATTTAAATCAGGAAACTGATATTTGGCAATTATTATTGCACCTTCTAATAAATCCTTTCCACCAGCTGCAATCCAATTGCTTAGTGCAGTTGCTGTTTCCGAAAACTGAATTTTTTGAATTAGATTTTCAATTCGTTGTTGCTGCAAGGTGCTTTTGCTGCCTTCCCAAGCAATTTCTAAATCGGCTACTATTTTTGAACCTTGCGCTAAAATATGCGCATTTATCTGGTCAAATATGCTTTCATCTGGGTCATCAAGTAAACTTATTAGGGCATTTAATTCGCTGGTATCCATTTGTTTAATTTACATGAGCAATACAATTTTTTTGCTCTTTTTTGTAATGTAAATATCAAACCAAAAGGATACTAATCTGTAAGTCTCTTCAATATTATTTTAACCAACTTATCAACAGTAGCTTTATAGTCTTTACTGTACTCTTTTTTAATTCTATTGGCGATAATCGCACAGGCAGTAATAGCTTCATGCCCAAGTAGTTTACTTAAACCATATAGTGCAGAGGTTTCCATTTCAAAATTAGTTACCTTAACATTGTTGTGATTAAATGCGGTAAGTTTTTCATTGAGCCCTTCGACAGCCATATCTAACCTTAATCTTCTACCTTGTGGGCCGTAAAATCCACACGCAGTGGCGGTTATACCTGTGTGCATACCTTCTTTAAATAAGTCAAATAATTGAGTACTTCCTTTTACCAAATATGGTGAATTTAGTGGCGCAGCCCAGCCTGTTTGCTCAATAAACGCATTTAACAGCGCTGCTTCTTCTTTAAATTCATGTTTGTAAAAATGCAACAGCCCATCCATTCCTAATCCATATTGAGAAAGTACAAATGAATCTACATCAATATCTTCTTGCAAAGCGCCCGAAGTTCCTATCCTAATTAATTTTAGTTTAGTATGTTCCTTTTTTTCTACTCTTTGTTCAAGGTCAATATTTACCAATGCGTCAAGTTCATTAATTACAATGTCAATATTGTCGGTTCCTATTCCTGTGCTTAAAACCGTCACTTTTTTATTATTGAAGATGCCCGTATGGGTTGCAAATTCTCTGTTTTGTACTTTGTAATCAATGCGATCAAAGTTATTCGATACCATATCTACACGACTTGGGTCGCCAACCAAAATTATAGTATCACTAATTTGGTGTGGTAATAAATGTAGATGAAATACACTGCCATCTGGGTTTAATATTAATTCTGAATCAGGAATTTTGTTCATACTAAAGTTTAAATTATATTTGTTTGATTTCTTATGCTGTGTGTTTGAGAGAATTTCCAAAATTATTTAATTTTTTATGACATCATCTAATTTTAATATTTTAATTCCTACAGACTTTTCAGAACAGTCTATTCAGGCCCTTAAATATGCTCAATTAATCTCAAAAAGTATAAAAACAACAATACAATTTATTTATGTGATTGAAGGCGTTGAGCAAAACAATACGGGTAATTCGGAAGATCAAGCTGCCCTAATAAATAAAAATATTAGAACTAAATTTAAAGCTTTTATAGGCAATGCTGATGCTTCTGTTGAAATTGATACGATTAATTTATTTATAGAAAAAGGTAAAGTTTACGAAAGAATTTTAGAAAAATCAGCTTCAATTAAAGCCAATCTGCTCATCATGGGTTGCAACAGTGCAGGCGACCGTGAAAATAGATTTTTAGGATCAAATGCATTAAGAATAATGAGAAGCAGTAAAGTACCTGTGTTGTCATCTAATCAGCACAGTCAGTTGTCAAATTTTAAAAATATCATTATCCCAATCGATCTTACCAAAGAAACAAAGGATAAGTTATCTAAAGCAATTGCCTTAGCAAAATTAGATGCAACTATTGTTTTGAATATAGTTAACGTAGTTTTTGATGCTGATGAATATTTGATAAATCGCCTTGGTCAGCAATTGGTAAAAGTGAAAAACATCATTGAAAATAGCAATGTAAAATTTACAGCAGAAATCATTAAATCTACTATGGGTTACGAATCTTTAGGAGAAATTATTGCTGATTATTCCAGAAAAATTGAAGGTGATGTAATTATGCTTATGTCGCAACAAGAAATCAGTCATACGCCTTATTTTGTAAGCTCATTGGCACAAGAAATTATTAATATTTCGGAGGTGCCTGTAATGACAATTGCGCCCAATTGATTGAATGAAATTAACAATTAAAGGTTTAAAAGTTAATGATTTTACAGCTTATTTACCGGTTAGTAAATAATACATTGCTAAACAAAATACCTAACTATGAAATGGTTCAGTAAACTTTCTAAAGCATGCATCTTTTTACTTACAATCAACCAAGCAATTGCGCAGGAAACAGTTCCTGCAAATGATACAGATGGTTTTTTAGAAATGCAGGGTATAGTAGTTGTTAAAGATTTTAGATTAGAAGGAGTTACTGTCAGACTTTTTAAAGGCAACAGCAAAATTGACTCTGTTTACACAGGCAAAAATGGTGGATTTCAATTTTATTTAGGGAAAGATTGTTATTATGCCATGGAATTCAGCAGAGTTGGTTTTGAAAATACTTGCGTAGTAATAAACACCAATAGAAATGAGCCTGAGCCCAAAAAAGACAAGGGTTATTTAGTTGAGTTTGAAGTTGAATTAATTCCTGAGGTAACAAATAAAAGTGAATTGTCATCTGAAGATATTGATGCACTTGATTTCCCCAAAGTGATGATTGTTTATAAAGCGGGCAAAGATGAAGGATTTTACAGCGATAAAAAGTATTTGAAATCTGTAAAAGAGTCGCTTAAAAAAATAAAACCTAATACAAAGGAAAATACTTTTTAAGGTGTATTTTTCTTGTATATTTAAACCAATATTCAAAAGATAGC